>JBBQYK010000152.1:0-11573 GCA_038208765.1 Verrucomicrobiota bacterium
CTCCTGTTCGTCGTGCTCGCCGTGCTCGGCGGGTTCGTCGCCCTCTTTGTCCATATTGCGCGCCGTTCGGCGGCGGTCGCGCTCGAAGAATCATCCGCTAAAATCGAAGGCTTAAAGTAATGACCAAAGAATTTTTCGGCACTCCACTCATTGTCTCCAATCACGGGGCGGGCCTGGATGAACTGACGTGGTACATCCACATCCTGATGGCCGTGCTCTTCGTCGGCTGGGGCGGCTATTTCATCCACGCGCTCATCCGCTTCCGTGCCTCGCGCAGCGCAAACGCCGATCACGTCGGCGTGCGCAACCACTATTCGACCTGGGTGGAAGTCGGGGTGGCCGTGGTCGAAGGCGTGCTTCTGTTGGGCTTCGCCGTCCCGCTCTGGGCCAGCAGCGTCGATAAATTTCCGTCGGAGAACCAGTCCGTCGTCATTCGCGTGACCGGCAAGCAGTTTAACTGGCTCGCGCGCTATCCCGGCACCAATGCCATCTTCGGCAAGCAGGACGTGCGCTACGTCAGCGCCGAGAATCCGCTCGGTCTCGATCCCGACGACGCGAACGGCAAGGACGACATCCTGATGCAGAACAGCGAAGTGATCGTGCCGGTCAATACCAACGTCATCATCCACATCAGCAGCATGGACGTGATTCACAGCTTGAAGGTGTTCCCCATGCGCGTGAACCAGGACGCCATCCCCGGCATGAGCATCCCCATCCATTTCCAGCCGAACACCGTGGGCCGCTACCCGATCAACTGCGCGCAGCTCTGCGGTCTCGGCCACTCCTCCATGAAGGGCGAGCTGAAGGTCGTGACGGCGGAAGAATACGCCGCGTGGGTCGCGAGCAAGGCCGGCTCCGGCGGCACGCCCGGCAAGAACGAGTTCGAGTAAGACGCTGGAGTTCAAGCTGGAGTCCAAGCTTCAGCTTGTCCGGCGGGTCCACGACAACGAAACACGCCAACTTGAACTCGACCGAATCCCCGTCCACGAACAAACCCGGCCACGGTGTCGAGTGGGTCGTCTGGAGCGCGCTCGCCATCACCATTGTCATCATCGCCGTCGCCTTCGTCCGCACTCGCATCCAGGAAGGCACGCTGCGCAACCCGCTGCTGGAACTGGGCCGCGTCCCCGAATTCACCCTCACCAACCAGCACGGCCAGACGCTTTCCCTGAGCAACCTGCTCGGCCAGGTCTGGGTCGCCGACGTGATTTTCACCCGCTGCCCGATGAGTTGTGAACGCATGACCCAGCGGATGCAGGCCTTGGAGAAGCAGGTTTCGTCCCGTTCGCCGGTGAAGTTCGTTTCCATCACTACCGACCCCGGCTTCGACTCGCCCGCCGTGCTGAAAAAATATGCCGAGCGTCACGAGGCGGATCCAAGCCGCTGGCATTTCCTGACCGGGATCAAGAGCAACGTCTATCAACTGAGCGTGGCCGGGCTGAAATTCGCCGTGCTCGACAACACCAACCAGGTCGTGCCCGATGATCTTTTCCTGCACAGCACGCACTTCACCCTCGTGGACAAGCGCGGCCAGATTCGCGGCGTCTTCGAAGGCACCGAGGACGAGGATCGCCGGCAACTGCTGCTCGCGGTGAAGAAACTGGCGCGGGAAAAATAACGTGCCGCCAGCGTCCCGCTGGCGTGGAGCCGGCACCTTAAACAACATGACCATTCAAGATTTGCCCGCCCTCAACGCCAGCCTGAACGCACTGGCCACCATCTTCCTCACCCTCGGTTTCATCTTCATCAAGCGCGGGCAGAAGATCGCGCACCGCAACTGCATGATCGCCGCCGTCACCACCTCGGCGATCTTCCTCGTCTTCTACGTCCTGCACAAATACCTCGTGGGCGGTGCCCACACGCCATTCGGTGGCAAAGGTGCGATCATGTATTTTTATTACGCGATGCTCATCTCGCACATCCTGCTGGCCATGGCGATTGTCCCGCTCGTGCTCATCACGCTGAACCGGGGATTGAAAGAACGCTGGGAGCACCACAAGAAAATCGCCCGCTGGACCTGGCCGATCTGGATGTACGTCTCCATCACCGGCGTGCTCGTCTATTTCATGCTCTACCAGTGGTTCCCCGCGAAATGAACGCGAGCGGAGCGCGGACCGCCGAGTCCGCGCGATTTAGTTGCCACGAATTCAGGTTTCTCTGCGTGGAGGGGCGGTCCTTGATAAATTGAATCCGCCGACTGCTGGCTGAACACGCGGACTCGGCGGTCCGCGCTCCTACTCCCCGCTCACCCGATAGAAGCGCTGCGGGATGTTCGTGGCCGTCAGGTTCGTGAACACATGCACGCCGCCATTCCCAATGATGGGCGGCTGGAGAATCACCCACTGCGTCGCGTTCAAGTCGTCTTTGTATTCCACGCGGTAGGTCAGGCCGTTCTCGGTGGGCCAGCGCAGGGTCACGACGTTGTTGCTTCGGCTGATGCTGCCGAGCGTGGGCTCGACCACGACGTTCGTGCTGTCGTTGTCGAGAATCGTGCCACGCGCCAGCGAGCGGGTGAGGAACGGATTATTGAAAAGATTCAGCGCGAACGTTTCATCCGGCTCGACCAGCAAATCTCCCACGACCGGCACGATCACCGTCTGCGTGCGCACGCCTGGGTTGAACGTCACGAAGCCCGAGGTCGCGAGAAAGTCCACGCCCAACTGCGCCGTCTCGGACGCCGCCGCAAAGGACACCGTGACCGGCACCGCGCTGGTCTGCGCCATCGTCAGCGTGAAAATTGCATTCGTGTTCCCGCTGTCGCGTTCGGTCACGCCGGTGTCGGCGACGCTGATGGCGTTGCCCTTGATGATGGTGAAGGTGTCGTTGGTGGTGCCGTTCTCGCGGAGGAACGTGGCGTCGAGACGATTGCTGGCGACTTCAAAGTAGAGCGAGCCGAGGCGGTTCAAGGAGAGAAACATGGCCGAATGATTGAGCGAACCGCCGCCGACTTTCCCCGCGCTGCCGGTCACGACATAGACCGCACCTTCGTTCGGCACGAGTCCGGCCGGCTTTACGTAAGCACCCGCGCCGGTCACTTGCCCGCCGCCCGTGTTCAGCTTCATCGCCGGGGTCATGGTGCCGGAAAGTCCGTAATGACCATCGAGCAGATGGCTGCGCTCGTAGGCGTGGCTGTGGCCGAAGAGCGCGAGGTCCACGCCGTAGGCTTCGAGGATGGGCAGGAGGTTCTGCCGCATCTGGATCAACTGCGACTCGCTGTCGGAATTGTGGCTGCCCTTCGTGTAGGGCGGATGATGCCAGAAGGCGATGAGCCACTCCTGGGTCGTGGCGGCGAGATCGTTCGTCAGCCACATGGCCATCGCGCCGCTGGGCAGCTTGCTCGACGTCATCGAGTCGAGGCAGACGAAGTGAATGTTGCCATAGTCGAAGGAATAATAATCCTCCGTGCCGGACGCGAGTCCGCCCACTTCACCATCCTGCGGCAGCGAAAAAATCTGGTAGTAGGGAATGCTCGATGAAGGCGCGGTGGACTGATCCGTCTCGTGGTTGCCGATGGTGGACCAAAGCGGCGTGTGGCGCAGCATCGTGGGATAGCAGTCAAAGACGGCGCGTTGAAATTCCGAATCGGTGCCCGAGTTGTAGGCGTTGTCGCCGAGCATGAGGATGGCGTCCACGGGCTTCGCGCCGTTCATGCGGTAGAACGCGTCGCGCACGTTGAACTGGTTAACATCCGCCGTGCCCGCGTCGCCCAGCGCCCAGAAGCGCATCGGCTTCCGCGTGCCCGGCAGCGGCGGCGTGATGAAATGGTAGCCCGGCCCGCTGAGCAGCGCGCCATTCGTGAGGCCGAGGGAGTAAAAGTATTTCGTGTTCGGCGCGAGATTCGTGAGGTCGAGGCGGTGGTTGTCATTCACGCCGCCGGTGACGGTGAAGTTGAGGTTCGCCGGATTGGTGCCGAAGCGAACGCGCCCGTTCACATCCGTGCTGGTCCGCCACTTCACCACGGCGTTGCTCCAGCTCACGGAGTTCAACCACGGCCCGCGCAGCACCGTCGGCACGTCGCTGCCGAGCAGTTCCAAATCAAAGCTCATGTCGCCGCTGGTCTGGCTGGCCTGATGCACTTCCACGGCGAGCAGGTTCGTGCCGAGCAGCAGGAGCGACGGGCTGAGATTCGTCTGGAAGAACGAGTCCTCCTGCGGCGTGCTCAAATTAACGAGCGCCCGCGTGCCGTTGGTGATGACGCCCGCGGGAAGATTCGTGCGATAGACTTCGACGCCATTGAGATAGACGACCGGGCCGTCATCAGCCAGCACGCGCAGCACGAGCGGACTGATCGCGGCGAGGTTCGTGACCACGAAGGTCTGCCGAAAATACGTGGTGATGTACTTAGTGGTGGAACTCGGGCCGTAGCTGACGAGTGTAGCCTCGTCGCTGTCGCCGTAACCGAGCTGCGCGGGGCCGTTCGACCAACCGCTGTCGTCGAAGGTGTTGCTCCGCCACGAGGTGCCGAGGTTCGTGCCGGTGTCGAGATACTTCCAGACGGAGCCAGCGGGAACGAGCGTGAGATTGCCCGCGCCGCCGGGGCCGATGACGATGCGCGCGGTCTTCGACGCGGTGGCCAGCCCGTCATCATCGCGCGCCGTGGCCGACAAATAGTGCGCGCCGCTCGGCGCGTTGCTCCAGATGAACGTGAAGGGCGGACTGGTCATCGAGCCGAGCAGGTAATTGCCGGAGAAGAACTGCACATTGGTCACCACGCCGTTCGGGTCGGTGGCGCTTACGTTGATGGCGAGGTCGCCCGGCCCGGGAACGGTGGCGTTGTTGACGGGGCTGAGAATGCTGACCACCGGCGAATCGCTGCGCCCGTCCGAGAGTTCCAGATCGAAGGTAAGGTCGGAACTGTCCGGATCATTTTGATGCACCTCGACCGCGAGCAGGTTCGCTCCTTGGAGCAGCAGCGATGGATTGAGGTTCGTGCTGCCCGTGGAGTTCTCTCCGTTCGAGGTGGCGAGCGTGTTGAAATTGATCGTCCCGGCTGGCATCCCGTTGCGGAAAACTTCCACACCGTTCAGATACACCACCGCGCCGTCGTCGCGCACGAGGTTGAGCACCAGGTTCGTGAAGGCGTTCGTGTCCGGCACGTTGAACACGATGCGGAAATACGTGGTGATGTGTTTCAACTCGGCATTCGTGCCGTAGCTGACCTCGGTGGTCTCGTCGCCATCGCCGTAGCCGAGTTGCGCGGGGCCGCTGGCCCAGCCGTCGTCCTCGAAATCCGCCGTGCGCCAGATGTGGTTCTGATTCGTGGCCTGGTTCGAGCCGTCGTCGAGATATTTCCAGGTGGACCCGAACGGAACCAGCGCCGCCGCCTGCGCGGACGAAGCGCCGAGCCACATCCACAGGCACAGCCAAAAGCAGCAGCGGGCCAAGAGTTGGAACGGAACGGCAAAATGTGATGGTGCTTTCACTCGGTGCGACTTGTCCTGAGCGCAAACCCTATCTTGGTGGGGCCAGATTCGCAAAAGTCTTTCCGGGTTTGTGGTCATTTTCCCCAGTCGCAATTCCGCGCAGCCGCCGCCTAACGGTCGAGGCAGTGCCGCACCGTCTCGGCCAGCGTCTGCGGGTTGTAGGGCTTCTGCAAAAAATTCACGCCGTCGGAGAGGACGAAATCCTTGCCGATGATGTCCGAGCTGTAGCCGCTGCTGAAGAGCACGCGCAGCTCGGGCTTCTGCTGCTTGAGAATGTCCGCGAGGTCGCGGCCGGTCACGCCGTCGGGCATCACGATGTCCGTGAGCAGCAAATCAAAATGCTGTCCGTGCTCTTTCCACACTTCGAGCGCGCGCCGGCCGGTCGGCGCATCGGTGACGTGGTAGCCATAGCTTTCGAGGACGCAATGCACCAGTTCGCGCAACGGCTCCTCGTCCTCGACGAGCAGGATTCTTTCCGCGCCGCCCCGGGCTGTCTTCGCCGGCGTGGTGGAGGGCGCGAGCGGTTTCTCGGACACGGGCAGATAAATTTCAAACTTCGTCCCGCGTCCCACCTCGCTCTGCACGGCGATCCAGCCGTGGTGCTGCTGGACAATGCCATAGACCGTGGCGAGGCCGAGTCCGGTGCCATGCCCCACATCCTTGGTGGTGAAGAACGGCTCGAACAAATGCTCCAGGTGCTCGGGCGCGATGCCGCAGCCGGAGTCGCGCACGGTGAGCGCGACGAAAGTGCCGGGCCGCGCGTCCGGCATCTGATCCGCCTCGGCGCGACCGAGCACGACCGCGCGCAACGCGAGGTCGAGCCGTCCGCCCTTGGGCATGGCCTCGCGGGAATTCACCGCCAGATTCACCACCACCTGCTCGAACATGCCGGGGTCGGCAAACACCGGCGGCAGGTTCGCGGCGTAACGCACCTCGAGCGCGATGTCTTCACCGAGCACGCGTTGGAGAATTTTCGCCATCGCGTTCAACGTATCGTTCAGGTCGAGGTTCCTCGGCTGGATCACATTGCGCCGGCTGAAGGCGAGCAACTGCCGCGTCAGGCTCGCCGCGCGGTCCGCCGCCTCGGTGATTTCGGCCGTCGCGGCGTGCTGCGACGGCGTGAGCGGCTCACCCGCGAGCAGTGAGGCGTGGCCCTGGATGATGGTGAGGATGTTGTTGAAATCATGCGCCACGCCGCCCGCGAGCCGCCCGACGCACTCCATCTTCTGCGACCGGCGCAGCCTGCCTTCGAGCGCCAGCCGCTCGGTGATGTCGCGGCTGATGCCGACGAGGCCGATGATTTTTCCGCCCGGATCGCGCAACGGCACCTTGGTGGTCTGCAGCCAGCGCTTTTCACCATCGCGCCCGATGATCGGTTCCTCCCGGTCGATGAGGGGCTGGCCGGAACGGAAGATGGACTGATCGTCCTCGTGGTAATGCTCGGCGACCTCGGGAGGAAACAAGTCCAGCGCGGTCTTTCCAAGCGCCTCGTCCGCGCTCTGCAGCCCCATCAGGTTCACGTTCGCCCGGTTGTTCACGAGATAGCGCGATTGGGCGTCCTTCACATAAATGTAATCCGGAATGTGATCGATGAAGGTGCGCAGGAGGTTGCGCTCCCGCACCAGTTCCCGCTCCATGCGCTGGCGGTCCCTCACGTCGATGACGAAACACACGCCGCGATCCCGGCCGCCTTCCAGAGTGGCCGCGCCCAGCAGGATCGGCAGCCGCGTGCCGTCCTTGCGGAGATACTCCTTTTCAAAAGGCGCGCAGACGCCGGTGGACGCGAGCTGTTCCAGCCCGGACTGGTCGAGATGCCGGAACTCCGGCGGAGTCATCGCGGCCCAGTTGACTTGGCCCGCCGCCAGTTCCGCGCGCGAGTAACCGATCATTTCCAGAAAGCGATCATTCGCGTCGTTGATGGTCCCGTTCACATGCCAGAAATAAATGCCCACCATGTTCGAGTCCATGATGCGGCGAAAGCGCGCCTCGCTCTCCCGCAGCGCCGCTTCCGCCTCCTTGCGCGCGCTGATGTCCCACAAGTTGCAGGCCACCGCCTGCATCGAAGGCTCCTCAAGAAAATTCTGTGCCCGCGCCTCCATCCATCTCCACGAGCCGTCCTTGTGCCGCACGCGGAACTCGGACGAACACTTGGCCAGCGGCGTGCAGATGATTTCCGCGAATTGCTCCAGCGGTTGCTTCACGTCTTCCGGGTGAATCAGCGTGAACATGTCCAGGCCGAGGACCTCGTGCATCTCGTAGCCCATCAGCCGCGTGATGGCCGTGGTCGTGAACGTGGCGCGCCCCATGATGTCCAGAAGCACGAAGCCCGCCGGAGCATTATCCACGAGGGTTTGTAGGCGCTGCTCGTTCAGCGAGGTGACCGTGGTCGCGCCTTGCTGCCGCTGCGCTTCCAGTTGCCCCACAGCGATTCGCGCCATCCGGGCCAACGCTGCGCGCTGCTCGGTGTAAAGCGTCTGCGGCGCGTAACCCAGCACGCACAAATGGCCCAGCGCGCGCCCGTCCGCCGTGACCAGCGGCGTGCCCGCAAAGAATCGAATCTTCGGCTCGCTGCGCACAAAGGGATGCGCGTGAAACAATTTGTTCTCGGTCGTGTCCTTGATCACCGCCAGCCCGTCGCTCGCGTTCACGACCTCGGAGCAGAAACGCAGTTCGCGCCACAGGTCCTCGGCCGAGGCCTTCGCCTCCGCGAGCCAGCAGCGCGACTGGTTTCCCGCCACCAGAATCGCGAGCGGTCCGCCGGTCAATTGCGCGGTCAACGCCAGCAGGTCATCAATGGATTCATCCAGCCCCGCGGCGGACACGGTGTCGGAATCGGGCGGAGGCAAAGTCGGAATGGTCCGAGAGGGCGGCGTAGATAAAACGGGGCCGGACAAACTCGTATGAGCGTGCCCGTTGCCGTCCGCGATGACGCCGTTCAGCGCCGCACCTGCGGACATTTCATTGCGAGGTCGCAAGTTCAATGACGCCCACTTTATCGAACTTTTCCGGCGGCGGCTTAAACAGGAGATGGAAGGGGGAACCACGGAAGACACAGAAAACACGGAAATCGAGGGGAATTACGACTCACGTTTCAGAGCCTTTCCTTGTGCTTCATGCCTTCGTAGTTCTCGCGAAGCTTGGCTTCACTGCGCCGTCCACCCGCCATCAATCACCATGTCTGTCCCCGTGATGAACCCCGCATGCTCCGAGCAAAGGAAGACCGCGAGCTGCCCAATTTCCTTCGGCTGGCCCCAGCGGCCCACGGGAATCTTCGCTAGAAACTGCGCGCGCAGTTCCGCGTTCTGCATCAGCGGCGCGTTGATCTCCGTGTCGCACACGCCGGGGCTGATGCCGTTGACGGTGATTTGTTCCGCCGCCAGTTCGAGCGCGAGCGCGCGGTTGAAGCCGAGCAAGCCCGTCTTGCTCGCCGAGTAGGCCGTGCGCCCCGGCAGCGAAATGTGCGACATCATCGAGGTCATGTTGATGATGCGTCCGAAGCCGCGTCCCGTCATCAGTGGCACGAACGCGCGGCACATCAGGAACACGCTGGTCAGGTTCGTGTTCAGCACGCTGTTCCACTCCGCGAGCGTGAAGTCGGTGACCGGCTTGCGAATGTTGATCCCGGCGTTGTTGATCAAGATGTCGAGCGCGCTGCCACACTGCGCGGTGAACTCCTCGCGCACGCGGGCGACTTGCGTTTCATCGCTCACGTCGGCGGGGAACACTTCCGCCCGTCCGCCCGCGTCACGAATTTCCTTCGCGACAGTGTTGAGCTTGTCCGCGTCGCGCGACACGAGCGCGATGGCCGCGCCTTCCGCTGCGAGCGCCACGGCCATCGCCTTGCCGAGCCCCTTGCTCGCGCCGGTGATGAGCGCGGTTTTGCCGAGAAGCGATTGAGTCATGCGCGGACGCTACGGAGCGAAGGCGGGGCAAACAATTCGTTTCTGGCGCGCGGCTCCGCAGTTGTCAGCCCGCGCGCGAGCCGATACCTTCCGCGAAACATGAGCGCGCCGAGAATTCTTTACTGCCATTGCACGCACGCGCAGGTCGTGCCCAAGGAGGTCAAGGAGGCCGTGCTCAAAAAACTTTGCGAGTCCGGCGTCTCCTTCGAGGCCGTGGCCGACCTTTGCGAAATGTCCGCACGCCAGGATTCGGCGCTTAAACGTCTCGCGGAAGGTGACTCCATCAAGATCGCCGCCTGCTACCCGCGCGCCGTGAAGTGGCTCTTCCACACCGCCAACGCGCCGCTGCCCATCAACGCAACCGAAGTGTTGAACATGCGCGTGCAACCCGCGGAGGAAGTTGCGGCGGCGCTGTTCAGTCCTGAGTTGAAAGCAAATTTGCCCGCCGGCAAGGAGACGAAACCTTCGACTGCGGAACTGCCTGCTGCCGCCGCCTGAGATGAGCGCATACTTTTTCGCCGCACCAACTACGAAGGGGCCATTCCTCGTCGTCTTAGCGCGCGGGCTTGCCGCGCCGGGCCGGCAAATCGCAGATGCTCACGATGTGCAGCGCATCCACGGTGTGCGTGGAGTCACGCTTGTCCACGATGGAAATGACGCCGCGCCCAACGGCGATGAAGTCACGATGCGGCACGTCAAACTTGCGACCATCCGAGAGGTGAATGACAAATGGCGTGAACGGCCCGTTCAACCGATCCCGAAGCGGATTCAAATTCAACATGGCGGGACGCTAGCCGTTTCTTCACCCGCCGACAAGTTCCACGCTGTCTTCACCACCACCTGATTTATGAGCCTCAAAGATCAATCCACCCTCCGCGTCGTCCTCTATGAAGGCGAGGGCGCGCAACCGCTCACGACGGATGAACGCTTCACCGCGATGACCGCATTGCTCGAACGCGGCTACGCCGTCACGCGCACCACTACGCAGGGCAGTGTCGCTCCGGCGGATCGCACGTCGTTGCTCGTGCTCGGAAAATTCAACGGTCCGGCTCCGCAGGCGCAGGACGCGAACGGGCAAGTGACCGTGCGCTTTCAAAATCTTGATGGCATCGACGCCGCTCGCGTGACCGACCTCGTGGAAGCCGAACGCACCGATCGCGGCGCGGCGAAGCACGGCGAGTGGCGGCCGTGGTTCCCGGTCATTGACTACGACCGCTGCACGAACTGCATGCAGTGCCTGAGCTTCTGCCTCTTCGGCGTCTATGGCGTGGATGGCGGCGGCAAAATCCAGGCGCAAAACCACGACAACTGCAAAACCAACTGCCCGGCCTGCTCGCGTGTCTGCCCCGAGGCCGCGATCATGTTCCCGAAATACAAGTCCGGCCCCATCAACGGCGATGTGGTGAGCGCGGAGGATTTGGATCGCGAGAAGATGAAGATCGACATCAGCGCGCTGCTCGGCGGCGATGTCTATTCCATGCTCCGCCAGCGCAGCGAGCGCGCGCAAACCCGCTTCAGCAAAGAGCGTGATGCCAGCAAGGCCCTGACCGAGCGCCAGAAATGCCTCGTGAAGCTCGCGCAATCCGGCGACATCCCGGCGGAAGTTTTGATGAGCCTGCCGTCGCCGGACGAAATCATGCGCCGTGCGGAAGAGGCGAAGGCGAAGGCACAAGCAGCCTTGGCGATGCAGTCAACCGCAGTGTAGTCTTCATTCCATGAGCGCGTTGCTGAAACCTGAATTGCTCTCCGTTGATGAGTATATCGAAGGCGAACTCCTGTCCGAAGTCCGCCACGAATACGTCGGCGGCCTGGTGTATGCGATGGCCGGCGCGAGCGATGATCACAACCGGGTTGCGCGGAACATCCTGACGACTCTTGACGTTGCCCTGCGCGGCAAACGCTGCGAGCCTTTCGGCAGCGACATGAAGTTCAAGATTCCGAAGTTCGATTCCTTCTACTATCCCGACGTGCTTGTGACCTGCGACCCGACCGACAACGCGAAGTATTTTCGCGAACGTCCGACGGTGGTGTTCGAGGTCTTGTCGCCTGAAACGGAACGCACCGACACCCGGGAGAAACGCTACGCGTACGCCACCGTGGATGCGCTCAAGGTGTACGTGCTGGTGGCGCAGGACCGGGCGGAAGCCACGCTGTTGCGTCAAACCGGGGCCGGCACCTGGACCAGCGAAGTGATCAAGGGACTCGACGCCACCCTTTCACTGCCGGAGATCGGAGTGGAGATTCCCTT
>JBBQYK010000153.1:0-11559 GCA_038208765.1 Verrucomicrobiota bacterium
CCGTGTTCGCCGAAGCCGAGCGGCAATAATTTTTCCGGCGGGCCGTCGGCGATGCTGTCGCCGTTCGCGTCGTCGTAGCGTTGCAGCCAGCCGTCGGCGGTGGCGTAAAGTGAATCGCCGTCGAAGCACAGACCCATCACGCCGCGTTCCACTTTGGCGAAGGTGATAAAATCTTCCGCCTCGCCATCGCCGTCCTCGTCCACGAGCACGCGGATGGAGTTCCCGTTGCCCACGACCACGCGCCCGGCGGCATCGAGCGTCATGCACCAGACATCAGGCGCGAGATCGTTCCCGGCGAATTCACTGATGGCAAAGCCGCGCTCCAAACGCAGGCCTAAATCGGGAATCGGCACGAGATCGGCGGCGCGGGCGAGGGAGGAAACGAAGGTGAGGAAAAGAACGGCCTCACGCCAAGGACGCCAAGGACGCGAAGGGGGAAAAACTTTGCGGCCTTCGCGGCCCTCGCGTGAGGTATTTCCCTGCCCGGAAAAAAGTGACGACGCTTTCATGGATGTGGCGATGAATTTGCACACCCCACTGCATCACCGCAACAGCGATGACGAAGGCCGCCAGTGCCAGTTGGAACTGCGGAGCGGTGCTGACTTGGAGTGCGGGGACTTGTCACCGCCTTCCCGCCGCTGCGACTTGTCGCGCGGCGTCTGGCGACAAGTCGCCAGACAAAAAGACGGCGACAAGTCGCCGTACTCCAAGTCTCCGCTCTTTTGCTCCGATGCTTGCGGCGGCCTTGGTGATTCCCTAGCGTCTGGCCCGCAAACCAAAACGACTATGCGCAGTTATCAAAATTTCATCGGCGGCGAATGGGTCTCTGCCGCTTCAGGAAACACTTTCACCAACCAGAATCCGGCGGACACGCGCGAAGCCGTGGCGAGCTATCAGCAGAGCGGCCAGGCCGAAGCCACCAACGCCATCAACGCCGCGCAGGCGGCGTTCGCCGGTTGGGCCGCGATGACGCCCGTGGCGCGCGGGCGCATCTTGAGCAAAGCGTCCCAACTTCTCGAAGCGCGCAAGACGGAACTGGCCGAACTGCTCACGCGCGAGGAAGGCAAGACGCTGGCCGAAGCGACCGGCGAAGTGCAGCGCGCCGCCGACATCTTCCGCTTCTTCGGCGGACTCAGTTACACGATTGGTGGGCAGACCATTCCGCACGACTTGCCGCAGAACCTACTCTTCACCAAGCGCGAACCGCTCGGCGTCGTTGGCCTGATCACGCCGTGGAATTTCCCCATCGCCATCCCCGCGTGGAAGCTCGCGCCCGCACTGGTCAGCGGCAACACCGTGGTGCTCAAGCCCGCGTCACAAGCGCCAGCCATGTCGCTCGAACTCGCCAAGCTTCTCGCCGAAGCCGGCCTGCCCAAGGGCGTGTTCAACGTCGTGACCGGCGACGGTCGCGCCGTCGGCGGTGAACTCGCGACGAACGCGAACGTCACCGCGCTTTCCTTCACCGGTTCGCTCAAGGTGGGGGCGCAAGTTTATCAGCAACTCGCCCAGCGCATGGCCCGCGCACAGATGGAGATGGGCGGCAAGAACCCCACCATCGTCCTCGCCGACGCCGACCTCGATCTCGCCGCGCGCCTCGTCGCCATCGCAGGCTTCGGGCTGACCGGCCAGGCTTGCACCGCGACCAGCCGCGTCATCGTCGAGAAGTCCGTCGCCGAATCGTTCACACAAAAACTGATCGAGAAGGCGAAAGCCATCGTCGTCGGCAACGGCTTGAAGGCAGGCGTGACGATGGGACCGGCGGTCAACGAGCAGGAGTTCAAAGGCAACTTCGACTACATCGACATCGCGAAGAACGAGGGTGGCACCGTGGTTTGTGGCGGCGCGCGACTGAGCGACGGCGATCTCGCCCACGGCTACTTCATGCAGCCGACCATCATCACCGGCGTCACGCCGCAGATGCGCATCGCGCGCGAGGAAGTCTTTGGCCCCGTCATCGCCATCATTGCCGTGGAGAATTTCGACGAAGCCATCGCCGTCGCGAACGGCGTGGATGTCGGCCTCTCCGCCTCCATCGTCACGCGCGACCTCAAGAAGGCCATGCTCTACTCCGAGCGCATTCAGGCCGGCGTGGTGAAGATCAACCAGATCAGCACCGGACTCGCGCTCCAGGCCCCGTTCGGCGGCGTGAAAAAAAGCAGCACCGACTCCTTCAAGGAACAAGGCGCGGGCGCGATTGATTTCTACACGCGCATCAAGACGGTCTATCTGGATTACTCGGCCTAGCGACCAAACCTAGGACGCGCGGCATTTGAAGAGTGGGCCGTAACTTTTTGTTTTGAGGGAGATGCTCTGCGAGAACGATGAACAAGCCGCGCACGATTGAAGGCCAGTGGTGGATTTTCGGGGACGATAAGCCAGCGCACTTCGGCGTACTCACATTCGATCCCGAGACAGGGCTGACCTTGTCGGTCAAGATTCCGCGAAGTAGCACGATAGAAGACATTATTTTTTCCTCCGTTAAGGAGTGGCCGAAGTTGCCGACCGTGATTCACGGAACGGATCAGAACAACGGACCTGTAACGCTCTTTGGGTGTCCGTTTCCTCGAACCGGCAGGTCGCAGGGATTGGAGCGTTATGACATTCGGAGCATGGCAGCACTGCTCGGCCGGAATGTCCCTTCGTGGCATGATGCGAGGTTTCTTTCAGCGGCAGCAGAGTATTCGTTGTTCCACGAATGGATGGGGCGCGATCCTGTGAAGCAGGTGACTTCAACCGGTGGAGAACCTGCTATTACTTTCGAAACGCCGCCCAAGTTTCTCTTCGAGCTTACGCCTGGGGTCCGTGTCCAAATTGAGTCCACCCTTGCATCGACGATAGATGTGGGCCGGCTCGAATATTTGTTCGGTCACCGCGTTTGGTTTCATTTCGATGAGCCTCGTTCAATCGGAGAAATTCGCGACTCATACATTCACGTATTTCTTCGGCTGCTTTGTCTTTTGACCGGCTCCCGAGTTTTCACCGATTCATTCCAGCTTACGAATGGGAGCCCATTTGAATCTGGAGACAGTCCGACAATCGAATCCGAGTTACTGCAAAACTGCGGGGGGATTTCAGAGGCAAAGCGCGATAAGCACCTCATGACCGTGTTCTACACGGAAATTGCAGGCCAGTTCGAGGACGTAGTGCGCCGCTGGTTTGACTGTGACCAACGCTTCGCGCCAGTACTGGATCTTTATTTGAACGTGAAGGCCAACCCGATGGCATCGCAAACTCGATTCCTTCTGCTGGCACAGGCATTGGAGGCTTACCATAGTCACTCTCCTAAATTCACCGCAACGGAGTTGCCCAAGGGAGAACACAAACAGAGATTGGAAGCGGTCATCAAAACTGCACCTGTTGAACTGCAGGGTTGGTTGAAGGATCGGCTCGCTTCGTCAAATCAGAAAACACTCGCGATGCGGATTGACGATTTGCTGAAGTCCAACGCTCCGGAAGTTGCCAAGCTTGCGTCCTCCATACCGGACTTTGCCGAGAAAGTCCGACACACCCGTAACTACTACACGCATTACAGTGAGGAGTTGCTGCGCTCCGGCAAAGTAGCGCAAGGCACTGAGTTGATTCGACTCAGTTGCATCCTTCAGGAGCTTCTCGAAATTTGCCTGCTCAAGGAGATCGGCATTCAGGGCAAGCCAATCGAACGGATTCTGAACTTCGCGGCGCGACGCCAGTACTACACGTTGGACGAAGATCAGTCGTCAGCGACCGGCAACGGCTCAAAGTGATTTTTTTGCGCTCAATGAAGAGGTCACGGAGCGGGAACTCGAACTGGAATCGGGACGCGCTCAGGAAATCTCGCACCAGGAATTCGTCCACCGCATCGGACGCGAGAGGAGCAGTTGCAGCCGAAAATCCCCCTGTGTAAAGTCCGCCCATGAGCACGGCCACAGAACACAGCTTTGCCGAAGTCTGGGAACGGACCATCCAGCCGACGCGCGCCGACCTGACGCCGGATGCCGCGCGCTACTTTCTGCAACTCTGCTTCGAGGCCGCCGACCTCGCCCGGATGAACCATCTGGCCACCGCCGCGCGCAGCGGGAACCTCACGCCGGAGCAACAAGCCGAGCTGGACAATTACATGCAGCTTGGCTGGTTTCTCGATTTGATGAAGTCCAAAGCCCGTCTCTCGCTGGGCGAACGCGCGGCAGCCTGAAATGGACGCGGCGCTCTAGGAACTCGTCCGCCAGCGCGCCCGGTTCCGATGCGAGTATTGCCTGCTGCCTGAGGCACTGGTCAGCACCCCCTTCCAGTTCGACCACATCATCGCGCAATTCCAGACGGGCCGACGACCGACGAGAATCTCGCCTACGCCTGCTTCCATTGTAACAGTTTCAAAGGGCCGAACGTGGCTGGCGTCGATCCGGTGACGAACGACATCGTGCGCCTCTTCCATCCTCGTCGTGACCCGCGCGGAACATTTCCGGTGGGACGCCGAGAACATCGTCGGTCTGACGCCCGTAGGGCCGGGCCACGGTGCGCACGGTGCGATTGAATCACCCGCTTCGTCTGGTCATCCGCCGTTCGGTCTTGTTGGAAGGCGTACGCTTCCCGTAGGAAGCAGCCGTTGTTCGGCAAAAACAAATTCCCTACAATGCACGCATGAATCCCGAAGCTGCGACCGAAATGCAATTCGCACGCTATCGCCAGATGACGGGTGAAGATCGATTGAGACTCGGCTTTCTCCTGAACGATTTGGCCTGTGGCGTTACTCGTTTGCGCATCTCATTGAAATATCCTCAAGCGGATTGGGCCACAGTCGAGAAATTGCGGCGTGCGCAGTCGCTGGCGTACGTGTTGGATCGCTGCACATGAAACTCTGTCGCTTTCTGAATCAAAACCAAATCCGCATGGGCCTGTTTAACGACCGCGGGACGATCACTGACCTGAGCGCGGCGGGCGTGACGGAACTCACACCGTTGCTGGAGCGTGATGACTTGGTGGCGCATTTGCGCTCGCTCGTGGCGCAGAAGTTGCCGGAGGTTTCTGTGAGCGAGGTGCGCTTACTCGCGCCTGTCGAGCGGCAGGAAGTGTGGGCGGTGGGCGTCACGTATCTGCGGAGCAAAAAGGCGCGGATGGAGGAATCGGATTTCAGCGCCACGGCTTACGACAAGGTTTATGACGCGCCGCGCCCGGAGCTGTTCTTCAAATCCATGCCGGAGAAGGTTGTGGGCACGGGCGACGCCGTGGGCATCCGTAGCGACGCGACGTGGAACGTGCCAGAGCCGGAGTTGGTGCTGGTGCTGAATTCACGGGGGCAAGTCGTCGGCTACACCGTGGGCAACGACATGAGTTCGCGCGACATCGAGGGCGAGAATTTGCTGTATCTGCCGCAGGCGAAAATCTACGACCGCGCGTGTGCGGTGGGGCCGTGCATTGTGGTCGGTGAGAACGAGGAAGCTGCGCGCGCCTGGACCATTGCGATCCAAATTTCGCGCGCGGGCCAAGCCGTGTTCTCCGGCAACACGTCGGTGTCGCAGATCAAACGCACGTTCGCCGAGATGGCCGAATACTTGTTCCGCTCGCAAACCTTCCCGCACGGCGCCGTGTTGCTTACCGGAACGGGCGTGGTGCCGGGCGATGACTTCACGCTTCACGCAGGCGACGTGGTGCGGATCGAGATTTCGGGGATCGGAGTTTTGGAGAACAGCGTGTCTGTTGTTTGAGGCGCCACCACGGGTGGGAGCCGCTAAGCGGCTGAACGATTCTTCGAACATTGGGTCAACGGGCTAAAGCCCGGTGCTGATGAAAGGAGAAACGGCGAAGACCGAATTTGAAAACACGCGCCAGCGCTTCCGCCGCATCCACTCACAGTAACCTGTGAACCATCACCGCCGTGCCTGCGGCCAGCATCGTATCCGGGGCCACGTCCACGAGACCATTCGCGCGGGCCAGCGAGCCGAGCGCGTGCGAGGCCTGTGGGCCTGTGCCACACACGCGTCCGGTGCCGTCCACGCGCACACGCATGAAGTGCCGCCGCCCGCCGCGATTGTGCAGCGGCTCCGCGAGCACTGCGGGATACGACGGCCATGACAAATCGCTTGCGCCCTGCATCTGCAAAATGGCCGGACGCACCAGCACGAGAAACGTGACGAACGCGGAGACGGGATTGCCCGGCAGTCCAAAAAGAAATTTGCCGCCCAGTCTGCCGAACACGAACGGCTTGCCTGGTTTCATCGCCACTTGCCAGAAATCCACCGTGCCGCCGAGCGATTCAAACGCCGCTTTCACCAAATCATGATCGCCCACGGAGACGCCGCCGGTCGTGATCACGGCGTCGCACTCGGCGAACGCTTGCTCCAGCGCATCGCGCGTCGCTTCGAGCGAGTCGCGCACGAGGGGATAAACCTTGGCGCCACCGCCGCAGTCCGCGACGAGCGCGGCGACGGCCAGACGGTTGCTCTCGTAAATTTGTCCCGGCGCGAGCGGTGCGCCGGCTTCGATCAATTCATTGCCCGTGCCAAGAATGGCCATCACGGGCCGCGCGCCGACGCGCACGCGTTCCATGCCCAGCGCGCCGCACAAAGCCAGCCGCGCCGCGCTCAACCGTTCGCCCGCCTGCGCGACCGTTTCCCCACGCTTCACATCCTCGCCCGCGAGCCGCACATTTTCCCACGGCTTCACCGCATCGAACACGGTGATGACTTCGCCCGCCGCACGCGTGTCCTCCTGCATGACCACGGCATCCGCCCCGGCAGGCAGCGGCGAACCGGTGAACAGCCGCACGCATATCCCCTGCTCCACCGCGCCCGTGAACATCGCGCCGGCGGCGACCGCGCCGATTTGTCTGAGCGTCACGGGCGAATCCGCGCCGGCCCCGGCGACATCCGCCGCGCGCACCGCGTATCCGTCCATTGCGGAGTTGTCGAACGACGGCAGCGCGAGCGGCGCGACCATGGACTCCGCGAGCACGCGCCCGGCGGCTTCCCGCAGCGGAATCATTTCGCTGGCCAGCGGTGTGATGGCGGCGCTGATGCGCGCCCGGGCTTCCTCGACTTCAAGCATGAGGCAGTGTTTGTGGGGCGGGAGAAATTGCCAGCCGGAAGATACGGTCACAAAAACCGGCCCCGCGCCGATTTGGAAATCGGCGCTCCCATCAAGGCGCGAGGTTTTCTAAAACTTGTACACCACCGACGTGATCAATTTCAGGTCGTTGTGTTTGCGGCCGGGGGCCGGCTCGTTGTCGTAGGTGTCCTGCAGGACGGCGCGCAGCAGCACTTTGTCGGTGATGCCCGCCTCGATGCCGAGTTCACCCATGAGCAGGTAGTTGGAGAAACGATCAATCTGCGGGATCACGTCGAAGGCCTGCCAGAGTCGCGCCTTGGTCGTGAACCTGTGCTCGAACCGATCCCCCAGGCGCAGCGCCGCGTATTGGTTGTCCTCCTCGCCCTGCCGCTCGAACACCCCGGACGGGCCAAGCTCGAAGGCCAGTTTCGTCTTCGGATTCTTGACCGCATAATAACCCGCCAGCGGACTGACGGTGACGCGATATTTCAAATCCGCGATGGCGTCATGCACAAAGTCCACGCGCCCGCCGGTGTAAAAGCGCTCGGTGAAAAGATAATTGAACTGTCCGTAGGCCTGGAAGTTGGCCGCCGTGGTGCGCGTCTCCTCGTCGTCCTCGTCGCGCTGCGTGGTCGCCTCGCCGTAGGAACCGGCGGCCCCGAGCAGCACCTCGTTGTTCGTGGCTTTGCGCATGGCCTTGAAAGTGAGCGTGGTCAGCAACGTGTCGCTGTTGCCGCGCGTGAGCGTGAGTCCGGCCGCCACGTTGGCATCCCAACGGTTGGTCACGGGGGCGGCGGGCAGCGACGAGCCGGGCCAAAGCGCGCCGACGAGCCAGAGTGCCCGGAGGGCGAGTCGAAAACTTTTCATGCGCGTCAACTGACTGGATTTTTCACGCGCTCATTCGATTGGATTTGCACGCGCGGCGTAAGAATTTTTCTGACGCGCAGCGAATTATTTCACGAGCCGCGTGAAGTGAAGCCGCGTCACTCACCGCGCCTCATCAACCGCTCCGCGCGTGGTGCTGCGAACTGCGGCGCGTCCGCTTGGGCCGGCGGCCGCGGCTCGCCCCGGCCTTGAACTTCGGGGACGACTTGAGAGACATCCTCGACGGCGTAGGGCGTGCCATCGGCGTGCTGATAAAACTTTTTCATCTCGTCGAGGTTAAACGGGCGCGAGCCGCGACGACCAAACACCACGGTTTGATTTCCGGTTTCATCCACCACGCGATCCCGATCCAATCCGCGCGAGACGGCGACCGCTTCGCCGTGCGTCGGATACGTTGCGATCAACTTGGGACTCGGCTTCGGACTGAAACCCATGTGCCCCGGCACCGTGTCGGGCGAAATCATCTGCAACACACGCATCCCGTTTTTCCCGTCGGCGACGAGCGCATACATCGAGGCGTTCACGGAGCCAATCTGCACCGCGCGCGAGTCGCTCAACGCGCCGCCCGCGTTGAACATTTCTTCGAGGCGCGGCTTTTCGGGATTCTCGATGTCAATGATCGCCAGCCCTTCCGCGCCGTTCGGCACGTAGGCGTAAGTGCGCGCCACGTAGAGCCGGCCCGCCTGTTTGAGCGGCACCGTCGCGCCGGGCACCAGCTTCGGTCGTGACGGCGTGCTAATGTCGATCACTTTCAATCCCTCGTCATCGCACACGAAGGCGTAATGGAACTGCACCGCGAGGTGCTTCGGATTCTTCAAGCCCGCGCTCAACTCCCCAAGCAACGTCGGCGCGATCAGTTCCGTGTTACTCAAGCCGAGCACAAACAATCCCTTCGCACCGACCACGAAGAGGTTCGTCCCCGCCATGAAGCTGTGCATCGCGCCCGTCAGTTTCCCCTCGGGGTTGTAGCGAACGGTCTTCAAACTCTTGTCCAAGAAATTGTTGTTGGGATCGCCATCCACCAGCGTCTCCACGGTCGTCATCACCAACCCCTCCTCGCGATCCGTGATGAACACCCACGCGTAGATGAGGCTGATCTTCTGCTCCTCGTTCCCGGTGTACACCGTGATCATCTTGCCCGGCTGGTTCTTCGGATCGAGTTCCACCACGCTGTTGCTCGGATACGGCAGGCGCAATGGATCAATGCCCAGCGTGCTCGGCAGCGTGACGCTCGTGGCGAACTTCGTATCAATGCGCGTGCGCTGGCCGAGCGGCGAAACCGGCGTGCTGATGATGCGCTCGCTGAATCCCTTGTTATCAATGTTCGCCACGTCGAAGACCTCGAAGCCGTTCGCGCCGTTCGCCGTGTAGAGGTATTCGCCGCGCAACGTGAGATCGAGAATCTCCTTCCCGCCATGATGATACGCCTCTTTCAACTTGCCGTGATTCTTCTCCGTGTGCGCGGCGTAGTTGTCGGGATACGCCAGCTTGTGCAGATGACTGCCGAGCGCGGCCTGCGGCTCCTCGCGTTCCGTCCACACCACCGCTTCGAGTCCGTCCTTGCCCGTGCCCACGTAGGCAAAGCGCCCGAAGAAATTCACCGTGCCCGTGCCGAAGCCCAGCAGCGACGCCATCCACGCGTTGTTGTCGTTGTCCTTCGAGACGTGGCAGTCGGCGCAATTCTTCGTCGTGCCCTTGCCGCTCGTGGTGTGCGGGAAGTGCGGATTGTAAGCCTGCCCGCTGTAGCCCTCGGCGCTCACCGTCTGTTGCTGCGAGTAAATCCATTCGCGCTGCCCGTTCTGCGAGCCGACGATGACCGCGCTCGACGAGCGCAGCACCGCGAGCCGGTTGCCTTTGTAAGTCGCGTCCTTGCCCAGTTGAAACACGTCGTCGCGCACGACCTGCGGATTGTAGGGCGTGTAGTTGCGCGTGATGAGTCCCTCGAACTTGTTCGCCGCCACGCGCTGGTTCGCGCGCATCGGCAGATGACAACCGTAGCACGACGTCGCCCACGATGAATGGCAGACCTGGCAGGAGACGTTCTTGTTGTCGTGCGCGAGATCGGGGCACGCGCCCGTCGCGTCGCGGAACGCCGGCACGTCGCCCCACGATTTGCCGTCGCGCTGCATCGTTTTCGCGTAGCGGCTTTTCTCGTTGTACTTGTGGGAGGTGGGATCAATCGTGTCGCGCGTCTGCGGCACTTCCCAGCGCACGTCGGGACTCATCGTGGAACGCTGAAACAACTTCTTGCCCTCCCACGTAAAGCGCGGTCCCCACGGCGTGATGCCCTTGCCCAAGTCCACCGGCTTGCCATCCGTGCCCGTGGCGTTGCCCGTGGTCAGGAGCGTCGGGCGTTTATCCGCCGTGCCGTGGCAGTCAATGCACTCAATCGTCGTGGCCGCGCGCGGCTCGCCATAGAGCTTGCCGTTGCCGTGAACGTCCATGTCGAAGTGGCAATCAACGCACTGCATCCCGCGTTCGAGATGGATGTCCTTCAAGTGAACCGCATGCGCGAACTTCTTCGGGTCCGTGTGCGCGATGATGTTGTTCGTCAGCCCGAGCAGGTTGCCTTTCTTGTCCTTCTTGAACACCGCGCGGAAGACCCAGCCGTGCCCGTGATAATCCGCGAACTGCGTCTGCTTCAGCTTCGGATTCAACTCCGACACCTTCTCCAGAAAATCATTGTCGCCCCACAAGCCGCGCGCCGCCGCCTCCTCGGGATTCTCGCGCAACGACGCCAGTCGCTCCGACTCCGTGGGGTTCTTCTGCTTCTTCGGATACATGAATTCGCCGTCGCTCTCCTGGTCCCACCAGGTGTAGCCGAGGAACGGGTTCACGAAGAGATTGCCCTGGTGCATGTGGCAGGTCATGCACTGGCTCGTCGGGATCGAGCGCGAGAACTGATGCTTGATCGGATGCCCCTTCTCGTTCTTCGGGATGGATTGATCGCCGCTGAAGCTCAAGCCCTGATTGCCATACTTGCTGTAATACGCCGAGTGCGTCGGCGAACGATCATTCGCATACACCACATGACACGCCGAGCAGCCGCTGGATCGGTAATCGCCCGGATGATTATTGCTCCCCATGAAGTCGAGCAACGGATCGTGCAGGCGCGTCTTCTGCAAATTCAGAAACACCGGATCAATGCGGTTCAATGTGCCCAGCCCGCGCTCGCTCAAGCGGCGCAACGGCTTGCCCGGCGGCTCGCCCGTGAACGGCACGCCGAGTTGAAGCTGCTTCTCGCCGCCCTTCTCGAAGATGCGCAGGATGTTGCTCGGCTGCCCCAGCACGAAGCGCGGCAGCGGATCGAGGAACGGCAGCACGCCATTCGTGCGCGTCTCCTCCGGCGTCGGCACGTAGGGATTCACCAGGCGCAGCATCTCGCCGTTCGGCCCGTAAGCCTGGCCGTAGCGATAATTCTTCAACGGAAACGCGCCATTGTTGTAGAGCGCCGCGCCCCAGAGCATCGCGCCGTGACGCATCATGCTGTGGCCGGTGCGCGCCGTGATGTCCCCGTGACAACTGCCGCACGTCTCCTGCGCCACGCGCAAGTCGCCGGGGTTCACGAACTTCACAAACTCCGCGCGCTCATGATTCAACAACACCGACGAGTCGCTGGGATTCGCCGAACTTTTCCAGAACAGTTCGTTTCGC
>JBBQYK010000154.1:0-11473 GCA_038208765.1 Verrucomicrobiota bacterium
CACGCGCGCGGCGGTGCCAAAGATCATCGGGAAGACGCCCGCCTTGTTCACGTCGAACATGTCCGTCTCGGTGCCGCGCGTGATGAAGCCCCAGGAAAATCCCGCCCAGCCATGCCACACGATGTTGCCGAGAATGATCGCCAGCAGCGCGAGGATGAGCAGAGTGGCAAGGCCCGTCAGGCCGCTGAAGAAAAAGGAGCCGGCGTCGAGTTGGCGGCGGCGGAAGTGATGTTCAGCCTTGGTGATCATGTGAGTTTCGGAGGGCACAAGTAATCAGTAAGACAGTGAACAGTAATCAGTGAACAAGTGCTGAAATCATGGAGCGCAGCGGATTGGCCCACTGATTCACTGATAACTGTCTTACTGATTACTTTCCCCCTCACGCCTTCCCCTCCAGTTTGCGTTTCAAACGATGAATGACCAAATCCGCGACGAAGTTCGCCGCGAACGCGACGATGAAGAGCAGCGCGCCGATCAGGAACAGCATCCGGTAGTGATGTCCGTCCACGACGGTCTCCGCCAATTCAGCGGCGATGGTGGCGGTCATAGTGCGCGTGGAGTCGAAGATGTCGCCGGATACGATGCTCGCGTTGCCGCTGGCCATGAGCACGATCATGGTCTCGCCGATGGCGCGTCCGAAGCCGAGCACGACGGCGGCGAAGACGCCGGGAATCGCGGCGGGCAGGACAATCTTCCAAGCGGCCTGCCATTTCGAGGACCCGAGCGCGAGCGCGGCTTGAGTGTAGCTGCGCGGCACGCTGGTGAGTGCGTCCTCGGCGATGGAGAAGACCACAGGAATGATCGCCAGTCCCAGCGCGATCCCGGCGACGAAAGCATTCAGGCGCGATTCGTAGCCAAAGACATTTTGCAAGAAGGTCGCCATCACGATGAGCGCGAAGAAACCGAGCACGACGCTGGGAATGCCCGCGAGCATTTCAATCGCCGGCTTGAGCCATTCCTTGGTGCGCGGCGAGGCAAGTTGCGAAACGTAAATGGCCGCGCCGAGCGCGAGTGGGAAGCTGAACAGCAGCGCGACGAGCGTGGCCTTGAGCGAGCCGATGAATAGCGGCACGAGGTTGTATTTGTGAATGCCCGAGACGGGCTGCCAGATGTATTCGGGTTTCTCGTAGCCGGTCCACTGGTGCGGCTTGAGCAGGTAGCGCCATTCGGTGGTGTTTAATTCAGCGTCCTTGTCGTCGGGACGTTCCTTCGCCTCTTCCAGCTTCACTTCCATGAGGATGCGTTTGGTCTCGTCGTCGAAGCCCGCCCACTGACGCGCGGTCACGTCGAGATAGGTTTGCAATTCTTGCGGAGAATGTTTCGCCATGTCGGCGACGGGAATGGTCGTGAAGACTTTGCTGCTGTTCTCCTTGCCCACGACGATTGGCCACGCCTTGCTCGCGACGAAGAAAAAGATCAGGAAGATCATCACGATGGCCGAGAGCGAGGTGAGGAAGAAACCTTTCTCCACGAGCCATTCGAGCGGGCGCGGCTTGTGGCCGGTGCAGAGTTTCGCCCACTGGGCTTTCATCTCGGCGGTATGGTCGGGGCGGGAGTCCATGAAAAGCAGAAAGAGGAAATCAGAAAGCGGAAATTATCCCCGCAGATTCAGGGAGACCACAGATGAAGAACTGGGGCGCGGGCTTTTCCCATCCGGGGTCGCTCTGAATCTGCGGGAGATTCAACGCGTGAGAATTTTCGTTCTGTTTCATCCGTTGGCCTGATTAAAGAATTTGTGGAGCGGAGGGTTTTGAAGTGGAGCGGGCAAGTCCATGCACCCTGGACTCACCCGCCCCCTGATTGATCGCGGAGGAACCGACGATCAAATTTTCAACCAAGTTTGGTCATCACTCGCGCAGGTGTTTGGGCAGCGGGAAGTAGCCGATGTCCTTCACGACCTTCTGGCCGTCCTCGCTGCGAATCCAGTTCAGGTAGGCGGCGACCTCACCTTTGTCGATGGCCGGATTGATATACACGTAGAGGTAACGCCAGATGGGGTAGGTGCCCTTCACGACGGTTTCCTCGGTCGGCTCGATGGCCGGGCTTTTCTCGTCTTTCTTCACGAGCAGATGTTTCGCGCCCTGACCGTAGGCCGCGCCACCGTAGCCGATGGCACCTTTGTCCTTGGCCACAGCCTGAAGGAGCGCGGCGGTGCCGGGCATGGTCTGCGCGCTGGCCGCGAAGTCCTTGCCCTTGAGCACATGCTCCTTGAAGAACTCGTAGGTGCCGGAACTGTTCTCACGGCTATAGACCGTGATGGGTGCGTCCGTGCCGCCGAGTTCCTTCCAGTTGCGAATCTTGCCGGTGAAGACCAGTTCGAGTTGTTCGAGCGTGATTTCCTTGATGGGATTCGTGTCGCTGACAAAGACGCTGAGTCCGTCGAGCGCGACCTTGTACTCCGTGGGGCGTTTGCCGAAGGCCGCGACGCAGTTGGCAATTTCCGCCGCCTTCATCTTGCGCGAGGAATTGCACAGGTCGGTGGTCTTGTTTTGCAGCGCGGCAATGCCCACGCCCGAGCCGCCGCCGGTGATTTGAATCTGCGTGGCGGGGTTCTTGCCCATGTACACCTCGGCCCACTTCTGCGCCAGAATGACGAGCGTGTCCGAGCCTTTGACGGTGATCTTGCCGGCCTGCGCCGGGGCGATGACGGCGAGCAGGGCCGCCGCGATGATAAGTGTTGTCTTCTTCATGTTGTCTCCTTGTTTTGTCTCCTTGTGTTGTTTGAAATGGTGTCCGTTTAGAATTTCCAGATGGCATCGATCAGGATGCGGTGCTGTCCGCTCTCCGTCTCGCGCCCGGCAACTATTCCAGGGTTCGTTGATTCGGTGTAAAACCAAGTCGCGCCGATGGTGAATCCATCCGAGACCGAATAGACGGCCTTGGTAATGTGCCCTTGCACACCCGTGCCAGCGCGGTATCCGCGCGTGGTGCCATCGCCGACAAAAGCCACCTGGCGATACGCGCCGAAGTCAGAATCCACGAACTCCTCATACCACGCGTCCTCTTCCAGAACCTTGTAGCGGTAGGAGAGTTCCCAAGTTCCTTTTTTGCCGGATTTGCCGAAGAAGATGCCGCCCCAGTAGCCGTCGTTGTTTTCATCCGCGCCGGCGTTGTGCATGTATTCGCCGCCGAGTTTGATCGGGAAAGTGCCGGGATAGAGCGGGAACTTGTCGAGCATGTAGGTAACCGAGGCGTCCACGATGACCGGGTGGAAGGCCTCAACCAGTTCCGTGGCCAGATGCCCGTTGGCCGCGGCGGCATAACGGGAATTGCCACCATTCGAGTTCGGCACGGCTCCGGTGGTAAGGTTTTGACCTTCGCTCAAGGTCAGGAACGCAATGCCCATCGTGCTGCTGATCTTCGGCGTCCACTTAGCGTCGTAGCGCAACTGGGCACCCAGCAGCAACGGATCATCACTGGCCTGCGCGCCTTGGTTGATTTCATCCAAGGAGAAAAAGGCGGCGTTTAGTTTCAGCGCGTGCTGGTCGTTGATCGCGTAGCCCGCCTGCAAGGCCACACCTTCCGGCGTGTAGTCGCCGTCAAACACCATGTCGGAGAAGACAAACGGATTATCCATCTTGCCGATGGTCGCGCTCAAAAGCCAGGGGCCGCTGCTGATGGGCGTCCATTTGCCGTAGGCAGCGTCGATGTAGATGAATTTTTTCGAGCCGTTGTTCTGGAAAGTGGTGTTGCCCGAGATCGGGTCGCCGCCCGTGCCGTCCGAATTTGGCTCGCTCGAAGTCAGGCGGAAGCCGGCCTCAAACCGGTCGAGCATCGTGGCCGTGGCTCCCACGCGCAGGCGGTAGCGGAGGCGGCTGCGATCCTTGTTTGGTTCCCCGGCGCCCGGCGCATCATTGTCGGTTTTGAGAAAGTCCCAGCGTCCGCGCACGTCGCCGTAGATGCGGAACTGGCTGACCCAGTCCGGCATCCCGGTCTTGGCTTGAAACGTCTTGTTGAATCCGTCGTCCGCCTGCTCGCGGAGTTCCTGCGCCTCCTTCACCGTGAGCAGGCCTTTATCGACGAGCTTGTCGAGCAATGCGTCCGACGATTGCGCGTGCGCACTCGGCATCAGCAGGCCTGCGGTGAGAAGGGCAGCCCCCAGAGCGGCCCATGTGAATCTTTTTGATTTTTGCATAGTGGTTGTGCTGTTCGTGGAAAAACCTAGAGCCAAGCCGTGACGGACAAAGGGCGTGAAAGAAACGATTCGGCAAACGAAAAGTGGCGTGTGGCCATATTGTGTCAGCGACCTTGCGGTGAAGGATGACCTCAGTCGGAATGGAACTTACCCCAATGACCCCCGGCTTGATCCAAGTGGGCCTCGGGAAGTACGCACGCGGACGGAACCCAGCCGGGGACGCGCGACGCGTGCGCCGGCACCACGCAGGGCGCACCGCCGAGTCCGTTCACGCGGTCAAGATTTGTGCAGCTCTTCCTAATGGGCGTGGAGCGGTGCCGCCGCGAATCTGTCAGCGTAGAACTTCGTGAAACATCAATCTCGGCCACATCTGTTCAGGCGTGAAGATGAAGTCCGGGTCAAACTCAAAACTGGGAGGGCGGCGCACTGGGCAGGGTGAAGAAGCTCGTCGTGCCCATCGAAAAAATCCTGTCAAACATCTTGCTCATCGACCCGCAGCGGCCCGTGATCATCCATCGCCCGTTTCCGGCGCGGCACGTTCCGGCCCCGGGTGCGGAGGAAATGGTGGCCTGCGCTCAGCGGTTGCAGGAACTGACGAAAGCGGGAGCGCAGATCGCCCTGGTGCAGATTTACTCGGCCACCCGGCCGACAGCCAATCTACCCTGTCGGACATTTGCCGTTGCGCACCCTCTCCCGCATCGGGCAGGCGGTGCGGCGCGGGACCGGATTGAAGACCGAAATTTTTTGAAAGACTGATTATGAACACGAATCCATCCAACCAGACCCTGGCCGACACCATCTCCGGACACCGGCTCTTCCGCGAACTCGAACCGCGCTATCTGGCGTTGCTGGCCGAGGTCGCCATGTTCAAGGAATTTCCCGCCGGCGAGATCATCTTTCGCGAAGGCGATCCGGCGAACCGGTTTTACCTCGTCCTCGACGGCGAGGTGGCGCTCGAAAGCGCTTCGCCGGATCGTCCGCCCGTCGTCCTGCAAACCATCGGCCGGGACGACGTGTTGGGCTGGTCCTGGCTGTTCCCGCCCTACTACTGGCACTTCGATGCGCGGGCGATCACGCCGACGAAAGCGATCTTCTTCTACGGAACGTGGCTGCGCGAAAGCTGCGAGCGCGACCGCGACTTCGGCTACGAAATGATTAAGCGCATGTCGGCCGTGATGATCGAACGCCTGCAAGCCACGCGAAAGAAACTGGCCGAAGCCGAGTCCCGCTCGTGAGGCGCGCGCTGTCGGAGCTTATTCTTGCACGGTCTTCCGGTAATCGCGCCGGAGTTGTTCGATGAACGCGACCAGTTCCCATCGCTGTTCCCCGGTCGTGCCTTCGGCGAAACTCGGCATCGGCGTGCCGTCGATGCCGGTGATGAGCACTTTGTAAATGTCTTCAAGCTGGCGACCGCTCCGGATGTAGGAGAGTCGCAAGTCGCGCGCGGGCGTCGCGTTCCC
This sequence comes from Verrucomicrobiota bacterium, assembly GCA_038208765.1. GTDB lineage: Bacteria > Verrucomicrobiota > Verrucomicrobiia > Limisphaerales > SIBH01 > JANNGC01. The sequence continues at coordinate 5,596 of JBBQYK010000154.1, forward strand.
CCAGGAGTCCACGAGATTCGTTACGCCGCCGAGGCCATCGCCGCGCGCTCCGTGGCATGGGGCGCAAACATTCCCGTAGAGCGAGCGTCCCCTGACAACGCGGCGCGTGAATTCTTCGGGGCTATCAAACCACGCGGGTCGTTTGGGAATCGTGACGGGTGGGGCGTAATTCTCTGGCTTCCGCCAGCGGGGCGAGAATGTTTTCACGTAGGCAATCACCGCCTGCACGTCGCGCTCCGGCAGCGCCGTGAACGCGGGCATGGCGGTGTCCGCGATGCCCTCGCGCACCGTGCGCACGAGGTCGTCGTTCGTCGGCAGCGAGCCGGAGGGCGTGGAACGGTATTTGAACACGCCCGCGCCGAAATCGCGCGGCAGCGGTATGACGGTCAGCCCCATTTCGCCTTTGCCATCGCCGCGCCGGCCGTGACAGAAAACGCAATTCTTCATGTAAACGAAATGCCCTTGCAGCATGTCGTGGATTTCGCTGGGAGCCACGTTCGTGGCCGCGTCGGCCAGCGCGCCAGAGAGACCCATCCAAGTCACGGCCAGCGCACGTCGGGCGGTTCGGAGCATCCTCATGCTGACCGGAAGGAACGCGGTCACCTCGCCGCCCCGGGCTGCGGCCCGCGCGCCGTGGCCGGCGCCCTCCTCCAGTAGTCCGGCAACCCCCGCTTGGTCTCGGCGAGAATCTCCCGCGTGGCCTGGCGCGTCGCCGGACTGAGCGATGCGTAAGTCGCGCTTTGATCTTTGCCGGAGAGAATTTGCCAGAGCCGCGAATAAAGATGTTCCCGCATCGCCGCCGGCAGAGCCTCAAATGCGTCCGAGTAGATCAAGTAACTGCATGGATGCTTGAACAGCCGCGTCTGCAAGTCGAAGTCGCGCAGCGAGCGTCCTCGCTTGTCTTGCGGTCCTTGCGACGTGAATTCTTTCACGAATTCCGCGCCGCCCTGGATCCTGTCGGTCAGCGGAGCCTCTTCCGCGAAGAGCAGGTATTTCAGAAACGACTCCGCCGTGTTCGTGAGATAACGCAGGTGGCCGTATTGCTGGAGTTGCAGAGTCGCCTCGTAATTGAGCCGCGTGATGAAATTGTGCATGTGCATCTGATGCTCGAGCACCAGCAACGCCACAACGTCGCTCTGGTTGCGCAGGTGGCGCGTCACATCAAAAGCCGCGTCGAGGTTCGTCACATTGCCCGCATGATTCGGCTGCTTCGTCTGTCGCGCGAACGCCGCCGGGCCGACCAGATTCCCGCGATGCGTTTGCTGGCCATGCGTGCCCGTCACGTACCAGCCGCCCCAGCGCTCCGCGAACGGCGTGCGGTGGTTCACCTGGGAGATGCCGCTGTTGAAATCGACGATGCCACTTACGTCCGTGGCGAAGGATCGCGCGAGATGGCCGGGCACGCCCATCGTTTTCGAAGTCGCATGACATTCGAGACATTGATTGTTGCGCGTGAACTTCGGTTTGTCCGCCTTCGTTTGATCCAGCGTGTAAAACACCCCGCCAAGTTTCGGGTCGGCCACCGACAGCTCAATCAGCGGCGCGCCCGGAATGAAACCAACGTAAACATCATCGCTGAAAAAAATGGCGCGCGGGTTCGACGGTGAGATGTGCTCGCGCTGCAACGAGGTCTTCGAGAAGACGAGCATCTGCGACGATTTCGGAACCTTGAGTTCCTCCAGCACGGCGAGCAGATAGCCGTAGGCCTCATCGTGCTGGAGTGTGACTTCACCGGCGTCGATTCGTTTTTGCAACCTCGTCACGGTGCCCGTCACCGCAGCCCGGTTGTAGTTGATGGTGTCCTCCTCGAACGGCGTCATGTGCGTCGCGCCTTGGAAGTCATCGGCCAGAGCGCAGGGCGTCAGCGCCACGGCTGCGGCGCACCAGAGCAGGCCCAGGCGCACCCGGGCGAAAGAAGCGAGTAACTGAGTCACGGCGTGGATCATGGGCCGCGGAGACTAGTCGGCTTCGCGGATCTTGCACAAGTTCAGGCGTAGGTTGCCAGGTGCCCGCAGCGGGACGCCTGCGCCTCCCAAATCACTTCCCCGTTAGTTGGGCGAACTCCTGGGCGTCGAAGGCCCGCATCGTCTCGGTGCGGACATTGCCCGCCGCGGTCAGCTCGGTGAGGCAGTGGAGCGCGGCTTCGGCGGTGTCCGCGCTGAGGATCAGCAGCCCATCGTAGGCGCCGAACATCCAGTATTGGGCCTCGACACGAACCCCGGCTTTTTCCGCGACCTTGTCGAAGTCGAGTGCTCGCGGGGTTGAATTCTTAATGTCACGGGCGCCTTTCTCCGTGAAGCGCAACAGGCTGATGTATCTTGGCATGGTGGTTTTTTCCTTATTCCGTTTTGTTTTTTTGTTCTTTCTTTTTCGGGGTGAACGCTTGCTCAACAGCTCCGATGGCTTCGCTCGTGTCACGGTTCAAGCCAACGATCTGCCGCACTATCGCGCCGTCGGCATCAAGAACGGTGATGACGTTCGAGTGCGCGAAGTCGCCGCGCAAATCCTTCTTGAACTTCACCCCGAGCAAGGCGCCCAGTTCCAGCACGTCGTCGGGTGCGGCGCGCAACAACGTCCAGTTCGCGGCCAACCCATGCGTCTTCCGATAGTGCGCCAGCGTGGCCGGCGTGTCGCGGGTGGAGTCGAAGGAGACGAGGACGAAGCCGACATTGGTGCGCGTGTTCTCCGGCAGCGCGGCTTCGATGCGTCGCATGTCCTTCACCAGCACCGGGCAGGTGAACTGGCAACTGGCGAAGAACATCGTGACGACTTGCGGACGTCCGCGCAGCGAGGCGAGTTGCAACGCTGCGCCGGCGTCGTTCGTCCACGACGAGTCAAGTTGGTAGAGCGAACGGTCAGAAAGCGGCGTCGCCGCCGGCAGTTCCTTCGCGCAACAATCTGCCTGGTTCGTGAGCGCGGTCACTGGCTCGGCAGCCAGTCCGGTGCGGACGAGGGCCAGCACGGAAACAGCGGTGAGCAGATGATGGATTTTCATTTCGTTTCCGAGGTGAGGCTTCGCGCGCAGCGGAAGCCGAGATTGTGGACGGTATAACTCGCCTTCAAACTGCTGCGAAATCCGTAGCGCATGAACGCGGGAAAATTTCCGCGATCCTTCGCGCCTTCGGAACCCGCCCCGCAAAAGAGCTGGCGATCCAATCCGGTGTCGCCGCGGGCGTCGCCGCTGACCATCGCGGTGTTGAAGTCCACCACCCATTCCCAGGCCAGCCCGTGGAGATCGTGCACGCCAAAATAATTGGCGCGTCCGCCACCCACCGTCGGCAACCTCGCCGGCGCCGGGGCTGAGTACCACGCGCGCACCTCACGAATGAAGTCGGGATCGTTCCCGCCCTCCTGGAGTGTCGCGCTGGCGGCGGCGGCGTATTCCCATTCGGCCGTCGTGGGCAGGCGCTTTCCTTTCCAGGTCGCAAAGGCTTTCGCGGCGAACCACGACACCTGCGTGACCGGGGCGTGGGCGTGAACGGCCGGGCCGGTTTCCAAATCGCCCGCCCAGAGCTTGAGATAATCCTCATCCGCAAAAAGACGCTGGACCGTGGAGCGTCGCCACTTGGGGTTGGCCCGGACGAATTCCAAGTAATCGCCATTCGTGACCGGGAGCACATCGAGCAGAAATGCATCGACGGGAATTTGTTTCGGCTCCTGTTCCGCGCGAAAGAGCGGCGTGAACGGCCCGGCCGGAACCAGCACCATTCCGGCGGGCGGCGTTTCTCCCTCGCGGGCTTTCGTCGCACTGCCCAGCCCGCCCAGCAGGAGGAGTGCGAGCGGGACGAGCTTGAGAGTGTGAAATCTCATGGACTCACTCGTACTGGTTGGCGGCCGGCGCTGGAGCTTCGCTGCGTACTAGACGCACGGCCTCCGGTTTCACCGCCTCGCCCGAATTGCCGAAGCTGTTCCGCACGTAGGTCAGCACGTTCGCCACTTCCTCGTCGGTCAGGTTGTTCAGCGGCAGCATCGTGCCATTGTATTTCTTGCCGTTGACTTCGACCTCGCCCGTCTGACCCTGGAGCACAATCCGAATCGCCCGTTCCGCGTCCGCCATCAAGTAGTCGGACTTGGCGAGCGGCGGAATCTGATTGGGAATGCCCTCGGCGTTCACCTGATGGCAGACAAAACAGGTCTGCATATACACCTGCTTCCCCTTCGCAATCTGGATGTCCTTGGTGAGCGCGGAAATCTTCGGGTCGGAGGTCATGGCGGCCTTCACCTGCGCCTGCAAGGCCGCGACTTGCTTCTGCGCTTCCGAGCCGGCGGCGGCCTGGCTGCCCAGATAGACCGCGTCCACTTCCTTGCCGGAATAGGCGATGAGATTCTCCGGCCCGGACACTTTTAACATCCCGAGCGCGCCTTTGTTGAACGCGCGGAAGAGCGAGTGATCGACGAGCACGTAGGTGCCCGGCACTTCGACTTTGAAATCCACCATCGCGGAACCGCCCGCCGGAACCAGCGTCGTCTGCACATTCTTCAAGGTCGGCACGGTGCTGCCTTCCGGATACACATGGTCGAAAATCTCGCCGATGACGTGGAACGACGAGATCAGGTTCGGACCGCCGTTCCCAACGAACAGGCGCACCGTCTCGCCCACGTTCGCAGTAATGGCTTTGTCGCCCACCAGTGAACTCACGGCGCCGTTGAACACGACGTAGGTCGGGCGTTCGTCCACGGCCTTGTTCTGATCGAAGTACTGCAAGCCTTCGTCGCCGAACTTGCCGGCCGTGTAGAATTCACCCTGCATGATGTAATACTCCTTGTTCACCGGCGGCAGACCTTCCTTCGGCTCGACGAGAATGAGTCCATACATGCCATTGGCCACATGCATTCCGACCGGTGCCGTGGCGCAGTGATAAACGTAGAGTCCGGGATTGAGCGCCTTGAACGAAAATTGCGACGAGTGTCCCGGTGCCGTGAACGACGAGGCCGCGCCGCCGCCGGGGCCGGTGACCGCGTGGAGGTCGATGTTGTGCGGCATCTTGCTCGACGGGTGATTGAGCAGGTGAAATTCCACGAGGTCGCCCTCGCGAATGCGGATGAAACTTCCCGGGACGTCCCCGCCGAACGTCCAGAAAAGATATTCGACGCCGTCGGACAGCTTCTTCACGACCTCCTTCACTTCGAGTTTCACGATTACTTTCGTCGCGTGCGACCGCTTGATCGGTGGCGGGACATGGGGCGCTTGCGTAAGCACCGCGGTTTCTTCTCCAGTGACGGTTGGATCTGCGCCTTTGGCATTTGGTCCGCGAGCGGCGACCGCGGCCTCAGCGCCGGGTGCCAGGGAGGGAGCCGTCACCAGAAGCGCACTCGCCAGCGCGCGGGCGCAGAGCGATGAAAGGGCGTTGATTTTCATGTGTTTTATGTTGGCTATTGGCCGCTCACAGTAAGGCGAAGCCGCCCCCGCAGTATGGGGTGTTGACCGTAGCTCCGGTACTCATGTCCGTTGCCCGACGGTGGCCTGCGTTCCTGACCGCGCCGCGACTGTGGGTAACATCAGCCCGCACGGTGTAGGCTGCTAACCATCCGTTGTCCATCAGTGGGCGGAAATTGGGGTGCTGGCGCCTGGCCGTTGAAATGTTGCGAAGACCGCTGGCCAATTCGCATAGCCAAAATAAAAAATCGTCGCTCGTCAGTCTTCGCGATCCGCGAGGAGCACCTTGGGCAGAACGTGAACCGCCCAGAGCACGACGCCCGCGATCCAAAGCAGCGCCCCGTACGTGTAATGCGAGGCGAGAACCTGCGGCCAGAAATCGCCGCTGATGCGGGTGGCCATGCCGAGCAACATCAGTCCGACCGCGACGAGCACCCAGCGGTTGCGGCTTTTCAGCAGCGCGAGATTTCCGCTGTGCCCGAACACGACGCGCGTCGCCAC
>JBBQYK010000155.1:0-11436 GCA_038208765.1 Verrucomicrobiota bacterium
GATGTTCGGAATTCGCATCCACGGAAGCCGCGTAGGTGCGCAGCGTTTCTTCGTTGATGTCCTGCGAAAGCACCAAGGTTTCGGTCACGCCAAAGCGGCCCTCGGTCAGCGTGCCGGTCTTGTCGAAAATGATGGCCTGAATTTTTCGGGCACCTTCGAAGGCAACCCGATTCCGAATGAGCAATCCATTTTTTGCAGCCAGTGCCGTGGAGACGGCTACCACCAACGGCACGGCAAGGCCCAGGGCATGAGGGCAGGCGATGACCATCACGGTCACGGCGCGCTCTATGGCGAAGGCAAAATCTTTTCCCATCAGAGTCAGCCAAATGATCAAGGTGATCGCGCCACCGCCCAGCGCCACAATGGTGAGCCAAAGCGCGGCGGTGTTGGCGAGGTCCTGGGTCTTCGATTTGCTTTCCTGCGCCTGTTTGACGAGATCAATGACCTGCGAGAGAAACGAATCCTTGCCAGTGCCCTTGACTTCGATGGTCAACGAACCTTCCCCGTTGATGGCCCCGCCGATGACTTTTGCGCCCGTCTTTTTGGCAGCGGGAGTTGATTCCCCGGTAAGCATCGCCTCATTGACCGAACTCTCGCCGGCGACGATGACACCGTCGGCGGGAATCTTCTCGCCCGGTTTGATCAGGACTTTGTCATTCACCGCGAGTTCGCCGAGCGGCACGTCCTTCACGCTGCCGTCGGGCATGAGCTTATGCGCGTCGGAGGGCATGAGTTTCGCCAGTTCCTCCAAGGCCCGCGATGCGCCCATCACTGACTTCATTTCAATCCAATGCCCGAGCAACATGATGTCAACCAGGGTGACCAGCTCCCAGAAGAACATCTTGCCGGTCAGGCCGAATACGACGGCGCTGCTGTAGATATACGCCGTGGCGACCGCGACGGAGATGAGTGTCATCATTCCGGGTCGGCGGGATTTGATCTCTTCGATAAATCCTTTGAGGAACGGCCAACCGCCGAACCAAAAGACGGCGGACGATAATCCGAACAGCACATAGACATCGCCGGGGAAACGAATGGCTTCCCGCAGTCCCACCAGCGTTTGGAGCATCGGCGAGAGGACGAGAATCGGCAGGGTGAGGGCCAGTGAGATCCAGAACCGTTTCCGAAAATCCGCCGCCATGTGCGCATGATGATCCTTGTGGCCGCCGGTTGCGGGCGCTGCGGGTGCGGCCCCGGGGGCGGCAACAGGCGCGTCCGGATGAGGTTTCGGGGCAGCAACTGCGGGTGTTGCAGGCGGCGAGTCTGCCGCTGCTTTGTCCTTTTTTCCGTCGCCTGCGGGAGCGGCGGGCGCGGGTGCCGCAGGATCGGCAGTTTTCGGCGTAGCGGATGTGGGCGCGGGTTTGGCGGCAGGCGCGTCCGGGGAAGGTTTCGGCGTGACGGCAACGGGTGTTGACGGCGGTGCAGTCGGCTCCGTTTTAGCCTGTTTTCCGTCGCCTTTTGGCGCGGCAGGCGCGGGCACGGCGGCAGCGGCGTCCGTGGCTGATTTCGGTGCAGCGGATGTTACCGTGGGTGTGACGGGGGAAGGTTTCGGCGCAGCGGGTGCGGGGGCCGCAGATGGTGCGACCGGCGCGGTCGTGGACGCTTTGGGTGTTGGTGGGGATTCGCCTGGTGACTCATACCCGCTTTGGCGCACGGCCGACTTGATATCAGCGACCTGGAGTCGGGTTTCGTCGTAGCGCACGGTGGCGCTTTTCGCAGCGTAATTGACAGTAACGCTTTCGACCCCCGGCACCTCGCCAATCCGCTTTTCCACTTCATCCACGCTCCATACCGACAGCATCTCGTGCACTTCAATAACGCTCGTTTTCATATTAACTTTGGTTTGGTTTTGGTCGGATCCGATTTCTCGGTCGGATGGTCGCTATGTTTCACAAAAATCGTTCGCTTGTTTGGCGGTCATGAGGTTGCTTCTTTCGGAGCAAGTCGTTGCGTGCGCTTCCACTTCCACTCCTCGACGGCACAGAACAAACACGGCGCGATGAAGATGGTGACGAAAAGGCTGACCACCATTCCGCCGACGCTCGGGATCGCCATCGGTTGCATCACGTCAGAGCCGCGCCCGGTCGCCCAGAAGATCGGCATGAGGCCGAAGATGGTCGTTGAAATTGTCATCAGGCAGGGGCGGATGCGCTTCAAGCCGGCTTGCACGACCGCTTCGCGAACATCCTGGACCGAGTTGAAGGTCGCCTTGTCGAAAATCTGTTCGAGGTAGGTGGACATAACCACGCCGTCGTCATCCACCACGCCGAACAGGACGAGGAAACCGACCCACACGGCGATGGAGAGATTCACGTCCCACAACGCCAGCATGATGAATCCACCGGACGCGGAGACGAGAATACCAAAGTAGATGACGGGCGCGATCCACCAGCGCTTGAAGCTGACGTAGAGCATGACGAACATGATGACCAGGCAGAGCGGCACGAGGATGCTCATTCGCTTCGTAGCGCGAACCTGGTTCTCGAACTGGCCGCTCCATTCCCAGTAGTAACCGGACGGCAGTTTAAGGCGGCCATCACGCACCGCGCCTTGGAGCATGGCCTCGGCATCTTCAACCACGCTCACTTCGTCGCGGTCGCGCGTGTTCATGGTAACGTAGCCGACGAGCAGGCCGCGCTCGCCCTTGATTTCCTGCGGGCCGAGGACGCTCTTGATGGTGAGGACTTGCGCGAGCGGGATTTGGGCGCCGCTGCTGCTCGGCACGAGAATTTTTTCCAGCTCGGGAACGTCTTCGCGGAACTCGCGCAGGTATCGGACGCGAATCGGGTAGCGTTCGCGGCCTTCGACGGACTCCATGATGTTCATGCCGCCGATGGCAATCTCGATGACATCCTGCACGTCGCGGATGCTGACGCCGTAGCGGGCGATGCGGTCGCGGTCGATTTCGAACTCGAGATAAGGCTTGCCGACGATGCGGTCGGCAACGATGTCAGTCGCGCCGGGCACTTGCTTGAGCATTTGCTCGATCTCCAGACCGATGCGCTCGATTTCCTTCAGGTCGCTCCCGTAAATCTTCACGCCCATCATGGCGCGAAAGCCGGTTTGCAGCATGACGAGGCGCGTTTGAATCGGTTGCAGGAACGTCGGCAGCACGCCCGGAATGGCGGTCTTCTCCTGAAGCTCGGTGAGGATTTCGTTTTTCGTGATGCTGCGTTCCTCGGCCCAAATCAAGGTGAGCGGCTTCTTCAACCAGCCCGGCCAGTTGGAGAACCAGCGTTTCACGGGCAAGCGCCGCCAGTCCGACGCGGGCTTCAAGATGACGATGCTTTCCATCATGCCGATGGGCGCAGGGTCGAGCGCGGATTCGGCGCGGCCAAGCTTTCCGACCACCGACTCGACTTCGGGCACGCTGGCAATGGCCATGTCCTGCCGGGCGTTGACTTCGATGGCAGGGCCAAGGCCGGCTTGCGGCAGGAGCGACGGCATGTAGAGAAACGAGCCTTCGTCGAGCGGCGGCATGAACTCACGGCCAATGCCTCCCATGATGCGGCTCTCCTTCACGATTTCGATGCCGCGGGCCGCCTCAGCGTCGCGCTCTTTTGGATCGGGCCGCCGCCACGCGATGCGCCGATGCGTTGAGCCGTCGGCGCGCTTCACCTGTTGCGAGCGCACTTGATCGAACTCGACGAGCGGGCGCTTCACGTCGTTGGTCGCATTCAAAGACATCGCATGCTTCAGTTCGGGCGATGGCTGCTCGCGGGCGAACAGATTGATGGCCCAACCGACGGGCGCGAGCATTTTGCCGATGCCCAGCCAAATGGTCAGCCCGGTGAACAGAATCGTCACGGGCAGGATGAGGAAGGTTTTTTTGTGCGCGAGAATCCAGCGCAAGGTGGGCGTATAAACTCTGGCGACGCCGCGTGAGACGCGATTTTCCTCCAGCGGCAAAAACCGCTCCCGCGTCATGCGCACCAGGGCCAGCGTGACGATCACACCGACCACGATGGACATCGGCCAGCCGCTGTAATGGCTGCCGGTCAGCACCCACATGAAGATGGCGTGGGCCGCGAAGACCGAGGCCAGGCCGAGCGCTCCGGCGATAATCCACACGGTGCGCTTGGACCATTTCACGGGTCTGAACAGGAAGTAACAAACGAGCGGAACCACCGTGAGCGCGAGAATAACGGCCGCGCCGATGGCAAAGGTTTTGGTGAACGCGAGCGGACGAAACAGTTTCCCTTCCTGGCCGGCGAGAAAGAAAACCGGGATGAATGAGACCAGCGTATTCGAGACTGCGGTGACAATGGCGCCACCCACTTCGGAAGCGCCGTCGAAGACTTTTTGAAAGTGGCTTTTCTCTTTATCACCGGTGGCGATATGACGGTAAATATTTTCCGTCATGATGATTCCCATGTCGCCCACGTCCGCGATGGCGATGGCCAGCCCGGCCAGCGACATGATGTTGGCATCGACGCCGAACGCATACATGAGGATGAAGCAGAACCCGAGGGAGAGCGGCAAAGTGACGAGCACCGAAACCGTGCTGCGCAAATGCAGCATAAAAATGAGGATGACAATGCTCGCCATCAGCGCCTCCTCCAGCAACGCCTCTTTCAGCGTGCCAATGGTTTCCTGCACGATGTCGGTGCGGTCGTAGAAGGAAACGATTTTAACTTTCGACACGCGACCATCGGCCAGCGTCTTCTGCGGCATGCCCAGTTCCAATTGCTTGATCTTTTCCTTCACGCGCTCGACGACCCTCAGCGGGTTCTCGCCGTAGCGCATGAGCACCACGCCGCCAACGGCTTCGACGCCCGCTTTGTCGAGCGCACCCCGGCGGAAGTCCGGGCCGAGCGTGACGGTGGCCACGTGTTTGACCTGGATCGGCGTGCCCTTTTCCTGACGGATGACAACCTTCTCCAAATCCTCGACCGACTTGATAAAGCCGACGCCGCGAATGAAAAACTCAATGCCGTTTTTTTCCAAGACCTTCGCGCCCACATCAATGTTCGAGTTGCGCACGGCCTCGTAAACCTGCATCAGCGTGACCCCGTGGGCGCGGAGTTTGTCGGGATGCACGTCAATTTGATACTGCTTCACGAAGCCGCCAATGCTGGCGACTTCCGAGACGCCATCCACGGAGTTGAGTTGATAGCGGATATACCAGTCCTGGATGGAACGTAGTTCTGCGAGGTCGAAGCCTTCCGCCTCCACCGTGTACCAGAAGACCTGGCCCAGCGCGGTGGCGTCTGGACCGAGCACCGGCGTGACGCCCGTCGGCAGCCGTTGCTGGGCGACGTTGATGCGTTCCAACACTCGTGACCGCGCCCAATAGTAATCCACGTCGTCCTTGAAAATGACGAAGACCATCGCGAAACCAAAACCGGACATGGACCGGATGGACTTCACGCCGGGCGTGCCGGTCAGGCTGGTCGTGAGCGGATACGTGACTTGGTTGTCCACGTCCTGCGGCGAGCGGCCCGGCCAATCGGCGAACACGATGACCTGCTTCTCGCCGATGTCAGGGATGGCATCAACTCGCGTGTTGATCAGCGCGTAATAGCCGACACCCACGATGGCGATTACCGCGAGCACGACGAGAAACGCGTGCTTCAGACACCAGTGGATGAGGCCGTTAATCATAGGTCACGGCTTTCGTTCCATTCATAGCTTTGCCCGGCGTAACCGCAGGGCGTTGGAAATGACTGACACGGAACTGAGACTCATCGCCGCGCCTGCAATGATTGGACTCAGCAGCACCCCGAAAAACGGATAGAGCAATCCAGCCGCTACTGGAATGCCGAGCGCGTTATAGATGAACGCGAAGAAAAGATTTTGCCGGATGTTCCGCATGGTGGCGCGACTGAGATGAATCGCTTTGGCGATCGCGCGCAGGTCGCCTTTCACGAGCGTGACACCGGCGCTTTGCATGGCCACGTCAGTGCCAGTGCCCATCGCAATCCCCACGTCGGCTTGCGCCAGGGCCGGCGCGTCGTTGATGCCGTCGCCCGCCATCGCGACCACTTGACCGGCGTGGCGGTATTGCTGGATGTGGTCAATCTTGCCTTGCGGTTCGACTTCCGCTTCGACCGCGTCAAGGCCAAGAGTTTGTGCCACCGCTTCGGCTGTGCGCCGGTTGTCACCTGTCACCATGACCAGGCGCAGGCCGAGCGCGTGGAGTTCGCGAATGGCTTCGGGTGTGGTGGCTTTCACCGGGTCGGCCACTGACAAGTGGCCCGCAGCTTTTCCGTCCAGCGCGACGAACATCACCGTTTGTCCGGCTTGCTGCAGCGGGCTGGCCGCCGCTTCCAACGCTTCGAGTCCCGCTACGCCTTCAGCACGGAGAAAATTAGCCTTGCCCACGAGCACCGCCTTACCGGCGATGCGTCCAAACACGCCGCCGCCGGTGACGGAACGAAAATCTGTCACGGGTTCGAGCGCCAAGTTCTGCGCCTTCGCGCCGTTCACAATTGCCGCCGCCAACGGATGCTCGCTGCTCTGTTCCAGTGACGCGGCGAGGCGGAGCAATTCGTTCCGGTCGAAACCGCCCGTCGCTTGATAGTCCATGAGCCGCGGCTTCCCTTCCGTGAGCGTGCCGGTTTTGTCCACCACGAGCGTCGTCACCTTCTCGAGTCGTTCGAGGGCCTCGGCGCTTTTCACCAGCACACCTTCCTGCGCGCCGCGCCCGACGCCGACCATGATGGACATGGGCGTCGCCAGACCGAGCGCGCACGGACAGGCGATGATGAGCACGGCGACGGCGTTCACCATCGCATAGGCCAGGCGCGGCTCCGGGCCGAAAAACATCCACAGCGCGAACGTGAGCACCGCGACCCCGACGACCGCCGGGACGAACAGGGCGGCCACCTTGTCCGCCACACCTTGAATGGGCGCGCGGCTGCGTTGCGCTTCGGCGACCATGTTCACGATGCGTGCGAGCAACGTATCGCTCCCGACTTTTTCCGCTCGCATGACGAAACCGCCGGTGCCGTTCACCGTCCCGCCCGTCACTTTGTCGCCGACGTTCTTTTCCACCGGCAACGGCTCGCCGGTAATCATGGATTCTTCCACGCTGGAATGGCCTTCGGTAAGGACCCCATCCACCGGAACTTTGTCGCCGGGGCGAACTCGCAGCAAATCGCCGACATGAACTTGTTCGAGCGGAACTTCTTCGTCACTGTTTTTGCCGACGCGCCGGGCGACCGGCGGCGCGAGATTCAGCAACGCTTTGATGGCGCTGCCCGTGCGACTGCGGGCGCGGAGTTCAAGCACCTGACCCAACAGCACGAGCACCACAATCACCGCCGCTGCTTCAAAATAGATGTCCACCGCGCCGTGCGGTCGCATCGCCGGCGGGAACAAACCCGGCGCGAGCAGGGCCACGACGCTGTAAACGAAGGCCGTGCCGACGCCGATGGCGATCAACGTGAACATGTTCAAATGCCACGTCACGAGCGAACGCCAGCCGCGCCGAAAGAACGGCCAACCCGCCCACAGCACGACGGGTGTTGAGAGAACGAATTGAATCCAGCGCGACGCATCGCTCATCACCCAGCTCTCGTGACCCAGCGCGGGAATCAGGTGCGCCATCGCGAGCACGAAGACCGGCAGCGTGAGCGCGCCGCCGACCCAGAACCGCCGCGTCATGTCGCGGAGTTCAGCGTTGTCATCCTCTTCCGCACCGGAACTGACGGTCTTGGGTTCGAGCGCCATGCCGCACTTGGGGCAATCTCCCGGATGGTCTTGCTGAACCTCCGGGTGCATCGGGCAAGTGTAAATGGGTTTGCCCGTCGCGGGCGCGACCCACGCTGGATTGCGTTCCAAGGCCATGCCGCACTTCGGACAATCACCCGGTTTGTCCGACTCCACGCCGGGACACATGGGACAGAAATACTTCGCGGCCGTTGAAGGTTTCACCGCGGCGTGCTCGTGATGGGAATGGTCGTGATGCGCGTGGGTTTCCTTGCCGCCGCAACATGAACCGCCGCCGCCGCTGCTGGCAGGCTGAGCCTGTGCCAGAAACTTCTTCCGGCAATTTTCGCTGCAAAAGTAAAACGTCTCCCCGTCTCGTTCGGCGCGGAGAGCCGTCGTTTCGTCCACCGTCATTCCGCAAATTGGATCTGTAGCCATAGGTCAGTTCCTTTGATTCGGTGCTTCGTCGCAGTGGCAATTAACCGCTACCCGCAGGCGCACACCGCGCGCCCGCTGTGCAAGTAATTTGTCCAAATGCTTTCATTGGAGAAACCCCGCTATCACAAAAAGAATTGCTGCAATACCTGCTGCGGTAAAATTATAGGGTGCGGCATACCTCACATATTTTGTGTGGTCGGCGTGAGCAATGTTCGATGACATATTCGTCATTCCGGCAACGGGTGAAGTAACATCTCCGAATGTTCCTCCGGTAATTACCGCGGCAACGCACAGTGGAAGGCCGGCACCCACGGACACCGCCAAGGGAATGGCGAAAGGCATGATGAGTGAAGCTGCTCCCCAGCCTGAGCCGATGAAATAAGTTACCGCCGCAGACAATAGAAAAATCGAAACCGGAACACTCCACGCCGGCAGGGAGCTTCCTACCTGCTGCTGAATCAGCGCGTTCAATCCCAGCTCTTGTGAAACCGCTGCCAATGGCCAGGCGATGGCAAGAATCGCCAGAGTGGTCATGATTTCGTTCCCACCGGAGATAACATCGGCGGTCAGTTGTTTCAGATTATACTTTTGAAACACGTAAAGGATCGCGGAGACGACGATGGAGATGAACAGTGCCACGAGCATGGCCCTGTTCGGTTCCGTGTTGGTTATCGCTGATAAAATGGAGGCGCTGCCCGATTTTTCTCTTCCGAAAAGCCAAAAGAAGAAAAAGCTAAACAGAATTACGGAAATCATGGGAACAATGAGGTTGATCACCCGTGGTTTTATCACGGGTTTGTGATCTTCCATGTTCATGCCCGTTTCTGGTTTGCCGCCATGCGAGGCTCCAAGTTTGTGGCCGGCCTTCTTGAATTGAACAAAGATGGAAAGAAAGGTGATCAGAATGACCACGATGCTGAAGAATTCCAGGGGGATGGCTTTAAGCCAGATGGTGTAGGCGGAATTGCTTTCCGTGACTCCGGCAATTTTTAATCCCTGGGCAATGATCGCGACATTGAATCCCACGTAGGTAGTGGCGATGGGGATCAATTCCACCACCGGACTGGCGGTGTTGTTCAACATGAAAGCCAGCCTCTCGGTGGCGATCTTATGCTTTTCGGCCAAAGATCGGGTAATGGAACCCGCGCCGACAATTCGGAATCCGCAATCGATGAAAGTCACGGGAATCAAGGCCCACAAGGTGAAGAACACTCCTTTTTCACTTTTGATGTGTTTGCCGGCTTTGTCGGAAAACGCTTTGATACCGCCGGAGCGTTTTACGATTCCGATTAATCCGCTGAACAAATACAGAAACAGGAGCACCTGAAGGTTGTCCTTGTCAGTCAGGGTTTTCACAATCTGGTCCACCGCACCTTCAAAGCCACCGGTGACCGTGGGATGTAAAAGATAACTGCCGATTAGCAGTCCGATCAAAAGAGCAGGGAGTATTTTTTTCGACCAGATGGCTACCGCTATGGTAATCAGCGGAGGTAACAGTGAAAGCCACGTATTCATTTTATTGAGTCCTTTCCATGTTTTTCCGGAGCTTTCGGTCGCGTGCAGCGTGGAGTGCGGCGGCCTCGTCAATGTTCATTCCGCAAATCGGGTCTTTGTTCATATTAGTTCAATTTTAGGTGGCTGATTCTTCAGGTTCAGAACTGCCAGCGCAGACCGCCGCCCCAACCGAACTGGGAATGCCATTGGCCGATCAGTGAAAAATTCTTACTCAGCAGGTAGCTTGTGCCCGCCCGGATTTCCCAATGTTCCTTGGTGTCATATTCGGCCTCCGAAAACGCCGCCAGTCGCGGCGTAAGTTCCAGGTGCTTACCGACGACGAATTGAAATTCACCGGCGGTGTCCACCCACAGCCGCGAAGTGATATTGAGCGGCAGCAGGTAGCGCAGGCCGAAAACGCCCTCGTGCTTTTCGAAGTGATCGCCCGTGCCTTCGAGGTCAACCCCGGCAAAGACGCTGGCAAACCGGTTCAGGTAGTAATCGTAGGCGGGCGTGACCTCCCACTCCACCTCGTCCACTCGCTGCCATCCGGCCCGCCATTCGGTGGAGAAGATGTGCCGCGTGTTGGCGTAAACCAATGTTCCCTGCGCCATCTGCGAAAGCACATCCGCCTGACCATACAGATAGAAAGGGTCGTGGTAGAGATGGGGGCGGACGGCGGCCGTGGCTGGGTCGGGTGCGAAGTCCTGATAATGCACCACGCGCGCCATGCCGCTCATCATGTGATAGAGCAAGTGGCAGTGAAAAAACCAGTCGCCGAACTCGTCCGCCGTGAACTCGATTACGGTGGTCGTCATGGGGGCGACATCCACGGTGTGCTTGAGCGGTGAGAATTCGCCCTGCGCGTTGAGCACCCGGAAGAAATGTCCGTGGAGATGCATCGGGTGATGCATCATCGTGCGGTTGATCATAATGAACCGCACGACTTCACCGCGTTTGATTTCAATGTCATCGGTCGCCGACAGCGGCTTGTTGTTCAAAAACCAGACGTAACGCTCCATGTCGCCGTCGAGGGTGAGTCGGATTTCGCGGACCCCATTTGAGGAATCGAAAGCGGTGGACTGCAAGGCGCGCAGCTTGTCGTAAGGCGGCCCGGGACGTTCGGGGCTCATGCCGTCGGCGGCCAACGGGGCTTTTGAACTCACGTCTCCTGCGAGCAGCCCGAGCCAAGTGCTTTTCGCGGCAGCGGGTTTCGCATGGGAAACCATTCCCGGACCCATCGGCATCTTCTCGTGCGCCATACCGCTCATGTCGTGACCCTCATGTTTCCCTGCGGGCGCGGAAGCCATCCCGGCATGCTTCGCGTTACCGGTCTCCGGCTTCATGTCGCCGTGATCCATCCCCTTCATTCCGTCCATTTTCTTCATCCCATCCATGCCGTTCATGCCTGGTTGATCAAACTTACCCGCGCGGACAGCGTCGTTCGGCATGCCCATCGAGCCGCCCGGAGTTAAGGCCAACACGCGTTTGAGCGTGAGACCGCCCATGTTCACGTAGAGATTGGGGAACGGGACGTCTGGCGCAGCGTGCCGTGGGCCGGAACCAATCCACAACGAGGTCTGCCCCGAACCATCATGCGCCGTGGCGCGAAATTCGTAGCTGCCCTCTGCCGGCACGGTGACGATCACGTCGTACGTTTCGGCCACGCCCATCAGCAGGCGCTGTTCGTCGAAGGGTTGCACCGGCTGCCCATCCGCCGCGATGACCCGCAACGGGCCACCGGCAAACTGCATGAAGAAAAACGTGCTGGCCGAACCATCAATGACCCGGAGCCGGATCGTTTCGCCCGGCTGGGCGGCGAGAGTTTGTTGGGCCGCGCCGTTGAGCAGA
>JBBQYK010000156.1:0-11371 GCA_038208765.1 Verrucomicrobiota bacterium
GTGGAGACCAGCGGCGGCGGACGCCTCTCGCTCGCGGATTTCCAAGGCCAGAACGTCATCCTCTACTTCTATCCGAAGGACGACACGCCGGGCTGCACCAAGGAAGCCTGCGCCTTCCGCGACGGCTACGCCGACTTCAAGAAACGCGGCGCGGTCGTGCTCGGCGTCAGCACCGACCCGGTGAAGGCCCACGACAAGTTCGTGGAGAAATTCAAACTGCCCTTCACGCTCCTCGCCGACACCGAGAAAAAAATCGTGGAAGCCTACGGCGTGTGGGGCGAGAAAACTTTCATGGGCCGCAAATACCTCGGCACCCACCGCGTCACCTTCCTGATCGGCCCCGATGGCAAAATCAAAAAAATCTGGCCCACCGTGAAGCCGGAAGAACACGCGGCAGAAGTGCTGGAGGCGCTGTAGCCGCCCCAAAAATTCCGTCCACCGCAAGGTGGAGCAGGAACCGTTCAACGCGTCGGACTTTGTGATTTAGCAGAACCATCCAGTAGGACAGGCGTCCCGCCTGACTCAACCATTTGCTCAGACGGAGGAGAACCTACCCCGCCCGGCCAGATGCCGGAAACGGGCCACCTCGTGCAACTGATCTTGGAGGCGGGCCTTGGGGTTAGGCAGCAATTTTTCCGACGAAGGCTGCGCCGCCTTTCCGGGAAGCTGATCGGGGTTCATGGTGGGAAGAAATATTCTCGACCGGCCAGTTACGTCCCTTTTAGTTTTCGACCATGAAACCAGATCGGCTGAAACTCACGCCGCCGACTCACTGTTAGGCCGCTCGACTATGTTCGCAGAATCCGCCATCCAAAGCCGCAGTCCGCTGGAGCTGATACTCGCCGGCGCGTTCCAGATTATCGTGGTGCTCCTTGTTTGCTGGTTCGGCACGCGTCGTGATCGGAGTGATTTCAGGTTTGGGCGCATCGTCGTGTTGACGCTGCTCTGCTTAGCGACCGCATTACCTTTCGCGTTAATCGCTTACCTACTTCGGCCGTGGGATTGGGAGTCGCGGATGGTCCGCGTCGCCATTGTGTTGCCGGTCTTCATGCCTTTGGTTACAGCATTGGCGCTTGGTTTTACGAGACGATTTCGGAGGAGCACTCATACACGACACAACGCGGCCTAACCCCAAGGGTAGCTTTGAGCGGAGCGCGCCGGGGATGGGAGCATGACGGGGGCGTGAACGCGCGCGGAGCCTCAAAGCTACTGGTGGTTGAACGAGCCCGGTGAACGCACCGGGCCTTTTCTTTTCCGGGTCCGCCTCGGTGGGGTGGGCAGGCGCTTCCTTAACCCACTTGATAGGCTGAAAGCCAACCCGGCATGACGCCGGGGTTGGCCATTCACGCGTCCCGTGGGCCGGCTT
This sequence comes from Verrucomicrobiota bacterium, assembly GCA_038208765.1. Lineage (GTDB taxonomy): Bacteria > Verrucomicrobiota > Verrucomicrobiia > Limisphaerales > SIBH01 > JANNGC01. The sequence continues at coordinate 1,367 of JBBQYK010000156.1, forward strand.
GTTAGTACCTCCGCTTCCGTTCAATTCCCCAAGCCCAACAGCCGCGTCGTCTTCTCCGCGAGCGGCAGCCAGATGCGGAAGGTCGTCCCCTGCCCCACGTTGCTCTCCAGTTGAATGCGCCCGCCGTGGTCGCGCAACATCTCATCGTAACCGCATGCCTTGACTCGCGACGTGAATTCCCGACACTACGCTCATGCTACTCACTGCCGTTTTGCTTCCAGCCGAGGAGGGCGGCTTCGTCGCCTTCAATCCCGAGACCGGGACCACCACGCAGGGCGAGTCCGTGCCCGAAGCCATCAGCAATCTCCGCGAAGCCACCGAGCTTTATCTTGAGGAATTTCCCTTGGTTCCGCGCGGCCAGGCGTTGCTGACGACGTTCGAGGTGGCGGGTCATGCCTAAGCTGCCCCACGTCTTCGGCTCCGAGGCAGTGCGCGCTTTGCAGAAGCTTGGCTTCTAGGTCAAACGCCAACGCGGAAGTCACATCGTCCTGCGGCGCGGTTCATCTGGCTGCGTGGTGCCCAATCATCGCGAGATCAAGGTCGGCACGCTGGCGGGCGCGCTTCGGCAGGCCGGCGTCTCCGTCGAGGAATTTCTCTCGGTGCTTTGAACCCGTCCTCGCGGTTCAATTCCCCTCACCCAGCAACCTCGGCGCTTTCTCCGCCAGCGGCAGCCAGATGCGGAAGGTCGTGCCTTGCCCCACGTTGCTCTCCAGTTGGATGCGCCCGCCGTGATCGCGCACGATGCGCTGCACAATCATCAGGCCCAGCCCGCTGCCCTTTTTCTTCGTGGTGTAGAACGGCTCGAAGATGCGGTTGAGCATCTCCTGCGGAATGCCGCCGCCGGTGTCGGCGACCACGAGGCACACGCCCTCCTCGCGCCGCTCGGTGCCGAGCGTGAGCACGCCGCCGCGCGTCGTGGCCTGGATGGCGTTCTTGCAGAGGTTCACCAGCACCTGCTTGATCTGCGCGGGGTCAATGGGCGCGAGCGGCAGTTTGCCCTCGAGTTTTTCTTCCACGCGCAATCCGCGATTCTCAATTTCCGGGCGCAGCAGTTCCAACGTCTCGCGCACGACATCGTTCAACGACGCGGGCTGAAGTTGCAACGGCGCCGGGCGGATGGCCTCCAGGAACTGCGTGATGATGTAGTCGAGCCGGGTGATCTCGCCCTTGGCCACGCCGAGGTATTGCTCGGTCTTGAGCGCGATGTCCATCACGTCGGCGCTCACGCTGGCGGTGTCCCTGGCGCGTCCGCTGGCCGCGCGAATTTCCGGCACGAGCTTCTTCAGCTTGCGCGCCTCGCGCTCGAGCAGTTGCAGATGAATGCTGAGCGCGTTGAGCGGATTGCCAATCTCATGCGCCACGCTGGCCGCGAGCAGCGTGAGCGCCTGGCTGCGCTCGGTCTCAATGGCGGCGTGCGTCTTGTCGCGCGCCTCGGTGGCGTCGTGGAGAATCAGCGCCAGGCCGGTGCTGCCACGCTTTTCGGCATCGAGCGGCGCGGCATAGACGTGGAGAAAGCGCGGGCGCGGATAACTTATTTCCAATTCATGTCGCGCGACGCGCTGGCCGCCCGCGCGATCCATTTCCGAGAGCTGCTTCCAATCGAGGCCGGGCAGGATGCGGCGGATGTGCTGGCCCTCCGCGTCGTCGGGCAAACCGAGCAGCCGCGTCGCCGCCTCGTTGAAATAAGCCACGCCACCCTCCGCATCCACGACCAGCACGCCGTCCTCGATGGTGTTGAACAGCGTCTCCAGAAACGCGTGCTCGTGCGCCAGGCGCTCGACGACGGTTTGCAGACCTTCTTTGTCGAGACGCGGAAGGCGGCCGAGGACGCGGTCGAGGAAGTTGGATTTACCAGCCACGGTGGAATGACGAATGTCGAATGTCGAATGACGAATGGGGCTGGGAGGGCGTCGCTGGCCGCGTACGTCCGCTCGGGGCAGACGCATCAAACTCCGTAGGCCCGGGGGGCCGGGCAGAAATTAGCCGGTGGCGTGAGCCACCGGTCAGGTTGGAAAAAATAATCAGCCCCGGATGGGGCGTCACACGGTCTATCCGGTCGCGCTGGTGCCGCCCTTTCAGGGCTGGTTCGTTCGCGCGTTTTTTCCGGTGGCTCACGCCACCGGCTAATTTCTGACGGCCCTCCGGGCCTGACTTGCCCTCATCGCGGCGGACCTGACTCCATTCGTCATTCGTTATTCTCAAAACCACTTCTTTCTCCTGAAGTACAGCCACGTCGCCACCGTGGAGACGATCATCACGATGCCCGCAATCATGTAGCCGTGCTTCCAGCTCAACTCGGGCATGTCCTTGAAGTTCATCCCGTACCAGGTGCCAATCATCATCAGCGGCGTGGTGATGGCGGTAATGATGGTGAGGAACTTCACGACTTCGCCGGTCTGGTTCGACGACATGTTCAGGTAAATCTGGAGAATGCCCGTGAGCGAATCCGCGTAGCTCTGCGCCATTTCCGAAATGTGGTAGAGCGCGTCAGACACGTTGCGATAGTAAGGCACGAGATGCGGACGAATCAGTTTGAACTCGCCGCGCGCGAACCGCGCCAGCACCTCGCTCTGCGGACCGATGATGCGGCGCAAATGAAAGACCTCCTTCTTCACCGCGAGGATGCGGTTCAAGGTCTCCTTGCTCGGATGCGCCAGTGCCGCCGCTTCGATTTCACCGATCTCGATGGAAAGTTCTTCGAGCGCGGGTTTGTAATTCTCGACCAGCGAATCGAGCAGCTTCTGCGCGACGCGATCCGGCGCACGCGCCACGCCGAGCGTGCCTTTCACGCACATGTCCTCGACCTGCGTAATCGCGCGCAGCGGCACGGTGTGGTAGGTGACGAGGAAGTTTTTCCCGAGAAAGAAGTTCAACTCGCTCGTCGCGAACACGCCGTCCTTGCGGCTGTAATCCACACCGTGGATGACTATGAAGAGGTACTGGGAGAACTTGTCCTCCTCCTTCGGCGAATACTCCTCGACCTTCGGCGACTGGCTTTCATTGATGCAGTCCTCGACCGAGAGCGGGTGGAAATGAAAGATCCCTTCCAGGATGAACTTCGCGTCCTCAATCGAGGGATTCTCCAGATCGATCCAGAGGAAGAGGTTGGTGTCGCTGAGCAGCGTGGGCATCAGGAACCGCTGCAGGTCCGTGCTGTGCAGCTTGCCCTGGGTCGTGAAAGCAAATGAGCGAATCATGCGTTGCGAGCCGCGGCCACGCCGACGACACGGCGGAGGTTAGGCGCGGAGGCAGGGCGGAGGCAAGCGGGCAGGCGGCGGGAAGTCCAAGATCCAGGGTCCAAAAGTCCAAGGTCGGCAACGGCCCGCCCAACGCTGCCTTCGACCTTGGACCTTTGGACGTTGGACGTTGGACCGCCCTCTCACGCCGCGTGCGCGCCACGATAAATTCGCGGCACGCGGTAAGTGAGGCCGGTGAGAATTTCCCACGGCACCGTGCCGCACCACGCCGCGAGTTCCGGGGCGGTGATCTCTTCGCAGCCCTGCTGGCCGATCAGCACCGCCTCATCGCCCGCCCTCACCCGCTTGAGTCGCGAAACATCCACCAGCATTTGATCCATGGTCACGCGCCCGAGCACGCGACAGCGCTGGCCATGCAGTAAAACTTCGGCGCGATTGCTGGCCGCGCGCGGATAACCATCGCCATAGCCCGCCGTGAGTGTCGCGACGCGCATTTTGCGGGGCGCAACAAACGTGCCGCCGTAGCTCAAGCGCGTGCCGCGCGGAATTTCTTTCACCAAGCTCACGCGGCATTTCAGTGCGAGTGCGGGGTGCAGGTGAACATCAGCAAGTTTGTTCCCTCGTCTGCGCCCCGGCGGCACGATGCCGTACACGAGCAACCCCGGACGCACCACGTTGCACGCGCCGCCCGGCTCGTGCAGCAGCGCCGCGCTGTTCTGCGCATGAATGAGCGGAGGCAAAATTTTCTGAGCGCGCAGTGCCTCGATTACCGAATCAAACCGCCGCCGCTGCTCGCGCGAAAACGCGCGGTCGTCTTCCGCGGAAGCGAAGTGCGTGTAAAGACCCGCCACGGACAAATGGCGCAGCGCGGTCATCCGTTTCACCAAATCCACCGCGTCCGCCACCGCCACGCCCAACCGCCCCATGCCCGTGTCCACCTTCACTTGCACGTCCGCAATTTTCTTCTGTCGCGCTGCCGCCGCGTCGAAGGCCCGCGCCTCGGTGAGTGATGAAATTGTCGGCATGACTCCATCACGCACGGCGAGATCAACTTCCTGGGGCAGACACGCGCCGAGCATGAGAATGGGCCAGCCGCGCCCGACGCTGCGGATGGCCTGCGCTTCCACCAGATTGGCGACCCCGAAGATGTCGGTGCCGCTCTGCATGAGCAGCGCGGCGATTTGCTTGAGACCGTGGCCGTAGGCATCCGCCTTGACCACGGTGATGATTTTAATGTGCGGCCCGACCCGATGCCGAATCCACGCGAGATTTCCGCGCAGCGCGGCGAGATCGATTTCCGCCCAACAGCGATAGGCGCCGGACGGAATCACTTCCGCCCCACGTAATAGACGGTGCGAACCGGCCCCTTGAGGTCCGCCGCCGCCAGCGTGGGCAGTTTTTTTTGGACTCCGTTGGTCGCGCCGACGGCGGCGGGAACAGCTTGAGCGAGGAAAAACTTCATCAGTGTGTTCAGGTTTTTAACTGCGGGCGTTCCTGTACCAAGAGCGTCGATGCGTGGCAATCCAGTTCACGCCCCCGCGACGTAGCGGGGTGCATCTTGCCACTGTTTTCGTTGAGCTTCGGCCATGGCTTTTGGTCGCGGAGCGACCGCTGGAAATTAGCCCGGCACGAAGTGCGGGGTGGGCGGTGGGAAAGTGTTTTCGTCCCGGCGGGACGGCGGAACTCCACCGTGCTTTCAGGACGCACCAGTGTCGATTCCCATACCAGACACTTCGTATCTGGCTAATTTCCTGGGCCGCTTCGCGGCTGGCCAGCAACAGTGGCAAGATGCACCCGCTGGGACGCTCTCCGAATAGTTGCTCTCGATTTTCGCAGGCACGTCGGCCAAAACTTTCGGCATGAAATTCCTCCACCTCGCGCTGGCTTGCGTGTTCTCGGCGTCGGCCGCCACCGCCGCCGACCGCGTGTTCACGAATGCCGACGGCACGCTGCGCATCATCCCCCTGTCTGTGGACGCGAAGTTCAACAACCCGTGGCCGGCGGAGTGGGAGAAAAGTTTTCAGGCGCGCGTGGCGCACACCGTGCGGCACTTCGCCACCAACCGCCTCGGCGGCACCAGCTACGGCGAAAGCGAGAAGGACATGTATCCGCGCGCCATGCTCGGCCTGCTCAACGGCCGCCGGACAGAGGCGCTGAAAGTTTTACAGAGCGAGGACGCGCAGGCGAAGGAAGATCACCAGCACACGCTGGGCATTGATTACTACTGGTGCTTCACGCTCAAAGGGCAGGTGCGGAAATACTTCTACTTTGGCGACGACCTCGCGCCGGCCTATAAGCAGCGCATGTTCGACGCGGCGAAACTCTGGACCGCCGAAGAACCGATCCGCCGTCCGCATCCGAAACATGGCCGCGGCGATCCGACGAAAGGCGCGTGGGGTCCGGAGAACAAAGGCTCGTGGGTCGATGTGCGCGACACGGACAACCTGCGCGCCATGCGCGACACCTCGGTCTATCTCTTCGCCGAGGAGACGGGCAACGAAGCCACGCGTCAGCTCTACAAAAAGAAAATTCTCGGCTACGTGCTCATGCTTTTTAACGTCGGCCAGCGCGAGTGGGATTCCTCGAACTACCACGGGCACGGGCTGTCCGCATTTCACAACCTCTACGACTTCGCGCGCGATCCCGAGGTGAAGCTCCACGCCAAGGCCACACTTGACTGGCTCTACGCCGTGGCTGCGCTCAAGTATTATCGCGGCGGCTTCGGCGGCCCGCAGTTGCGCGACTACGGCGGCTCCACCGTCGTCTTCGGCGGCAACGCGGTGCATGCACTGGAACTGTATTTCGCCGACGGGCCGTTCGCCGATCCGCAGCCGGATCGCGACGATGTTTATCACGTCACCAGCGCCTACCGCCCGCCGCAGGCCGTGGTGGAAATGGCGCGGAAGAAATTCCCGCGCCCCGTGGAAATTCTCTCCACGAAACCCGCCTACAAATTCTGGGACTACGGCACCGAAGCGAAGCCCCGCTTTCTCGAAACGCTCTTCATCGGGAACACCTTTCAAATGGGCAGCACCGTCTCCGCTGATCCCGAGAAAGCGTGGAACCCGTCCGTATTCAGCCTGATGATTTCCAACGCGGCGCGCGGCGTGGATTACTTCGGCGCGAACACCTCGCCGCTCGTCGGGCACTCGGAGAAACTCGCCGGCGATCAGCTCGCGCAGAACCGCAACCTGCTGCTCTGGCTCCGTCCGGCCGCACCGACGCAGACGTTTCACTTTCAAATTCCCAAGGGCGTGAAGTCGGAAGTCGAGGACGGCCTCTGGTTCCTCGCCTTCGAGAAAACCTGGCTCGCGCTCCGGCCCATCCAGTTGTCGGCCCGCGTGGAGACGGTGCTGGACGCGAAGAAAAATTCCGCCCCGCGCTACAAGGATGAGCTGTTCCTCCAATGCGAAACGCAGGGCGACAGCTTCGCCGGTTTCGCGCTGGAGATCGCCGAGAGCGGTTCGTGGGCGGACTTCAAACGCGACGTGAAAACGAAAAGCAAACTCGACTTGAGCGGATTGAAGAACGGCGAAGTCGAACTGACCGGACGCCACGGCCACAAACTCAAGCTCGCGCACCACGCGCAGAATGATCTCCCGCGCGTCTGGCGTAACGGCGCGCTCCACGACTGGAGCCGGCAGCTCGATCTTTACCAGCCCGTCAAGGCCACCGCGCCGATCTCACTCGGCTGGCAGAAAGGCGTGCTGCACGTTGAGGCGGGCGGAAAGATTTTTCAGGAGACGATTTCGCCCGACGGAAAAGTGACGTTCAGCGAACGCTGAAGCGCTCAAATTTAATCCGGCCGCAGCGCGCAGTTGCGGCTGTCGCCGGAAGTTGCCATCGCCTTGACCAGTTGCGACTGGGAAAATTGCTGCGTGCTGCCGTCGGCCAGCACCATGTTGCCCGCGTTGATGTGAATGGTGTTGTCCCAGCGCGGATTCTGGTTCGTGCCCAGTGCGGTGACGACACCGGTGAGCGCCGCCGGGCCGCAGTTCTGGCCGTCCAGCCCGATCAGATTTCGATCACCGGCGAGATGCATCCCCGGCTTGTCCGGCCCGGCGCTGGTGCCGATGGCGTAACTCACGGCCGCATTCCCGAGCGTGCGCAGGCCCGTCGTGCCGGCGGAAAAATCCTGCGCCTTCTGCCGCGCGCCGTCGCTCGGGCATTGGAGGATTTTCGGCGTGACCAGCTCGTTCGACATGCTGGCGAAATGCTCCCAGACTTTCACCAAGCCCTTCGCGCCGCCTTCGCTCACATCGACCACGGACGGATATTTCTCCTCGTGATCCTGCGCCCACATAGTGAACGAGAGGCCGATCTGCTTCTGGTCGTTCACGCAGGCGATCCGTTGGGCGCGCGCCTTGGCCCGCGCCAGCGCCGGCAGGAGCAGCGCCGCGAGAATGGCGATGATGGCAATGACGACCAGAAGCTCGATCAAGGTGAAGCCGCGCGCGGACGGACGGGAAGCCGGTATGAAATTCATGGCAGCAATGGACGTGTGGGCGCGGAGGAGGCTTCACACGAATCCCGGAGGTGTGCCGCAACTCCGGCTTTCCAGCCGGCCAGTGGCGGGACTTTCCAGTCTCGTGTTCTTGGCCCGGCGTGTCTGGGTGAGCCAGGCGAGGCTGTTGGAACGGGAGGTTGGAAAACCTCCCGACCTGCCGACAGGAATGTCGGCGTTACTCAGCTGCGGCGCGCTTCCATCCGCTCGCGCGCGATAGCCTGGGAAATGAGACTCGGCTCGCGCCGGCTGGCGCGGGTGAAGAACAGCACGGCCAACACCATCACAAACGCTCCGCCCGCACCCGCCCCGGCGCACAGGAGGATGAAATTCCAGTCGCGAGCCGACGCGACGGGCGGAACGACAGGCGGCGGCACAGGCGCGGCGACTGCGTTGGTGAATTTTGTCTCCGTGGTGACCACGACCACGGCCGACGTTGCCGGCGCGACCGACTGCGCCACGATGCCATTGGTCAGATTGGTGACGATAGCCACCACTAAATTTGTAGGCGGAACAGCAAGCGGTGCGGCCACAGCATTCGTCGCCGCCGCCACGACCGGCGGGGGCAGCGCGCTGGCCGTGGTTGCGGAGGAAACGTAAGTGCGCCGCTCTTCGGCCACGGATTCCTTGGTGATGATGATCGGGTTCGCCGCAACGCGCGGCGGCGCGGTTACGATCTTCGCCGGTTTCGCTGCCGCGACCGGCGCGACCACGGGCGGCTCCACTTTCGCCGGCTTCGGCTTGGGCGCGACGTAGGGAACGTCGAGCAGGAACTGCGGTGAATTTGCCGCCCACGCGACAAATTTTCCGTCCTGGGCCACCAGCACGGTGTTGACCGTGGCCTTGGCGGTCTTCATGGCGGGGGCGAGTTCGCGGAAGCGCGCATTGATCGCATCGTCGAACGGCGTTCCGAGCAGCGAGGTCTCGCCGTTCGAGATCAAAATCACCGTCAGGTCGCCGACGTTCTTCACGATGTGGCTCGCGTCGGCGAGCGCGAGGGTGAGATTGGCCTGGCCTTTGAAGCCGTGATCTTTCGTGTGCGACACGGCCTTGGCCGCGATTTCCACGGCGAATTTTTCTTTCCAGCTCTCCATCGGGAACGACGTGTTGTTCTTCTCGCCCACCAGCCACACGCCATAGGTGTCGTCGTTCGTCATGTGACCACGCGCGCCGCTGTAGATGAGATCGAAGAGCGTCTGCCGCAGCGGCATGTCGAGCGGCTTCATGCCCGCCGAGGTGTCCACGATGAAGAGAAAACGTTTGCCCTCCGCCTTCTGCGCCGACCACGCGGGCGCGGCGAGCAGGGCAACGACAAGGAACAGGACTCGGAGCAGCCTCCGTCCGGTGGGTCGCCGTGCGACGTTTGCGATTAGGTTCACGAACGATTATAGCGGCGTTTTTCGGCGGAATTGTAGTGATGAACCTCGCGCTCCAGGTCTTTCAGCGCGCCGCCCATCGTCAGAATGAAATTTTCACAGCTCGACGCGAGGCCGCCGAGACCGATGACCATGTCGCGCTCGGCGTGGTCATTCGTCACCGCCAGCACTTCGCCAAACGGCTTCATGCGGTAGGCCACGCGCTCGATGATTTGATCCGCCGTCTGGCCGGTGCGCGAGTAAAGAATCTCCACGGAGGAAGTCGCCGGAAGTTTCTCACGCTGACCGCGATGACCGCCGCCATCGAACACCACCGTCACGGGCGTGCCGACCGCGTCGCTGTAGCGGGCGAGCAAGTGAACGAGTTCATCGCGCGCGGCGGCGGAATGGCGCGGCTGGCCGGGCGCGATCTCGGGCCAGCTATGCAGCAGGCTGTAGCCGTCCACGAGAATTCGCACGAGCGCCATGTCCCGAAAATTACAAATCCCAAAAAACAAATCCCAACCAAATTCCAAGCGCCTGAACGGATGTCCCGGTGGGGTGCCCGGTTGCGCGCGCCCGCCTGACGGGTGTGATGGGAAGTAGCGGGCACCCCAGCAGGAGCGCGGGCGGGACGCCCGCCAGAGCGCACGAAAGGTTTCAGGACTCACCACGCGGTCTGGGCGGAACGGCATTGGGGTTCCATTCGGGCGGGCGGGACGCCCGCGCTCCGGCCCGCCACTTCCCATCGCCCCCCCCCGCCTGCGGGTGCGATTAGAAGTGGCGGTCAAGACCGGTCGCGTAGCGCAGAATTGCATTCTGCTGTATCGCGGATTTTCAATCCGCAGGCTGATCGAACTTCCAACGCCTTCGCCCTCGCCGACGCCCTGCCGAATGCAATTCGGCGATACCGCAGATTACAAATCTGCGCTACGACTGACCGCCACTT
>JBBQYK010000157.1:0-11365 GCA_038208765.1 Verrucomicrobiota bacterium
GACCTTGTCCGTCCATTCGATCGGCAGTTCCACCACGCTCAGGCCCGCGCGCTTGAGCGAGTAGAGCAGGTTCACATCGAAGGCGAGGTCGGCAATGAGCAGTTGCGAATGAATCTTCAGCGCCGCGTCGCGCCGCAGCAGTTTGGCCGGGCATTGCGTGTCCTTGATGCCCATGTGCAGCAGCGACTCGACGATGGTGTGAAACCCCCGGCTGATGAACCGCCGCAGCAGCGTCTGGCTTTGGTGCAGCACGGACTCCGGCAGCCAGCGGGAGCCGATGGCGCAGTCCGCACCAGTGTCATCCAGTTTGCGAACGAGCGCGTGGAAGGCTTCGGGCGAGGTCGCGCCGTCGGCATCCACGTAGCCGATGAGGTCGGCAATGGACGCGAGTTTCAACCCTTCGATCAGGGCGCCGCCTTTGCCGATGGGGTCGGGGAAATTCAAATGGCGGATGACGGGGAATTCCTTGGCCAGCCGCTGCACGACGCCGAGCGTGTTGTCGCGGCAGCCGTTCAGCACCACGAAGATTTCCACGCGGCCGGGAAACTCGCGCCCGTAATATTCGGCGAACTCGCGCAGCACGGGCGCGATGCGTTCCTCCTCGTTGTAAGCGGGGATGAGGATGAGCAGGCTGTGTCCGGGTGAATTCACGTTCGGCGTCTTGTAGCAGCGGGGGTGGCGGCGCTCACGAAATTTTTTCGGCGACGTTCTGGTCTGAAGGTAGTGGGGCAACCGTCTCGGTTGCCACTCATCCACTTGGCCGTCTCGGCTGGTGGTTCTTCAGCCGGGACGGCTGCCCCACTAACACGTCAGATCGGCTCGCCGGTCGAGTTCACCAGCGTGCGATATTTCTCCATCAACTTCTTCGTGGTCGCGCCGGGCTTGCCGGTGCCAATGACGCGCCCGTCCACTTTCGTGACCGGGATCAATTCCGCGCCCGTGCCGGTGAGGAAGCATTCGTCCGCGTTGAACACGTCGTAGCGCGTGAGGTTCGGTTCGCTGACCTGCAGGCCGTCGGCACGCCCGAGGTCCATGACCGTGCCGCGCGTGATGCCGTAGAGCGCGCCTGCCGAGAGCGGCGGCGTGAGCAACTGATTCCCCTTCACGAGGAAAATATTGTCCGCCGTGCATTCCGCGACGAAGCCCTCGGAGTTGAGCATGATCGCTTCCTCCACGCCCGCGTTGTTCGCCTCGATCTTGGCGAGAATGTTGTTCAGGTAGTTGAGCGACTTGATGGCCGGGTTCAACGCGCTGTGCAGATTTCGGGTCGTGGCGACGGTCACGATGGCCATGCCGTTTTCGTACATCTCCGGCGGATAGACCTGGATTTTGTCGGCGATGATGATGACCGAACCGCGTTTGCACTTGTTCGGGTTCAAGCCCAGCGTGCCGACCCCGCGCGTGACCACGAGCCGGATGTAGCCGTCCCGCAGATTATTCTGACGGCAGGTTTCGACCGTGGCTTTCATCAAATCCGCGTGCGCCATCGGGAGGTCGAGCAGGATGGCCTTGGCAGAATAGAACAAGCGGTCGATGTGCTCGCGTAGTTTGAAGACGCGGCCATTGTAGGCGCGAATGCCCTCGAAAACACCGTCGCCATAGAGCAGCCCGTGGTCGAACACGGACACCTTCGCGTCCTGTTCTTCGCAATACTTCCCGTCAATAAACACTTTCATCAGGGCGCGGAAGCTAGGCAATGAGACAGGGCGGCGCAATCTGATTTCAGGAAAGGGCCGGCGGCTTCACGTTCGCCGGACGAACTGTTCGACATACTTGCCCAGCAGGTCGGCCTCCAGATTCACCGCATCGCCCACTTGCCGGACGCGCAATGCCGTGACTTCAAACGTGTGCGGAATGATCCAGAGGCGGAAGCCGCGCTTCGTCACGCCCGCCACCGTAAGGCTGATGCCATCGACAGCGATGGAGCCTTTGAAGATGACGTAGCGTAGCACGGCGGCTGGCGCGCTGATATCGAGGACATGGTCAGCCCCGGACCGTTCCCAGCGGGTGATCTGGCCCGTGCCATCTATGTGGCCAGTGACGAAATGACCGCCGAGCCGGCCATTAGCCGCCAACGCCCGTTCGAGATTCACCAGCGCACCCCGGGTGGTGAACTGAAGATTGGTGCGCGTCCACGTCTCGCGGAGCAGATCGAATTGCAGCCGCGCTCCGCCTTTGACGCGGGCAATTTTCGTGACGGTCAGGCAGCAGCCGTTCACCGCGATGCTGTCCCCCGCCTTCGTGCCGCGCGCGCAGAGGCGGGCGCGCACGGTCAGACGGATGGAGTCCGCGCCTTCGCGGATGCTTTCGACGGTGCCCGTTTCCTCGACGATGCCGGTGAACATGCGGGCGCAGGTTCGCGAAAGGGTCGGCCGCGCACAACCCCGTTTTGGCCCGCCAATTCGCGCTGGACACCCCACCGGCCTTGAATATATTCCCGCCCATAGCCCGTCCATAGGTCGTTCCGCCAAGCTGGGTCGCTGGGCGGAATTCCAGAAACGGACTAGAGCGCCGGTCTCTCACCGGCAAAAAAAAGTTAAAACAGATGAAATCCATTAAGTCACTCATTGCCGTCGCCTGTGTTCTCGCCGTCCTCGGCGCCGTTACCGCGCGTGCGGAATCCTGCTGCGACAAGGCCAAGGCCAAGGGCGAAGCCTGCGCGCATGCCTGCTGCAAGGAAGCCACCAAAGCGGGCAAGTCCTGCGAGAAGTGCAACCCCAAGAAGGAAGAGAAGAAGTAGTCTTCTCCGGTAATTCTCAAGCGGCTGGCCCCAAGGTCGGCCGCTTTTTCTTTGTCCGGGGCGCGAGTGGATGGCGTTCACGAAGCCGGTGCGGAAATTCTCCCCGGCGCGGGAAAAACTTCGTGACAAGGAAAAGTCGCTCCCTATATTTCGCCGCTCTTGGCGACTGACCCTATGGTCTAGCGGTTAGGACACCTCCCTTTCACGGAGGGAGCCCGGGTTCGATTCCCGGTAGGGTCGCCAACTTTCGACGGTTCCCAGCTTCAGGAAAAAACGGACAGGGAATGCGACGTGCCCATAACCATTCAAAGTGCTTCAACGTCCACCACTCGCACCTCGCAGTCGACGTGGTTCACTCCAAAGAAATCAACCAGTGACGAACTCGTTTCACCTGCACGTCGCGCTGGCCGGTCGTTTTGATGAATCCATCTGAACGCTGGAAGGGATCGTCGGCCAGACCGGAGAACGCTTTGATCAGCAACTCACGGTCACGGCGCGGGACCTCGGAGAGAATCTGGATGACAGGTTCCGCGACCGTGTAGGTGTAGCGCCGCATTAACGGCCCTCGCAGTTCAACCGGTCATGGAGGGCTTCGACCTCTGACTGGGAGGATTTGTAGCCGGCGTCCACGCGGGTGAGCCGCCGTTCCAATTCATCGCGATAGCCGGGATCGTCGCGACGATTCAAGTGGGAGATTAAAGCCGCGATTTCCAGTCTTTGCTCGACGGTGAAAGCGGTGATCTGCTCTTTCATTTCCATCATGCTCATGCGCGGAGGCTAGCAGACCGATGCGGCGGAGCACACCTTCCGTGCCGGCTAAATCGTATGAGATGGAATGGAGCAGCGGGGTTTCTCGCCGATGGCACCAAACGAGTAGTAACCTTTCCACTGAAAGGTCGGCTTGGACGGAATTGATTTTCCAGCGCCGAACAAATCGTCATCTCGCGGTGTATCGTCAGCCCGTTTGTTTTCTGCTTTGGCCCACGCTGCTTTGACTTCGGTGATCGCTTGGAAATTGGCTTGGCAGACTCGCTTGGCCGCGGTGCGGTAAGAACGCTTGGTGGCCAGGGGAAGCCCCACCATTAAAAGGATGAAGCAGAGCAGTGGAAAACCAACAACCACCGTCCACGGGGAATTCCGCCACGTCCATTTTCGGGTGATGGATGGAGCCGTCTTGCGTTACCGCTTTCGCCGCTTCGCCGGCCCGAAGAAGTAGCCACCGCTCAACCGCACGCCGCGCGCGCCGCCCACGGGGGGCGCACCCTTTTTGTCCACGTCGAAGAGCGCGGTGTATTCGTAAGGAAACTTCTCCATCTTCACGCGCTCGATCTTCTTCCCGATGAAACGCTCGATGCGTTCCACGTAGGGCTGGTCCTCGGCGCACATGATGGTGAAGGCGTCGCCACGCGACTCGGCCCGTCCGGTGCGCCCGATGCGGTGGACGTAATCCTCTGGGTGCAGCGGCACGTCGTAATTCACCACATGGCTCACGTCCGCGATGTCCAATCCGCGCGAGGCGATGTCCGTGGCCACGAGCACTTCAAACATGCCGTCGCGAAAACCTTTCAGCGCCTGCTCGCGTTCGCTCTGCGTGCGGTTCGAGTGCAGCACGGCGACGGCGTGATTGTTCTTCTTCAACAGCCGGCCGACGTTGTCCGCGCGATCTTTCGTGCGGCAGAACATGATCACCGAGTCGTAGTGAACCTCCTCCAGCAGCGCCAGCGTGAGGTCGAGCTTCTGCCGCTCGGCCACGGGATAAATGACGTGTTTGATCGTCTCCGCCGGTGAACGCCGCGAGCCAATCTCGATGGTCTGCGGTTCCCGCATGGCCCACTGGATCAGGTAATCAATCTCCGGCGGAATGGTCGCGGAGAAGAGCATGGTCTGCCGTTTGGCCGGGCATTTCTGCACGATGCGCTTCACGTCAGGGAGAAAGCCCATGTCGAGCATCCGATCGGCTTCGTCGAGCACCACAAATTCCACGTTTTCGAGTTTCGCCCGGCCCTCCTGCATGTGATCCAGCAAACGCCCCGGCGTGGCCACGATGATGTCCGCGCCGCCCTTGAGCGCCTCGTTCTGCGCGCCGTAGCCGACGCCGCCGAAGACCACGGCGACTTTCAAATCCGAGAAGCGCGCGAAATCACGGATGGCCGTCTCGACCTGCGCGGCGAGTTCGCGCGTCGGTTCGAGGATGAGCGCGCGCGTCCGATTCTGGGGCGGGCCGAGCTTTGTGAGCATCGGCAGCGCGAAGGCCGCCGTCTTGCCCGTGCCCGTCTGCGCGGAGCCGATGACGTCGTGGCCCTCCATGATGAGGGGAATGGCGCGCAACTGAATGGGCGTGGGTTCCACATAGCCCATGGCCTTGATGCCCTCGAGCACCGGTTGCGACAATCCAAGTTTAGCAAATGGCATGGGGCGGAGCGTAGTCGGCAAAATCAAAAGGCCAAACACGAAATAATCCCGTCGGGACGGAGCGCGGATCGCCGAGTCCGCGTGATTCGACGTCGGCCCGGTCAGTAGATTTCGATTCGATGTCGAACATGCGGACTCGGCGGTTCGCGCTCCGGGGCAAAGTTCCGCAAACCAAGCTTTGCGCGAATAATTCTGTCCGTTAAAATGTCAGCATTCTCCGAGTCAGAATTATGAAGAGCCACATTTGCAATCGCGGTTGGAGGGCGGGCCTCGCGGCGGGCAGTTTGCTCGCGGCGACGTTGCCCGCGCACGCGGCGGACCAGATTCAGTTCAATCGCGACGTGCGGCCCATCCTCGCGGACAACTGCTTCGCCTGCCACGGGCCGGATGCGAATCATCGCAAGGCCGGGCTGCGCTTCGACACGAAGGAGGGCTTCTTCGAGAAGACGCCCAAACACGAGCCGACCGTCGTGCCCGGAAACCTGGCGAAAAGCGAACTCTGGCTGCGCATCACCACCACGAATCTCGACGACAAGATGCCGCCCGAGGATTCGCACAAGTCGCTCAAGCCCGAGCAAATCGAGACGCTACGGAAATGGATTCTCGCGGGCGCGCCGTGGGAAGGGCACTGGTCGTTCATCAAACCTGAGCGCCCCGCCGTGCCTTCAAAGTTCAAAGTTCAAAGTTCAAAGTTCAAAGTTCAGAACCCCATCGACGCGTTCGTGCTCGCGAAGTTGCAGGAGCAGGGATTGAAGCCCAACCCCGAGGCTGACCGCCGTACGCTCATCCGTCGCGTGACGCTCGACCTCACCGGCCTGCCGCCGACGCCGGAGGAAGTCACCGCGTTCCTGAATGACAAGTCGCCCGACGCCTACGCCAAGGTCGTGAAGCGCCTGCTGGCCTCCTTGCGCTACGGCGAGCATCGCGCGCGCTACTGGCTCGACGCCGCGCGCTACGCCGACACGCACGGGCTGCACTTCGACAACTATCGCGAGATGTGGCCCTACCGCGACTGGGTCATCAAAGCCTTGAACCAGAACATGCCCTTTGATCGTTTCACGCTCCTGCAACTCGCGGGCGATTTGCTGACGGAGGAGGAAGTGGACGCGCTCATCGCCACGGGTTTCCAGCGATGCAACACCACGACCAACGAGGGCGGGACGATTGATGAGGAAAATTTGGCGAACTACGCGAACGACCGCGTGAGCACGTTCAGTTGGGTGTATCTCGGCCTGACGATGAATTGCGCCGCGTGCCATGACCACAAATTCGACCCGATCACGCAGAAGGATTTTTATTCGATGGCCGCGTATTTCCGCAACACGGTGCAGCCGGCGAAAGATGGCAACTCGAAGGACTCGACACCCAGCCTGCTGGTGCCGCAGACGGTGGAGGACGCGCAGCGCTGGAAGGCGTTGCCGGGCGAAATGGTTTCCGCGAAGAGCGCCGTCGAGCAGCGCCGGAAGGACGCGCCGGCTGATTTCGCCGCGTGGGCGAAGGACGCGCAGGCCGGTGAGTTCGCGAAGGAAATTCCCACGGACAAATTGCTCGTCCATCTGCTGCTGAACGACGGGCCGAGCAATGTGGTGCGTGGCCTCGCCGGCACGAATGGAACTTTCACCGCGACAGGCGCGCTGGACTGGAAGGACGGCGGACGCTACGGCCTGGCCCCGAAGCTGAAGAAGGACGCGAACTTCGATCTCGGCGACGTGGCGAACTTCGAGAAGACCAACCGGTTCAGCTACGGCGCGTGGGTGCGGATCACCACGCCCGGCGCGTTCGGCCCGCTCCTCGCCCGCATGGATCAGACGAATGATTTTCGCGGCTGGGACCTCGTGCAGGTCGGCAAGAAGCTCACCGTGCATCTCGTGAGCAAATGGCCGGATGACGCGCTCAAGGTGGAGACAAAGGACGAAGTGTTGCAGCCCGGCGTGTGGCAGCATTTCTTCGTGACCTACGATGGCAGCGCGAAGGCCAAGGGCGTGAAGCTTTACGTGAACGGCGCGGAAGTGGCGGTGAAGGTGGACAAGGACGCGCTCAAGTCCACGATCCGCAGCACCACGCCGTTGCGGATCGGGCAGCGCAGCACCGATCAAATTCTGGAGGACGGACGTTTGCAGGACGTGCGGATTTACGAACGCCGGCTCACGACGAATGAAGTGGCCGCGCTCGCGAATATTGCGCCGTTGCAATACGTGCTCGGCATTCCCGCCGAGAAACGGACGAAGGAGCAGAGCGCCGCGCTTTTCGAATCGTGGCTGACCACGCGCGACACCGTTTTCGCCGAGCGCACGAAACAATTCGCTGCCTTGACCGGCGAGCAGAACGTCATCAAGGCGCGCAATCCCGTGACCCACATCCAGCGGGAGAAGACCAATTCCATGCCGATGGCCTTCGTGCTCTTCCGCGGCGAGTACGACAAGCAGAAGGACAAGGTCACCGCCGCCGTGCCCGGCGTGTTGCATGGCATGGCGCCGAACGCGCCCACCAATCGGCTCGGTCTCGCGAACTGGGTGAGTTCGCCGGAAAACCCGCTGACCGCCCGCGTCACGGTGAACCGTCTCTGGTCGGAACTGTTCGGCACCGGGCTGGTGAAAACGTCGGAGGACTTCGGCATCACGGGCGACGCCCCGGCGAACCAGGAACTACTCGACTGGCTGGCCGTGGAGTTTCGCGAGAGCGGCTGGGACATGAAGCGCCTGTTCGAGCTGATGGTCATGTCGTCCGCCTACCGGCAGAGCGCCGAAATCACACCGGAGAAATTGGAGAAAGACCCGGCCAACCGGCTGCTCAGCCGCGGGCCACGCTTCCGCATGGACGCGGAAATGATCCGCGACTACGCGCTGGCGACCAGCGATCTGATGGTCGCGAAAATCGGCGGTGCGCCGGTGAAGCCGTATCAGCCCGACGGCGTGTGGGAAGCCGTGGCCATGCCGGAGAGCAACACGAAGAAATACAAGGCCGACACGGGCGAAGGGCTTTACCGTCGCAGCATGTACACCTTCTGGAAGCGCGCCGCGCCGCCGGCCACCATGGACATTTTCAACGCCCCGAGCCGGGAAGTTTGCTCCGTGCGCCGTGAGCGGACGAACACGCCGCTCCAGGCGTTGGCCACGCTGAACGACCCGCAGTTCCTCGAAGCCGCGCGGCATCTCGCGCAGGTCGCGCTGTTGAATACGCGCAAGGAAGAAGACGCCTTGCAGGCGATGGCGGAGCGCGTGTTGTCCCGCCCGCTCACGTCGAAGGAACTCGGCATCGTCAAGCGCACGTTGCAGGAGATGCAGACTTTTTACACGCAGGACACCGAGGCCGCGAAGCAGTTCCTCACGGTTGGTGAATCCAAGCCGTCCGACAAAATCCCCGCACCGCAGCTCGCCGCGATGACGATGGTGGCGAACCAGTTGATGAATCTCGACGAGGCGCTCAACAAGTAATCTTAACTTTCAGACACCATGAGCTTGTTCCAAGAATTTCAAACTCTCGAAACCCGCCGGCAGTTCTTCTCCCGGGGCAAGAACGTCCTCGGCTACGCCGCGCTCGGTTCGTTGCTCGGCAGTTCCATGAACTTGTGGGGCGAGAACACGCCCGCCGGCATCGCGCTGCCCGGCCTGCCGCACTTTCCGCCCAAGGTGAAGAACATCATCTACCTGCACATGGTCGGCGGTCCGTCGCAGATGGACCTCTACGATTACAAGCCGCTGATGAAGGATTGGTACGACAAGGATCTGCCTGAGTCTGTGCGCGCGGGGCAGCGTCTCACCACGATGACTTCGGGGCAGAAGCGTTTCCCCATCGCACCGTCGAAGTATGAGTTCAAGCAGGCTGGCCAGTGCGGACTGTGGATGAACCAGGGACTTCTCCCCTACACCTCGAAGTGCGTGGACGACATGGCCTTCATTCGCTCCATGCACACTGAAGCCATCAATCACGAACCGGCCATCTGCCACATGCAGACCGGCTCGATGGTCAGCGGCCGTCCCTGCATCGGCTCGTGGGTGAGCTATGGGCTGGGTTCGATGAACCAGAATTTGCCCACGTTTGTCGTGCTCGTCGCCGAGCCGACGAACAAGGAACAGATTCAGGCGATCAGCGCGCGCCTGTGGTCGAGCGGATTTCTCTCCGGTGAACACGCGGGCGTTTCCTTCCGCAGCGCGGGCGACCCGGTGCTGTTCATCAACAATCCAAAGGGCTTGCCGACCGGACTGCGCCGCAAGCAGCTCGACGGACTGCGCGCGCTCAACGAATTGAACTTCAAAAAAGTGGGCGACCCCGAGACGCACACGCGCATCCAGCAATACGAGATGGCCTTCCGCATGCAGTCCAGCGTGCCCGACTTGATGGACGTGAAGGGCGAGCCGGAATCCACTTACAAACTTTACGGCGACGAGGCGAAGAAGCCCGGCACCTTCGCCTTCAACGCTCTCCTCTCCAGAAGACTGGTCGAGCGCGGCGTGCGCTTCGTGCAAATGTATCTCAACAACTGGGATCACCACTCGAACGTGAACGCGCGTCTGCCCATGCAGTGCAAGGACATCGACCAGGCGACCTACGGGTTGATCACCGACCTCAAGGCACGCGGATTGTGGGACAGCACGCTCATCGTGTGGGGCGGCGAGTTCGGGCGCACCATTTACAGCCAGGGCGGCTTGTCGAAGGACAACTACGGGCGCGACCATCATCCGCGTTGCTTCACCATGTGGCTCGCGGGCGGCGGCATCAAAGGCGGGACCATCTACGGCACGACCGACGACTTCAGCTACAACATCGTCGAGAACCCCGTTCACGTCCGCGACCTGCACGCGACGATTCTGCATCAGCTCGGCATTGACCACTCCAAGTTCACCGTGAAGTGGCAGGGGGCCGACATGAAGCTGAGCGGCATCGACGCCAGCGCGCAAGTGGTGAAGCCGATTCTCTCGTAATCGCGGCTGGCCCGGAGGGGGTGCCGACTGGAGAAGCCCGCACACAAAAATTGCGCCGCGCCTTCCCGCTCTGCTACAGAAGCGCGCATGAAACACCCCGCGCCCGGTCCGACGGACATCCACAGCGAGTCGTTTCTGCGCTCGCTCATGGCGCGGCAGCTCAAGCTCTCCATCGCCTGCGCGCTCACCTTCCTCGTTGCGCTGCTCGCGCTGCCGCTGGCGAACTACTACGCGCCCGAACTCATGGCCACGCGCGTCTTCGGGTTCACGCTCACCTGGCTCGTGCTCGGCGTGCTGTTCTTTCCGTTCGTGTGGGTGATTGCGTTTGTGTTTATCCGCCGGTCGATTGCGCTGGAGAATTCGGAGGTGGAGGAGGTCAAAAAAACCGTGAGTGGGTCAGTGGGTGAGTGAGTGGGTGGGAGAAGAGGCGTATGAAACTTATCAAGCATCACTGGGAATTGGACGTGTACAAACTCGCGATGGAGATGGCGGGCGAAGTGTTTCAACTCTCCAAATCATTTCCCAAGGAAGAGACCTACTCGCTCACGGACCAGATTCGCCGCTCCTCGCGCTCCGTCTCCGCGCAACTCGCCGAGGCTTGGCGACGCCGCAAGTACGAAGCCGTGTTCGTCAACAAACTCAACGAGGCTGAAGGCGAAGCTGCCGAAACCCAAACCTGGCTCGAACATGCCGTGCAGTGCGGCTACGTCCCGGTTCAAAAAGCCCGCGACATCCACCGCCTCTGCAACCGCATCCTCGGCAAGCTCGTTACCATGGGCAACAACCCCGAAGCATGGGTGCTGAAAAAATCGCAGCCGCCGATCCCACTTACCCACTAACTCACTCACCCACTCACCATGCTCCTCGCCGCCATCGACCCCTACATCCTCGCCTTCTCCCTCGTCACCGTCGCCGTCACGGTGTGGATGGGCTTTCGCTCGGCCAAGACTTCCAAGACCGCCAGCGACTTCTTCGGGGCCGGGCGCTCGGTGGGCGTGGGCATGACCGCCAGCGCCATCTCCGGCGAATACCTCAGCGCGGCCAGCTTCATGGGCATCGCGGGCATGGTGATGAGCAGCGGCTACGATGCGCTGTGGTATCCGGTCTGTTACGCGTGCGGGTATCTGTTCCTGCTGCTGTTCATCGCGGGACCGCTGCGGCGGTTCGGTGCTTACACGATACCGGATTTCGCGGAGGGGCGGTTCGACTCGCCGGTGTTCCGCAAGATCGCCGTGGTGTTCGTGCTCTTCATCGGGTTCTTCTACACCATGCCGCAGATGAAGGGCGCGGG
>JBBQYK010000158.1:0-11359 GCA_038208765.1 Verrucomicrobiota bacterium
TGCGGTGATGTAGTAGCGCACCATCTGCCCCAGCGTCGAGGCGCTGGCCGGGATGGTCGCGCCATACACGCCGTCACCCGCCGCGCCGTCGCCGTTCAAACCGTTGTCCAGCATCGGCAACGACACCTCCGCCCCGTAGCCAACCCGGTAAATCATGGTCACATTGCTGAGCGCTTGGAAGGTCCTGCTCACGCGCGCATTGACCACCAGGTTCTGGCTGTCCAGCGGCACGTTCGGCGTGTGCAACGCCTCAAAGACAATCGGTCCCAGATTGGTCGAGGCACTGCCATTCGCGAACCCGGGCGTGGGGTTGGCGAAGTAACCCGCATTCGTTCCAAATGACACGGTCAGCGCGCGCAACTCAGGCAGGATCAAAAAGTCCGAGTCCGCCGGATGCACGTTTAGCCCGTGGAAGGCCAGCACGTTCGTCCCCGGTTGGAGCACGCCGACAAAGGGCGTGATGTCGATCTCCTCCCAGGAGTTCACGTCCGCGTCCGCGCGGTTGGTGGTGGCCACGGAGTTCCAAGTGAGCGGATTCTGGAAATCAATGGCGTTGCGCGACGCCACCTGCACGCCGTTCAAGTAGGCCACGAAGCCGTCGTCATAGCGCATCCGCAGCGTCAGGAAATTGATCGCCGCCGCGTTGGTCACTTCAAACGGCACGCGCAGGTAGGCCACGGAATTCACGTTCTGCATCGCGCTCTGGATGCTGGTCGCAATGGAGGAGGTGAGCGTGGGTGAGCCACGAATGATCGCCGTCATCGCGGAGCCGTCCGAGCCGTCGTCGGTGGTGCCGCCGGTGCCGTTGGGATCCAGCGCGATGTCGATCAAGTCGCCGACCGAGACGTTGGTGATGAGGAGGGATCGGCTCGCGCCCACGCCGTTGTTGCCCGCGATGGTCACGCTGTCCATCTGCACGCCGTTGTGGAAGACGCGCCCGGTCACGCCGTTGCCGTTCAGGTTCACCTTGTTGACCGTCCAGTCCACGGTGAGCGCGCCGCTCACTTCGCTGGCCCAACGGCGGATCATCCAGTGTTCAGCGCCGTTGTTGATGCCGTTGGGGTGCATGCCGGTCTGGCCGATTTCGCCCCACGGCGGATTGCCGGCCGGGAAATCCCAGATCGTGCCGGTCCAAAAATTGGCCGGGCCGAACGCCACGTTGCTGCGCGGGAAGGGAATGAAATCGCCCACCGCATACACGCCGCCCGCGTCCGCCGTGCGGTTGTAGTAGCCGTAGGTCCAGTTCTTCTCGCCCTGCGTGCCGCTGGCCGACCAGTCGCTCGCCGAGTTCGCGACCGTGATGTCGCCGGGGTTCGCCGTCTCCAGTTGCGCGGTGAAGACCGAGGCGTCGCAGAAATCATTCGTGCGCGGGTCGAGCGCGAAATCCACGCGCGAGCCGAGGTTGACCGGAACCGTCACCGTGTAGGTCGGGCTGCTCAAGAGCGCGTTCTGCGCGAAGACCTGCGTGCCATCGACGAAGATGCGCCCGGTCACGCCATCGCCGCAGGGCGCGGGCGAGGTGTTGAACCAGTTGCCGGAGAAACGCACCACGAGCGGCGTGTTGTTGGACGTGGGCTTGTACCAATAGCTGAGGGTGTAGGTGTCTCCGGGGACGAACGCCGGCGCAATGTTCTGCCAGATGGACGACGCCTGCGTGGTGCCGCCGACATTGGCGGAAATGTAGAGGCTGCTCGCGCCGCCGTGCTTGACGGCCGTGGTGATGACCGACGCGGCGTGATTCGCCGAGACCGTCCACGGGCCGGTCAGCGCGGTTTCAAAATCACCGTTCGGCAGAAGATTCGGCCCGACTTCCGGCACGCTGCCCGCCACGATCTTCATGTCGTCGAGGAAGCCGTCGCCGGGCGCAGTGAGATAAACGTACATCGCGCTGTTCGCCGCCACGCCCGTCTGCGTCACGTACACCCAGTCGCCGGTGTGCGTCATCTGCCCGGTGATTTTCAGCAGCCCGCTGTGCTCGCTCACGTAACGCCGGATGGCGACGTGATCCGCGCGCGCCGGAATGCCGTTACTCGCGTTCGGCGTCGCGCCTTGCGCGGTGATTTGCGTGAACGGAGGTTGGCCGGCAAACCAAGTCCAGTTGGAACCGTTCCAGAAATTCGTCTCGCCAAACGGCCCTTCGAGATTCGGAAAGAAACTCATGTCGAAATCCTGGTAAACTCCGTTCGCGTCCGCGCCCCGGTTCCAGTAGCCGTAATACCAGTTGTTCGATCCCTGTTTGCCGCTGAACTCCGTGACCGAGTTCGCCACCACCTGCGGCGTGAACGGCCCGCCGATGTCCGTCTCGTACCCCACGCCCGTCACCGCCGCGAGCCAGGCCGAATCATCGAACACCGGGTTGATCCACGCCGAGGTGAGCACGTCGTTCGTGGGGATGTACACCCGCGCCGCCGCGCCGGTGGGCACGAGCACCGTGGAGGTTTGCAGCACCGGCAGGCCGTAGCTGATGTTCGGCACCTGCACCGCGAAGGGTGCCGGGTACTCCGAGGACACTGTGAGGTCGGGCCGGATGAGGCCGACATATTCGCCGGTGTCATTCAGGCGGAAGTTCGTGTGCAACTCGCGACCCGCCACGCGCCGGTCCTTGTTCGACGCAAAGACGATGAGGTAGCCGTTCGGCGCGAGATTCGTGGCCGGGAACTGCCACTTCACGATGTTCGGCGCGAAGTCCGTGAGATACCACCCCGCGAGGCTCACCGTGTTCGTGTTCGGATTGTGGATTTCAATCCAGTCCTCCGCGCTGCCGTCCTCGTCGAGGAGCGGGCCGGTATTGGCGGCGGAAAATTCGGTGATGATGAGCGTGTCGGCGGCGCGCAGCGGCAAAAATCCGGTTGCGAGCGCCAAGGCGACAAAAAGAGTACGGGTGCACATAGACGTTTCGGTTCTTGGGTTCGGCGAGGAACCTATCGCTCAATCGAAACAGCCGCGAGACATTTTTGTGACGGAGGGGAAAGAACCGTAACATTCCTCGGCGCATCCGCCCGTCCGGGACGGTGCCCAAGGAATTGCGGCCCGCTCTTCGACAATCTTGGTGTTGACGCCGCCGGGCGGGACCGGATCACGCCGCCGTCAGCGCGGCCCGTTCGTTATCCAGCGCGCCGGTCTTCTCCAAGAAGTAATCGTAGTTGCCGGTGTACGGAGTGATCTGTCCGGCGTTGACGTGCAAGACCTTGGCCGCGAGGTGGCGGATGAAATGCACGTCATGCGAGATGAACACGAGCGTGCCCTGGTAGCGTTCGAGCGCCAGCGTGAGCGACTCGACGGTGTGAATGTCCAGATGCGTCGTCGGCTCGTCCATGAGCAGCAGGTTCGGCGGGTCCACGAGGAACTTCACGAGGTTGAGCCGGCTTTTCTCACCGCCGCTCAAGATGCCGGTCTTCTTGAAAATGTCGTCCTTGCGGAACATGAAGGAGCCGAGGACGCCGCGCGCCTCGTCCTCGCGCATCGCGGGCGCGCTGGCCAGCACTTCGTCGAGCACGGTCTTCTCCGCGTCGAGCGTGTCGGCGCGATGCTGGCTGAAGTAACCAATCTTCGCATTGTGTCCGAGCTTGCGGTCGCCCTGCTGGAACTCCACGACGCCCGCGAGGATTTTCAATAGCGTGGATTTGCCGGAGCCGTTCGGTCCGACGAGCACGGTGCGCTCACCGCGTTCGATAGTCAGATCGAGTCCGCGATAAACCTGCGTCGCGCCGTAGGCCATGTGGATTTTCTCCAGCGTCACCGCGCGCTGTCCGCCGCGCGGCGGCTCGGGAATCTGGAAGCGGAACGGTTTGCGCGGGGCCATCGGCTTCTCGATGAGTTCAAGGCGCTCGATCTGCTTGAGCTTGCTCATGGCCTGCGAGGCCTTGGACGGGATGGCGCGGAAGCGGTCCGCGAACTGTTGCAGCGCGCTGATTTCCTTCTGCTGATTGTTGTAGGCCGCGAGCTGCTGCTCGTAGCGTTCCTCGCGCTGGCGCAGGTAGTCGGTGTAGTTGCCCGTGTAGTCGATGAGCTTCTTCTCGGAGATTTCGTGAACCTGCGTCACGACTTCATCCATGAACTGCCGGTCGTGCGAAATGAGCAGCAACGCGCCGGAATAATTCTTCAGGTAATTCTGGAGCCAGAGGAGGGAGAGCAAATCGAGATGGTTCGTCGGTTCGTCGAGCAGCAACAAGTCCGGCTCCATCACGAGCAAGCGCGCCAGCCGCGCGCGCATGATCCAGCCGCCGCTCATCTCGCGGGCCATGCGCCCGAAATCCGTCTCGCGATAGCCGAGGCCGCGCAACATTCTTTTGGCCTTGGTTTCCACCTGCGGATCGTTGAGGGCGTCGTGCTTGGCGTGGGCTTCGAGATACTGGGGACTGGCCACGTCGCCGACGGCTTCGAGTTCGTGCAGGAGTTTTTCCAGGCGCGGCAGTTCGTCCACGCGACCCGTCGCCACGTCGAGAATCGTTTCGTCCCCGTGTGTTTCCGCTTCCTGCGGGAGATGGCCCACCATCGTCCACTCGTCGCGCTGCACGGTGCCGGCGTCCGGCTCCTTTTGTTTGAGGATGATGGAGAAGAGCGTGGACTTGCCCGCGCCGTTCGGCCCGACGAGCGCGACGCGGTCACCGTAGTTCACTTGGAACGACGCGTTCTCGAAGAGCGTGCGCCCGCCGAGGGCCATTTTGAGTTCTCGAATTGTCAGCATGAAATTGTGTGTCGTCCACGGTTGAACCGTGCACTGGCACGGAGGGGAAAACATTTCAACTCCGTGTAAGCCGGAGCACTGGTTCTGTCCGCGGCGACGAGCGGGAGAGACTAGGCGGAGAACCGGAGGCGTCAACCCGCCATTTATTGAGACGTGCCGGGCAAACACATCCGAACACCGGCCTTTCTCCGGGCCTTAATTCGACGGCCTTAATTCGTCTGCCATTTTTCCGTCTCGGCAGGGCGGTTGCAGACGAATGAGGGCAGACGAATGGAACAAGGATCGAGCCGTGCAGTTCTAGTTTTTCGCGCACCACATTCTGTTTGGATGTGTCTGCTGCGATCTGGCGTGTCCCGCACTTGACCCGCGCAATCCTTCGGCAAAACTCCCGCCCGCCTGATGGACATCATTCCTACGAAACACGGTCTGCGCCTGAGCCAGCACGGCGTGGTCATCAGCGAACTTCGCACCCGGCCCGGCCCGACCGACAGCGTCTTCGATGTGCTGGCCGCGCTGATCGCCGTGCTGTCGCCGACCGGGCGCATCGGCGTGCTCGGTTTCGCGGGCGGCGGCATGATGGCTCCCTTGCGCGGACTCGGCGTGGACGCGGTGATTAACTCCGTGGATCTCGACCGCGCGGGTTTCGATCTTTTTTGCGAGTACTGCCCGGAGTGGGCGAGCGGCGTGAACTGGCAGCAAGCCGACGCGGTGAAGTGGCTGCGTGGTCAGCGCACCAAGTTCGATCTGCTGATGGACGACCTCTCCATCCCGCGCGACGGCGACGTGTTCAAGCCGGACATCTCGTGGACCGTCCTCCCTGAATTGATCCGTCAACGACTGCGGCCTCACGGTGTCGCCATTTTCAATCTGATGCTTTCGCCCGGCGACTCATGGAACGCCGCGCTGCCGAAAGTCACCCGGCACTTCGCCGCCGCACGGCTCATTCACCTGGATGAATTTGAAAACCGCATCCTGATCGCGGGCGATGAACTTCCCACGGCCCGCGCGCTGGGTGTCTCACTGCGCCATGAGTTGCGGCGGTTGCGCTCGCGCCAGGCGACGCGGATTCGGGGGCGCAGTGTCCCGCAGTCGAAACGGCACTGAAAATAGATTGGAGCGCCGTCTTCCAGCACGGCGCGATCGGCCCGGCAAGTTCCAACCGCCGTGCTGGAAGACGGCGCTCCGTCCGCCCGTTTGACACTCTCCGCGAATTGCGCTCTCATCCCCGTCAGATTTTCTGGACCAAATTATGAACGTGCAATTTATCCGGCTCGCCCTCGCTTTGGCCTTCACGGTCGTCGCTTCAATCCATGCCGCTGATCCTGTCTTCTCCAAGTGGAGCGGCTTTGAGCAATCGTTTGAAAGCAGCGTGGCTTATGACAATCCATTGCAGGACGCGACCCTGAGCGTGGTCTTCCTCTCGCCACTCGGGGAGACGAATCGCGTCTATGGCTTTTGGGATGGGGACAAGACCTGGCGCGTGCGCTTCTCGCCCAACATGCCGGGCAAATGGGGCTGGGCCACGATTTGTTCCGACGCCGCCAACAAAGGACTGCACCTCCAGTCCGGCTCTTTTCTGTGCAGCGCGCCGGTCACCAAGACGCGCTTCGGCCAGCACGGCCCCGTGCGCGTGGCCCGCAGCGGCTACACCCTGGAACATGATGACTCGACGCCGTTCTTCTGGCTTGCCGACACGGCGTGGAATGGCGCGCTGCTTTCCACGCCGAAGGATTGGGACTTTTATCTCCAAACGCGCGTGCAGCAGAAATTCACCGCCGTGCAATGGGTCGCCACGCAATGGCGGGCGTCCCCGAAGGGCGACTGGAAAGAGGATCCAGCCTTTACCGGCACGCAAAAAATTTACGTGAACCCCGGTTTCTTCCGTCGCCTCGACGAAAAGGCCGACGCCGTGACCAAGGCTGGTCTGCTGAATGTGCCCGTGTTGCTCTGGACCATCGGCGGGCGCAGCGCGGAGCAAAATCCCGGCGCATTTCTGCCCGAGGACCAGTTGATTCTCCTCGCGCGCTACATGGTCGCGCGCTGGCAGGCGCATCCGGTGGTCTGGATGCTCGGCGGGGACGGCCATTACTTTGGCAGCGAAGGCGAGAAATGGCGGCGCATCGGCCGCGCCGTCTTCGGTGACATCGCCCACGCGCCGGTGGTCATGCACCCGCAGGGACGGCATTGGGTGCAGAACGAATTCAAGGACGAGAAATGGATCGGCCTCATCGGCTACCAGAGCGGTCACGGCGACAGCGACGAATCGTTGAAATGGCTGACCAGCGGCCCCATCACGCAGGATTGGGAAAAGGAGCCGCGCCATCCCATCATCAATCTGGAGCCTCCCTACGAAGGGCATCTTGGCTACCACTCGAAGCAGCCGTTGAGCGCCGACCTCGTGCGCCGCACGCTTTACTGGTCGCTGCTCAACACGCCGACGGCGGGCGTGAGCTACGGCGGCCACGGCGTCTGGGGCTGGGACGACGGCACGAAGGCCCCGACCGATCACGCCGGCACCGGCGTGGCGCTCCCGTGGCAGAAGGCGCTGTTCCTTCCCGGCGCGCAGCAGATGACGAATCTCGTCACGTTCTTCTCGATGATTGAATGGAACCAGTTGCGCCCGCTGCCGGGTGCGGTCGTGAACAATCCCGGCAACACCAACCCGCGCAAATACATTGCCGCCGCGCGCTCGGCCAAGGGCGACCTCACTGTGGTTTACGTGCCTGAGGAGCGCACCATTGAAATCCTCCTCGCCTCGCTGCCGCCTTCGCCGGAAGTGAAATGGTTCAACCCGCGCACCGGCGAGACCAGCGCCGCCGTAGCCGTCATCACCGACACGACCGCGCAATTCCCGACGCCCAGCGAAGGCGACTGGATTCTGTGGATGCAGACGCAGGTGAAGAAATAGGGGCCGCGTCATGTGGCTCCGCGCCCGCCAGTTTGCCTTCCAGTTCCCGCGTCCGGCGCTGCTCATGGGCATCGTGAACGTGACGCCCGATTCTTTTTCTGACGGCGGAAATTTTTTTGATCCCGCGCGCGCGGTGGAACAGGCGCGGCAACTTGTGGCGGAAGGCGCGGACATCCTCGACATCGGCGGCGAATCCACGCGGCCCCACGCCACGCCGGTTTCTGAGGAGGAGGAGTTGGAGCGCGTGTTGCCGGTGATTCGGGGAATCGTGCGTCGCAGTTCCTCGACTTCGCCCTTGGTTATTTCCATCGACACGATGAAGCCGGCCGTGGCGCGCGCGGCGGTGGAGGCGGGCGCAAGCATCATCAATGACGTGGCGGCGAATCGCCGCGACACCCTCATGTGGGACGTGGTGCGCGAGACGGGCGCGGCCTACGTCGTCATGCACATGCAAGGCACGCCGCAGACCATGCAGCAGCAGCCGCGCTACGATGATGTGGTGCGCGAGGTCGGAGAATTTTTCCACGAACGATTGAACGCGTTGGGTGCGCACGGGGTCAGTTCCGACCAGATCATTTTTGATCCCGGAATCGGCTTCGGAAAAACAACCGAACATAATCTGGAATTGTTGGCGGGCCTTGCGCAGTTTAGAGCCTATCAACGGCCTGTCCTGATTGGCGCGTCTCGTAAAGCCTTCATCGGAAAAGTGAGCGGAGGGGGGGAGGCGGAAGATCGATTACCCGGCTCGCTGGCCTGCGCGTGCGCGGCGGTGGCGGAAGGGGCGCAAATCATTCGGACGCACGATGTCGCGGCGACCCGACAGGCGCTGCGACTGACAGAAGCTATTCAAGCCCGACGGAAATAAAATTTTGGAACTGCTGGAAAACATTTGGCGGCCGGTGCTGGAGATTCTCATCCTCGCGGTGGGCATCTACTACGCGGCGTCCTTCGTGCGCGGCACGCGTGGCGCGGCCATCTTCACGGGCACGCTGGCGTTGATGCTCTCGCTGGCGCTGCTCTCCACGCTGCTCGAACTGCAAGTGTTGCGCTGGATTCTCAGCGTGTTCTCCTCCGCCTTTGCGGTGTCGGTCATTGTTATTTTCCAGCCGGAGATTCGGCAATTGCTCGCGCAGATTGGCAGCCTGCATCTGTTCCATACCACGCACGAGGAGCGGGAAAACATCGAGGTCATCATCCAGACGGTCGAGCGCCTGGCCGACGTGCGGATCGGCGCGCTCATCGCGCTCGAGCAGTCTATCCAACTTCAGGACGCGGCGGCGTCCGGCATTCGCGTGGACTGCGTGGCCACGCCGGAAATGCTCGAGACGATTTTCTTTCCGAACAACGCCATTCACGACGGCGGCGTCATCATCAAGGGCGACCGCATCGCTTACGCCGCGTGCATCTTCCCGCTCAGCGCGCGGCAGGACTTGAACAAGTCGCTCGGCACGCGGCATCGCGCGGCGCTGGGCCTGAGCGAGGAGACGGACGCGCTGGTCGTGGTGGTGTCCGAGGAGACGGGCATGATTTCCTATGCGCACAAGGGCGAGCTGGTGCGCGGATTGTCCGTGGAGGGGCTGCGCGCCTACCTGAGCAGCGTGGTCTTGCCGGTCACCCGGCCGAGGAATCTCCTCGACCGTCTGCGGGGTTTCACGCTCGACCATTGGCGCCCGGCCCCGGCGGGAAAACCCCCTTCCAAGTAACATGGCGTTTCGCGACCTGCTCTTCACCAATTTCCGGCGCAAGCTCTTTGCGCTGCTCCTGGCCGTCATGGTCTGGGCGACAATTCACTTTCTGGAAGTCAATAAACAGGCCGTCCCGCCCGCGCCACTTTCCCTGACCAACGCTCCTTCGCTCAACCCATGACCAAACAGCAGAAAATTTTCGGCACCGACGGCGTCCGCGGCACCGCGAACATCGAGCCGGTGACCGCCGAGACCGCGATGAAACTCGGCCGCGCCGCCGCGCATGTCTTCAAGAACCTCGCCCCGCAGTCCCGCGGCCCGGGCAAGCACGAGATCGTCATCGGCAAGGACACGCGCCTCTCGGGCTACATGCTGGAGAACGCCATCAGCGCCGGCGTGCTCTCCATGGGCGTGAACGTGCTGTTCATCGGGCCGCTGCCCACGCCGGGCGTGGCCTACGTCACGCGCAGCTTGCGCGCGGACGCGGGCATCGTCATCACCGCCTCGCACAATCCCTACGATGACAACGGCATCAAATTCTTCCGGTCCGACGGCTACAAGCTGGATGACAAAATCGAGGATCAGATCGAACACCTCGTGTTCAGCGGCGAGATTGAAAACATCCGCGCCAAGCCCAGCGCCATCGGCAAAGCGGTCCGCATTGATGACGCGCTGGGCCGCTACATCGAATATGCCAAGGCCTCCTTCCCGCGCCGCATGACGCTGGAAGGAATGCGCGTGGTCGTGGATTGCGGACACGGCGCGGCCTACAAGGCCACGCCCTGCGTGCTGCGCGAACTCGGAGCGGAACTCATCGTCTATAACGACAAGCCCGACGGCACGAACATCAACCGGGAGTGCGGCTCGATGCACCCCGAAGGCATGTGCGCCAAGGTCCGCGAGCATCAGGCCGACATCGGCATCGCGCACGACGGCGACGCCGACCGCGTGCTGCTCTGCGATGAAACCGGCACGCTCATCGACGGCGACGACATCATGGTCATCGCCTGCCAGGAGATGCTGGCCAACGGCACGCTCGCGAACAACACGCTCGTCTCCACCGTGATGAGCAACGCCGGCGTGGATGTGGCGATCAAGAAAGCGGGCGGACGCATCATTCGCACCGCCGTCGGCGACAGGAACGTGATCGATGAAATGTTGCGCGGGGAATACAACTTCGGCGGCGAGCAGAGCGGCCATTTGATCTTCCGCGACTTCAGTTCCACCGGCGACGGCCTGGTGGCGGCGCTGCAAATCCTGCGCATCATGAAGTCGCAGCACGCGCGGCTCTCGGAGTTGAAGAAGAACTGGACGCGTTATCCACAGCTCGTGACCAACGTGCGCGTGCAGGAGAAACGTCCGTTCGAGGAGCTCGACGGCGTGCTGGACCTCGTGGCGCAGGCGGAAGCCGCCGTGAAACCGGACGGCGGCCGCGTGCTGCTGCGCTACTCCGGCACGGAACCGAAGGCCCGCCTGCTGATCGAAGGCCGCGACGCCGCCGTGCTCCAGCAGTGGAGCGCGCAGATTTGCGACGCGATCAAGAAGCAGATCGGGGCGTGACCTGGGAGCGCCGGCTTCCAGCCGGCCGGGGCGCGGCGTTCACGCCGCTTCACCGTTCGCGTGGCCGCGAGCTTCTAGCGCCTAAGAGTTGTCCGCGTTGAAGCGGCATAAACCGCGCTCCGTTCCGCAAGTTGCCCGTCATCCGCGCGGTTGAAGTTCACCTCTCCTTCTGCCGATGCCATTTCGTGCGCCGCGCCTGGAAATGAAACACAGCCCGCCTCTCGCAGAAGAAAATCTGCTGGAGCTGATCCCGGAACATTGTCCGGACCTGCTCGCGTTGCTGGATGTGAACGGCCTGTTCCTCTACGGCAATGCCGCGCACTTTCTCCGCCTCGGCCGCAGCCCGGAATCCTTGCTCGGCACCATGGTCTTCGAGCTGATTCATCCCGACGATGTGGCGGACTTCGAGAAGGCCGTGACCGGCCGCGCCGCGCGACGCACGGTGTTTCGGGTCAGCGGACGCTGGCTCAAAGAAGACGGCACGCCCGCGCGCTTCGACTCCATCGGCAAATGGATTCC
>JBBQYK010000159.1:0-11353 GCA_038208765.1 Verrucomicrobiota bacterium
CCAGCGCGCCGCCTCCAACTCCTGCACCGGCCCGCGAAAGGAGAGCAGTTCGTCCATCTCCTTCAACCGCTCCCGCTGCACCGTTTGCTGATCCAACTGCGCCTCGATTTCATTCCGCAACAGCACGTAGTCGATGCGCCCCTGCTGGTTCAGCGCGTCGAAATTCACCTGCGGCAAACGCCCCTGCCACTCGCGATACAGCTTGTCGAATCGCTCGAAGCGCACGTCCGACCAGGGCAGTTCATAAAAGCGCGCCACCGCCGAGCGGTCACTGGTGTAGAGGCGCACCGTGTCCTGCAACTCCGCCTCGCCCGCGTGAACAAAAGTCGCGACGCCGAAGACCGCCAGCACGATTGGGCATTTCATCGCGCGAGCCTCGCCAACGAGTTGTGGGGAGTCAATCATCGGGCGGTCCCGGCCCTTTCCGGGGCGGGGCGGCGGCGAGAACAGCGGCGGATTGGGGCGGAGAATTAGTTGCGGAGTCCGCATGGATTTTTTGCGGCGAGTTCCTTGACACCACCGGGAGCGTTCGCCAACGTCCCGTCCGAACTGACAGTGCGTTTCTCCCTTGCCTCCTTGATGGATGGCTTTTCCCCTGAACAGTTTTCGGGGGAGGGTGTCGCGAGTCAGCCAACCAGTGCGCCGCGCGCAGGCCAATCCGTCTGACGCTCCGGCACTGAAAACGAATTACTGCTATGCCGAGAGTTGCCAAACCGAAGGAAGCCAAGGAGCCGAAGGCGCTGAAAGAGCCGAAAGCCGCCAAACCCAAGGCCCCCAAAAAAGCCGCCGCCCCGCCTGAGCAGGAAGATTTAAGCCTCGCGCCGCCCGCCCCCGTGGAGAAGCCCGAGTCCGACACGGATCGTATTGAACGCTCCCGCGCCGCCGCGCCGCGCGCGCCGCAGCCTTCCCAGGAGCCGCCGCCCGACGCGCAGATGGACGCGCCGCAGAACGGCGGCAGCGACCACGACACAGAAATGGTGCTCCGTCCGCCGACCCACGCGGTCGAGATGAGCGAGAGCGACACCGATCACGAGCGCCGCGAGCGCCGGGTGACCGGAGCGGAGACCGCGCCCGCGCTGAAGATCAACATTGCCGAGCTTCAGGCCATGTCCATGACGGACCTGAACAACATGGCGCGCGAGCTGGGCATCGAGAATTACGGCACGATGCGGAAGCACGAAATCATCTTCCACATTTTGCAGAAGAACGCGGAGCGCAGCGGCGTGCTGTTCTCGGAAGGCGTGCTGGAAGTGCTGGGGGAGGGCTTTGGGTTTCTGCGCTCGCAGAGTTTCAATTACCTGCCGTGTCCCGAGGACATTTACGTTTCGCCGTCACAGATTCGCCGGTTCGATTTGCAGACGGGCAATCTGGTGGCGGGACAAATTCGTCCGCCGAAGGACAAAGAACGTTTCTTCGCGCTGCTGAAAGTGGAATCCGTCGATGGCGCGGACCCGGACAAGGCGAAGGAGAAAACGCACTTCGAGAATCTTACGCCGCTCTTCCCGACGAAGCGGTTCATCCTGGAGACGAACCCAGAAGAGCTTTCCACGCGCACCATGGATTTGGTCTGCCCCATCGGCAAAGGCTCGCGCGGCATCATCGTCGCTCCGCCCCGCACCGGCAAAACGGTGCTGATGCAGAAGCTCGCCAACGCGATTCTCAAGAACAACCCGGAATCGTATCTCTTTATCCTGCTCATTGACGAGCGCCCGGAAGAAGTCACCGACATGGAGCGCACCTGCTTGGGCGCGGAAGTCATCAGCTCGACGTTCGACGAACCGCCGGAGCGGCATGTGCAGGTCGCCGAGATGGTCATCGAAAAAGCCAAGCGCATGGTCGAGCACAAGCGGGATGTGGTCATCCTGCTCGACTCCATCACGCGTCTCGCCCGCGCCTACAACACCATTCAGCCGCACTCGGGCAAGATTCTCTCCGGCGGCGTGGATGCGAACGCGTTGCACAAGCCGAAGCGTTTCTTCGGCGCGGCACGCAACATCGAGGAAGGCGGTTCGCTTACGATCATTGCCACCGCGCTGGTGGACACGGGTTCGCGCATGGACGAAGTGATTTTTGAAGAGTTCAAAGGCACCGGCAACATGGAGGTGCATCTTGACCGCGCGTTGGTGGACCGCCGCATCTTTCCCTCGATCAACATCGAGCGTTCCGGTACGCGCAAAGAGGAACTGCTTTACCATCCGCAGGAACACAGCCGCGTGGTCATCCTGCGTCGTGCGCTCACCGGCGTGCCGCCGGTCGAGGCGATGGAACTGGTTCTGGGCAAGCTCAAGAAGACCAAGACGAACATCGAGTTCCTGCTCGGGATGAGCGTGACGTGAGCACCGTGGGACCGGAGTTGAAAGTTAGAACCGTGGGCAAACGCCGCCCGTCGGCCACGCCGCAGGAGGCTTTCGCTCGCGCCCAAGTGCTGCAACGGCAGCTTGAGTTGATTCATCCCTTTCCGCGCCCGCGTGGTTTTGTGTTCAAGGCGAAGACGCGCGCCGAATACGAGGCGTGGCGCAAGGCTCAAAAGAATCCCCGGCTCTGGTGATGAATCAGCCGCCTCCAGAACTGGCCCCGCTGCTGAAAGTCTGTTCTCTCCTGAACGAAGCTGGCGCACGTTATTTAATCGTGGGCGGTCAGGCCGTCATCCTTCACGGCCTGGTTCGCACCACCGAGGACGTGGATATTTTAATTGAGGCCACGGAGGAAAATGCCGGCAAAGTTTGGGAGGCTCTGACCCGGCTCAGCGACGGAGCCGTCCGTGAACTCTCCCCGAGCGATCTGCTTGATGGTGTTTCCAAGATTGCTGACGAAGTGGAAGTGGATGTCAGCACTCACGCTTGGAAAGTGAATTACGCGGAAGCCATCGGTTCGGCACTGGAGGTGACGATTGAAGGCGTCCGAATACCGTACGTAGGCTACGAGATGTTGGTGGCGAGCAAGCAGACCTACCGCGAGAGAGATCAGTGGGATCTGATGCAACTCCGCGCGTTGAAAGAGCGGAAGTGATTTTCGAGCCTGCCGTCGGCCCACGCTACCTCGTCTAAACTCCGTGGAAATAAATTCCCCTCTGGCCACGTCCAACTCGTCCCTTAAAGTGAGGAACTCTTTGAACATGCGAATGGCACTGCAAAATTTGGTGACGGCCGGAGCTTTACTGGCCGTGCTCACGGCTTGTGACAAGCCGGAGATCACGTCCTACCGCGTGGCGAAGGAGCGCGCCACTGCTGGGGCCGCCGATCCGCACGCCGGTCACGCGCACAACGACGCGCCTGCCGCATCCGTGCCGCGCGCGCGCCCGAAAATTTCCTGGACGCTGCCCGCCGGCTGGCGCGAGACGCCGCCCGGCCAGGTCAATCTCGCCGCGTTCAACATCCAGTCCGCCGCCGGCCAGGACGCGCAAGTCACCGTGGCCGCGCTGCCGTATCTTGCCGGGCGCGAGAAGGACATCGTGAATCTCTGGCGCGGTCAATTGGGCCTCAGTGAGTTGGATGCAGACCAGGCGCGCGAGGTCTTGCGCGATCTCCCGATCAACGACGAGCAGGCCAAGCTGTTCGAGTTGACTAGTGGCGACGCGGCCAAGCCCGACAAAATCCTCACCGTGATGATTCATCGTCCGGGCGCGAGCTGGTTCTACAAATTGTCCGGCGACACGGTGACGGTGGAGGCGCAGCGCACGGCTTTCATCGACTTCATCAAATCGGTGAAGCTCGATGAGTCGGCGACTTCGGCGGCGGCGGCTCCAGCCAATGTCGGGTCTGGCGGCAGCGAGTTTGCGAAAGTAGCGCCGAAAGACTGGCAGGTGTTGCCAGCGGGACAAATGCAGTTGGCGAAGTTCGCCGTGCCGGATGTGCAAGGCGCGAAGGCGCAGGTTTCCGTTAGCATGTTCGACAACGACACCGGCGGGACACTCGCCAACGTCAACCGTTGGCGCGGCCAGATTGGTCTCGGCGAAATCACAGCCGCGCAACTCTCTGAAGTGAGCAGCCCGCTGGATGCAAAATTGCCCCGCGCCGTCCTCATCAGCCTCACGAACAACGATCAGCAAATCATCGGGGCCATCGTGCCGCGCGGCGGACAGTGGTTTTTCTACAAAATGATGGGCAGCGCGCCAGCGGTGGTCGCGCAGAAAGAGGCCTTCGTCCGTTTCGCCGCGTCGGAACTTTGACATGAATCGCATCTGGAAATTTCTCACTTCGCTGCGGCTGACCGTCACGCTGCTCGCGCTGGGCATCGCGCTCATCTTCATCGGCACCGTCGCGCAGGCCGATGAGGGGCTGTATGTCGCGCAGGAACGCTACTTCAAGCACTGGTTCATCTTCGGCATCAGCTTCTTCGGGCACAAGATTCCGATGCCTTTTCCCGGCGGCTACCTCATCGGTACGGCGCTGCTGGTCAGTCTCACGGCGGCGTTCATCCATCGCTTCCAGTGGACGACGAAGAAAATCGGCATCCACCTCACGCACATCGGCATCATCCTGCTGCTCACCGGGCAGCTCGTGACGGATTTGCTGTCGCGCGAGACGCAGATGCGGATTCGCGAAGGCCAGACGCGCTCCTATTCCGAAAGTCCGATGGACTACGAACTGGTCTTCGAGTGGGAGGCAGACGGTAATTCCAACGAAGTGGTCGCCATCCCGCAGGCCATGCTGACCAAGGGGGCGGAGCTAAAGCATGAGAAGCTGCCGTTCACGGTGCGCGTGAAAGAATTTTTGCCGAACTCCAATCCGTCGTTCCGCGCGCCGATGCAGCAGAACACTCCGCCGTTGACCACGAATGGCCTTGCCAACGCCTTTGACTTTCAGCCCAGCAAGCTCACCTACGACATGGACAGCAAGAACGTGCCGGTGGCGCTGCTCGAACTTTCCGCCGCGGACGGCTCGCTCGGAACTTGGGTCGCGGCCGGTTGGGCCACGGACGAATCAATGTCGGAAAGTTTGTGGCGCTATTATCAGCGCGAGATGGGGCCGCAGATGGGCGCATCGATCAAAGCGCGTCTGGAGCAGCCGCAAATCGTGACCGTGAAGGGGAAGGAAATCACCCTGGCCCTGCGCCCGGTGCGTGCTTACAAGCCGTACTCCTTCACGCTGCTCAAGGCGACGCACGACGTTTATCAAGGCACGGACACGCCGAAGGATTTCCGCAGCCGCATCCGCATCGAGAACGCGGGGCGCAAGGAGGATCGCGAGACGGAAATCTACATGAACAACCCGCTGCGCTATTCCGGCTTGACGTTTTTTCAGTCCGGCATGATTCAGCGCAACCTGATTGATGCGGGCGAGACGCCGTGGACCGTGTTTCAAGTAGTGCGCAACCCCGGATGGATTACGCCTTACGCCGGCTGCATCATTGTGGCCGCCGGACTCATTTTCCAATTCATGTTTCATCTGGTGAAATTTTTACGAAAGAGGACTGCATGACCGATTCCAAATCATCCAAAGATGCTGCGCCGAAAACGGGCGGTTGGCGCGTGTGGGTATCGTGGTCGCTCATCATCGTCTTCACCGCCAATGTGCTCGCCGCGCTGTTCATGCCGCCGCGCGACAAAACGTTCGCCGTGTCTGAGTTCGCGAAAATTCCGCTCGTGTTCGAGGGCCGCGTGCAGCCGATGGATTCTCTGGCGCGCAATTCACTCATCCAAATTCGCACCATTACCCAAGTGCCGCTCGAAGGAAACGGAGCGAACGGCGCGTGGGGACCGTGGGAGGAACTGGAAGCCAAGGGCGGCGCACTCACCGAGCGCCGCTGGTATCAATTCAGCAAGCGCCCGAAGAAATTGAAGCCCACCGACTGGCTGATGGAAGTGATGCTGAATCCGCTCAAGGCCGACGAGCGCTACATCTTCGTCATCAACCATCCCGACTTGCGCGGCATGCTCAAGCTGCAGGGCGGCGTCGAGAAGAGCGGGCTGCACTTCTACCGCTTCAACGATCTGCGCGACAAACTGGAGACCCTGCGCCCCGAGGTCATGCGCGTGCAGGCGCTCAAAGCGCCGGAGCGTTCTCCCTACGACAACTCGGTGCTGCAACTGCACCAGTCGTGGATTCTCTACATGCGGCTTAAGAACACGATGCAACCCGAGGACGCCACGGATTTCGCGAAGGAGCTCGATCAATATCTCACCCTGGCGAAGGACGTGCGTGGCGCGCTCCAGGCGGCGCAGGCCCGCGGCGAACAGCTCTCGGAAGAAAAAGTGGATGAAATGATCGCGCCCATCCAGCGCATCGCCGGGCGCTACAATGCCATGGACCGTATGGATCCCCCGCTCGTCATTCCGCCGCAGAAACACGGCGACCATCAGCACGACTGGCAGCGCACCGGCGCGGCGCTGCTCGAAGCGCCGCAGAGCGGTCTGCCCGAAACGATCCGCCAGTACGCGGCGCTGGCGGGCGCGTATCGCGCGGGAGATTTTGCCAAATTTAATTCCGTCCTTGGCGAGTATCGCGGCTCGTTGCAATCACTCGGGCTGGCGAAAGAGTTGAAGAAAGGTTCGAGCGAGGAGTTCTTCAACCGGATGCTGGCCTTCAAGCGCAGCATGTATTTCTACCTGATGGCTTTCCTGCTCATCCTGCTCTACTGGGCGAACGCAAAAAGCATCTGGCGCGTCACGGCGGTGCGTTTGATTTTCATCGGCTTCATCGTTCACACGGCGGGGCTGATTTTCCGCATGTGGCTGGAAGGACGTCCGCCGGTCACGAATCTCTACTCGTCAGCCATCTTCATCGGCTGGGGCGCGATTGTCCTGGGGCTGGTGCTGGAAAGATTTTATCGCGACGGCATCGGCGCGGTCGTGGCGGCGGCGGTGGGTTTCCTGTCGCTGATTGTGGCGCACAATCTTTCACTTTCCGGCGACACCATGATCATGATGCGCGCGGTGCTGGACACGAACATCTGGCTGGCGACGCATGTGGTGGTCATCACGCTGGGCTACGCCAGCACGTTCATCGCGGGTTTCCTGGCGATTGTCTTCATCGCGCGCGGGTTGTTCACGCGGTCCTTGACCGAAGCCATGAGCAAAGGGCTGGCGCGCATGGTCTATGCCATTGTTTGTTTTTCCACGCTGTTCAGCTTCGTCGGCACGGTGCTCGGCGGCATCTGGGCCGATCAATCGTGGGGCCGCTTCTGGGGCTGGGACCCGAAGGAAAACGGCGCGCTCATCATCGTGCTCTGGAATGTGCTCATCCTGCACTCGCGCTGGGGTGGGTTGGTCAAGGAACGCGGCCTGATGAACCTCGCCATCGCGGGGAACATCGTCACCGCCTGGTCGTGGTTCGGCACGAACATGCTCGGCATCGGCCTGCACAGCTATGGTTTCATGGATTCCGGGTTCTGGTGGCTGATGGCGTTCATGGGGAGCCAGCTTCTGTTGATCGGTCTCGGTTTGATTCCGCTGCGCTACTGGAGAAGTTTTCGCAGCACGGTGCCGCCGGGCGGCGCTGCGCCGACTGCGCCCGGACGCGAGACGCAGTTGAAGCCCGCGTAAGGTGAGGCCCGGAGGGCCGTCAGAAATTAGCCGGTGGCGTGAGCCACCGGATTTGTTTCAAATGTTGAATCAGCCCCGGAGGGGCGGAACCAAGCCGTGTTTCGCCCCTCCGGGGCTTTCTATGTTTCAATCCCCGATCCGGTGGCTCACGCCACCGGCTAATTTCTAGCCGCCCTCCGGGCTTGAGCCATTCGTCTCGCGACGGTTTGGAAATCGGCGCTCGTGTCAAAAAAAGTCGCGGAGGAACATCCCCCGCGCCTTTTGGGTCTGCGCTGCGTTTGTGAATGACTGCACGCGTCGAACGCACCGATTGAGAGTGGGGCAGGTGTCTCGCCTGCCCGTAGTCCCAGGCCCGTCCCGGCTGAGGAACACGAGCCGATACGGCCCGTGAACTTCGTGGCAGCCGGGACGGCTCCCCCACTACGTCGCCGGCTGCGTTTTACCGCCTGGCTCCGTGGATGAGGCACGGAGTTCATCCGCCAGTTGCCACGCCGTGAAAGCGAGAAAGAGAAATCCACAGACGTTCAAGTAAAGGCTCTGCCGCTCGGCATCCAGTCCCGCTGCCGTCGGGTAGATCAACCCGAAGATGAGCAACAACGCGGCGAGCAGTCCCCCGGTGCGGCCGCCGACGATTTTCCTGACGAACCACGCGAGCAACAGCAGCAGCGGCAGAAAGATGATCAGTGCCGTGCCCCAGAAGCCGAAAAGCAGATCACTGAAATCCCCAAGCACGCCGAAGCCGAGCGCCAGCGCGGATGCGAACAGTACGCCGAGCAGCGGCGCGTGCCGGACTTTTGCGAGCGTCATGCCGAGCAGCAGCAGCGCGGCGATCATCGTCCAGCCGCGTTCGGCTTCGCCGAGCACGGCGTTGGTGGTCGCGCCGGGCTGGGGCAGGGTGGGGTAGGCAATGCCCATGCCCTTCTGCGAGATGGCGTGGTCGAGCCGGTAAGTCAGCACGGAGCCGCGATTATCTGCGCTGGCCTTAACTTCAGTCGGCGACATGCAGCCTTCGGGGTAATTCAATTTCGCTTTCGGCAAGTCCGGCAGATTCAGCGTGAGCGAGAAATCGCGAATCTCCCGCTGTTCGGCCACTTGGAAATACCACTGCGCCACGCCGCGGCTCTTGAAGGAAATGGCCACGGTCAGTTCCTCGCGCGGCGCGAGATCGCGCGTCAGCGTCAGCGCGGCTTCGCTCAACTCCATCTGGGGCAGCACGTCCTCGCCGTTCACGGTGGCGGTGAGTTCGTCGTACATTGCACCGCGTGCTGGCAGCGGGAAGCGCAGGACGCCCTTCGTCGCGCGGTCGGCGGGGCTTTTCAATTTCCACGCGAACCGGCAGACGGTTTCGTAGCCGCCGTAAAGCGCGGAGCCTTTCTTGCGCGCGTTCTGCGTGAGCGTCACGACGTGACGCGCGGCGAGAAATGGATTGCCCACCACGTTGTGCTTCACGGTCTTCTTCCGAATGATCGCGGGCTTGGCCGGGTCTTCAAACTCGGTGCGCTCGGTCACTTCCTCCTCGTAGGAAACGTGCAGTGTCAGTTCGCGCTGCTTCTGTTCCGCGCCCCAGATGGTCTGCACGGCGTTGTAATTCGCCTCGGTCACGCGCCCGTGGGTTTGCTGAAAGTGTGCGACGGAGCGACGTAAATATCCGCGCAACACGCCCAGCGTCTGCACGAGCACGAGCACGACGGACAGCGCGAGCAGCAGGCGCGCAGCCTGGTGGTAGAGCGTCCAGAGCAGGGAAGTTTTTCCTTCCATCACGGCCACGGGCCGGAGCCAGAGCGAGAGGAAGACAGCGAAGAGCGCCGCACCGAGGCAGAGCGCGAGCAGGGGTTGAGTATCAGCCAGATCGGAAGCGCGACCGGCCATCCTCAGGACGAGTTCTTTCATGGTTATCGAGTTGGGTTGTGTGCAATGGAGCCGCCGCATCCGCGACGGACTTCATCACCGCGCCGCGAACCGGGAGGAAACCGGAAGCGCGGCGTGACCGCAATTCACGCGGCGGAGAGTGGACACGACGCGTGTGTCCTGTGTTCACGGAATGGGCGGCGACTTGCTGGGAAGTTATTCACCGGCCGCGCGGTGCGGGCGTGCGAGCTTTAGGCTTTCAACAATGCCTTGAAGCCCGCCTGCTCGAAGTGGCGATCTTCGGTCAACGCTTCGGTCAGTTGACGTTCACCCATTACTACGAAAGAAATGCAATCGGTCAGCGACCACTTTTTGTCAGGCCGCGAAACGTAGAGAGCGAGGCCGCGAGCCAGCAGTTCCTTGGAAAAGGAAATGACTTCAACATTTGGACGCCGGGCCAGCTCCTGCACGTAGCGTCCTACGGCCACCCGGTGCCGGGTGCCGGACATGGCGTTAGCGTATTCCACCAGAATCCATTCCGTGGTCAGAATTTTTCCGCGGTAGGAACTGGCAAAAGTAACGCAGTCGGAATGTCCCGCGTCCTGCTGGTTGGTGAATCCGACAAAGAAATACGTGTCGGCAAAGATCAGGCTCATTTCTTGGGTGTGCCGTATGTGTAATAATCGTGATTGCGCGCGAGGTCGGGGGGCAAATCATCGCAGACGCCGATGAATTCTTTGAAAGTTTCGGCCAGGGTGGGGCTGGCTGTGTCCTCGTTTTCAGTCAGGATGCGAACACGCGTTCCTGCGGGCAGCTTGGCCTCCGCAGGAAGCGCAACCATTCCGGTCTCGGTGACTGTTCCAATGAAGCTCATGCCGGAACCATGCCGCCGCATCAGGCACCGCGCAACGCACTTTTACGCCGCCTGCTGCAACTGCGCCGCACCACCAACCAGATACGGAATCGTCAGCGGCCCCTGCGGCAGCACCGCGACACGCGCGCTCGGGCCAAGGTCGCGGAGGCAACTGGCGACTTCTGCCGCGATGTCGTGACACGGTTGGAGATGCGCGGCGCGAATCACGTCGTCGGGAATCTTGCTGTGGACCAGCACGCGGGCCTTGCGCTGGATGATGGCTTGAATCTGCGCCTGCCATTGCTCGGCGCGCACGAAGCCGGGCTGCGCGAGCAGGCCGAGCAATTCTTCGGGGGAAGAAACGGCGCGGAGCAATTTGTCGAGCGGACTGTTGGCGGGAATGCCTTCGCTGCACTCGGCGGCGAGGATGAGCGTGCCGCCGGGCTTGATGATGCGCGCGCCCGCGCTCATGCCCTTCACGCCCTGATACAAATTCATGTCGAGCGGATAGCCACTGTTCGTGGTCACGACGACATCGAAGGATTCGTCCACCGCCTGCATCGCGTTCTGGCGCACGAACTCGGTGCCGGTCTTGTGCGCTTTCAAAATATCACCGGCGAAAACGTTCGTGATTTGCCGTTCCTCGTTGAGCGTGACGTTGAGGATGAAACTCGGCCCGGCCTTCAAGGCGATGTCGCGCAATTCCTCCCAGAGTGGGTTGCCGTCGTTGATGCCGAAGGTTGCGTTTGGATCGCCGATGTTGCGGAAGCCGTGATTGCTCATCACCGAGCGCAGCCCGCCCACGCCGGGCATGATGCCCTTGATGCCGCCGCTGAACCCCGCGAAGAAATGCGGTTCGATGAAACCAGTGACGATGCGCAAGTCCGCCGCGAGCGCGTGCTTGTTCAGGAGGGCAGGGACGCCATCGCTCATCACCCCGACTTGTTGCAACGCGTCGTCGTTCTCCGGCTCGTGATTCAACACGCGGTAATTCGCCACGACGGCGGGCGTGAGCATTTTCTCCAACTCGGCCTTCGTGTTTGGACGATGCGTGCCGAGCTGGTTGAGCAAGGTGATGTTCTCGCGCGGCACCACGGTTTCAACATGCCCCAGCAGCCAGGGAATGATGCGGTCGTTCGGCGTGGCGCGCGTGATGTCGGTGAAGAGGA
>JBBQYK010000160.1:0-11353 GCA_038208765.1 Verrucomicrobiota bacterium
GATTCTGGATTTGCAGGCGCGCATCCACGTCACGTCCATTGTGGTGACGCATGACCGCGATCTGGCGTTCGGCATCGCCGACCGCATGGCGATGATGAACGAGGGACAAATCATCGCGCTCGGCACGC
This sequence comes from Verrucomicrobiota bacterium, assembly GCA_038208765.1. GTDB lineage: Bacteria > Verrucomicrobiota > Verrucomicrobiia > Limisphaerales > SIBH01 > JANNGC01. The sequence continues at coordinate 129 of JBBQYK010000160.1, forward strand.
CCGACGAAGTGCGTCGCAGTGCCGACCCGCTCGTGCAAAAATTTCTAACCGTTGATTTCAAACCCCAACTCGCAGGAGCAACCTAGGAGCCTTATGAGAAATTCTCTCGAAACCAAACTCGGCGTTTTCTTTGTCCTCACGCTGTTCGCCGCCTTGTTCGTTCTGGAAATGGCCGGCGTCGCCGACTTCTTCAAGCCCGGATACAAGGTCTATGCTGACTTCCAAACCGCGCAGGATTTGAAGCAGGGCGACCTCGTGAAAATGGCCGGCGTGGAAATCGGCCGCGTGGACGACATCCGCCTCGCGAACGAGAAGGTGCGCGTGACGCTGAAGGTCAGGCAGGCCGATGCCGAAATACGCACCGACAGCAAGGCCACAATCAAGTTCACCGGGCTGATGGGGCAGAACTTTGTCTCGCTCGACTTTGGCTCGGCCAACGCGCCGCGCGCGGTCGAGGGCGCGATCCTTTCCACCACGGAGCAGCCGGACTTGAGCGCGATCATGGCGAAGCTCGACGGCGTGGCGGGCGACATTCAGGGACTGGCCAAAGGTTTTTCACCGGACAATCTTGCGCCGCTCTTCGGACCCATCACCGACTTCATGAAGCAGAATTCCACGAACCTGAGCGCCATTTTGGAGAACACCCGGATGGTGACGGAACAGGTTTCCAACGGCAAAGGCAGCGTGGGCAAAATGCTCTACGAAGATACGCTCTACAACACGGCGCTCAGTGCGGTCGTGGGCTTGCAGGCGGGAACGGCGGAACTCAAATCCACCGTGCTCGAAGCGCGGGGCATGATGACCAACGCCAACTCCATCATCACGCAGATCAACGCGGGGCAGGGGACGCTGGGCAAACTGGCGAAGGACGAAAAACTTTACGTCGAGATGACGCTGGCCATGACGAACGCGCGGGAGATTTTGGAGAAGGTGAATCGCGGCCAGGGCACGTTGGGCAAAATCGTGAACGACGAGTCGCTCTACAAGAATGTGAAGGTGAGCCTCCAGAAACTCGACAAGGCGACGGAGAGTTTGGAGGACCAAGGGCCGCTGAGCATTCTGGGGATTGCGGTGCAGAGTTTGTTTTAGGGAGAGGTGGGCTGCGATTTGCAACATGAATTTCAAAGCCAAAGACGGAAGACGGCTCTGGGTGTTGGTTTTGATCACACTTGCATTCGGCATTCCGGTCATTGGCCGCGCAGGCGCTTCTTACATGTGGTTAGTCTGGGTATTTTGGGTTGTGTGGCCGCTGCTTCTGTTCACGAGCCTTGTCCTATTTGGGTTCAAACATCGCGGACTGGCATGGCTCGGCTTGATTTCAGCTTTGTTATCTGGCCTGTTCGCATTCATGCCGGTCTTAGTACAGTAACTGTGTGGGCTGACCGTGCCGCCCCAGCTTGCCTTTTGTCTGATGCAACATCTCGTCGAGGACTTCCTGACCTACCTGCGCCACGAGCGCGGGCAGTCCGAGAGCACGGAGAAAAATTACAGCTACCTGCTCACCCGCTTTGTGAACTGGGCGGCGGGAAAGAAGCTCACCGACTGGAAGCAGATCGAACTGAACCACCTCACCAATTTCCTCAAAGACGAAGGCCAGCGCCCGCTCGAAACCGAGCCGCCCGAGTCTCTGCGCCGGCTCAGTTCGGAGAGCGTCTATCTGGAAATTGCCGCGCTGCGGGCCTTCTACCGTTTCGCGGAGAATGAAAAATTTCTCCCCGTCAATCTGGCCGAGCACCTCTCGCTGCCGCGCCGTTGGAAGCGCCTGCCCAAGTCCTTGAGCAACGCGGAAATTGATCAGCTTCTGCAACCGTTGCCGCTACAGACGCCCGCGACACTGTGCGACCAGGCCATCCTCGAACTGGCTTATGCCTCCGGCCTGCGCATCTCGGAGTTGAGGAATCTGCGTCTGGAACAATTGCATCTGGAGGAAGGCTTCATCACCGTGATCGGCAAGGGCAACAAGGAACGCGTCGTGCCGTGCGGCCGAAAAGCGGTGGAGGCGATGAACCATTACCTCACGGCGGGCCGGCCAAAACTCGTGACGCCGCGTTCGCCGGCGAATGTATTTCTCACGCAGCGAGGCACGCCGTTCGCGCGCGGCACGCTCTGGCTGCACATCAAGCAGCGCGTGAAACTCTCCGGCATCGAGCGCAACATCACGCCCCACATGCTGCGCCACAGCTTCGCCACGCACCTGCTCGATCACGGCGCGGACCTGCGCGTGATTCAGGAACTGCTCGGCCACGCGCGCATCAACACCACGGAAGTGTACACGCACGTCGCCAGCAGCCGCCTGCGCGAGGTGCATAAGAAGTTTCATCCGCGTGCGCAGAAGAAGTGAAAGGCAGAACGGCGCAGAGGTGCCCGTCGGAACGTCCGAACCAGAATGCAGGTTGGCTTTCGGCGGTGGCGTGCTTTAAGAATCCGGCACGATTCACCCGAAGAAATGCGCCGGATGCACACATGGTTTTCGATGCTGGCTCTCGCTGTGGCGACAGCCTCCGCTGGTGCCGCCGCAGTGGATGTGGCCCGGCTCCCGCCGCCTTCTTCATTGACCATCGACTTCGCGCGCGACGTACGGCCGATCTTCGAGCGCCATTGCCTCTCGTGCCACGGCGTGGACAAGCAGCGCGGCGGCTTGCGGCTGGATGACAAAGCCTCGGCGCTCAAGGGCGGGGAGAATCACGCGCCGGACATCCGCCCCGGTCGCAGCGCGGACAGTCCGCTCGTCCATTTCGTCGCCGGACTCGTACCGGACATGCAGATGCCGCAGAAGGGCGAGCGATTGACGAAGGAACAAATCGGCGTGCTGCGGGCGTGGATTGATCAAGGCGCGGCCTGGCCGGAAGCAGCGCAGAAGAAAACTCACTGGTCGCTGATGCCCGTCGCGCGTCCGGTCGTGCCGGAACTGAGCAAATCTCAAAGTGCCGTTGATGCTTTCGTCGTCGCAAAACTTCAGGAGAAGAAACTGTCGCTCTCGCCCTCCGCAGATCGCCGCACGCTCATCCGCCGGCTGTCGTTTGATTTGATCGGGTTGCCGCCATCGCCGGAGGAGGTGGAGAAGTTCGTTTCCGACAAGAACGCCAACGCCTACTCCCATCTCGTCGAGCGTTTGCTCGCCTCGCCGCGCCACGGCGAACGCTGGGGGCGGCACTGGCTTGATGTGGTGCGCTTCGCCGAGTCGCATGGCTTCGAGATGAACCAGCCACGCGCGAATGCCTGGCCGTATCGCGACTACGTGATTCAGGCGTTCAATGAAGACAAGCCCTACGACCAGTTCGTCACGGAGCAACTCTCGGGCGACGCGCTCGGTGTGGACGAGGCCACCGGCTTCCTCGTCGCCGGGGCGTGGGACCAGGTAAAGAGTCCCGACCCGGTGCTCACCGCCAATCAACGCGCTGACGAATTGCACGACATGGTGAGCACGACCGGCAGCGCGTTTCTCGGCCTGACCGTCGGGTGTGCGCGCTGCCACAACCATAAGTTTGATCCCATTCCGCAGACGGATTACTTCGCGATGAAGGCGGTCTTCGAGGGCGTGCAACATGGCGAACGGAAACTTCGCGCGGCCACCGAAAGCGGGCGTGAGCAGGAGCTGGCCGAAAGCCGTGGTGAGTTGATGAAACTCGAACGCGAATTGGAAGAGTTCGAGCCGCGCGCGCAAGTCGGTGTCATCGACACCAATGTCTTGCGCGCTCCGGTGAACACGCGCCGGAACATCGAGCGACTCACTCCGGCCGCGGCGAAGCGTGTGCGTTTCACCATCGCGCAGTCGAGTGACGCCGAGCCGTGCCTTGATGAGCTGGAGATTTTCACCGCCGAAACCGCGCCACGAAACGTGGCGCTGGCGACGGCCGGAACGAAGGCCAGTGCTTCGAGCGTGTATCCGAATTCCGAGCTGCACCGGCTGGAGCATCTGAACGACGGCCAGCACGGCAACAGCCGCAGTTGGATTTCCAACGAGCGCGGGAGGGGGTGGGTGGAACTAGAATTTCCCGAAGCTGTGACCATTGATCGAATCGTCTGGGGCCGCGACCACGAGCAGCGTTTCAAGGATCGGCTCGCGGTGGATTATCGCATCGAGGTTGCTCTGAACTCGAACGACTGGCGCGTCGTGGCTTCATCTGCGGATCGACAGAGCTACCCAGCGGTGAAGAAGCAACCGTCCGGCGTGGATTTCACGAAGCTCTCGCCGACTGACGCGATCCGGGCGAAGGAATTTTCTCGCCAGCGCCCAATCCTGGAGGCGCGCATCGCCGAGTTGGCGAAGTCACCGATGATTTACGGCGGCTCCTTCGTCGCGCAACCCGAGCCGACGTTTCGGTTTCATCGCGGTGATCCGTTGATGAAGCGCGAAGTGGTCGCGCCGAACGCGCCGGGCGCGGTGTCGGTCAAGTTCACGCTCGATGCAGCCTCCTTGAATCTGGCTTCCACAAACCACACGGAGAACCAGATGCGTCGCCTGGCGTTGGCGTCCTGGATCACGCACCCGGAAAATCCGCTGACCGCGCGCGTGATGGTGAACCGAGTCTGGCAGTATCATTTCGGCGAGGGACTGGTCAGCACGCCGAGCGACTTCGGCGTGAACGGCGCGACGCCGACGCATCCCGAACTGCTCGACTGGCTGGCATCGGAGTTTGTCGCGCACGGCTGGAGCGTGAAGCATCTGCACCGGCTCATCGTGAACTCCGAAACCTATCGTCAGTCGAGCGAGGCGCGTGAGAAAGGGATGGCAGTGGATGTTTCGTCGCGCTGGCTGTGGCGCTACCCGGCCCGGCGATTGGAAGCGGAACCGATTCGCGATGCCGTTCTCGCGGTGAGCGGCCAACTTGATCTGCGCGCGGGCGGCCCCGGCTTCAGCTTCTTCGAGCCGAACGACAACTACGTGCGCGTCTATGCACCGCGCCGTGAATGGCCCGCCGATACTTTTCATCGCATGGTCTATGGCACCGTCGTGCGCCAGCGGCCGGATGGCATCTTCGGTTCGTTTGATTGTCCCGACGGCGGGCAGATCGCGCCGAAGCGCAGCCGCAGCACGACCCCGCTCCAGGCGTTCAATCTGCTGAACAGCAGTTTCATGATGCAACAGGCGGAGTTCTTCGCCGCGCGATTGGAGAAGGAAGCAGGTCGCGACGAGGGCGCGCAGGTGCAGCGGGCTTTTGCCCTGGCTTTTCAACGCCCGCCGGATCGGAAGGAACGCGCGGCAGGCGTGAAGCTGATCCGCGAGCAAGGCGCGAAGATTTTTTGCCGCGCGCTGCTCAACGCCAGTGAGTTTATTTATGTGGACTGATTGGCAGACGAATTGGGGCAGACGAATTTTTCCGGAGGGAGAAATGAAGCGGCCATAATTTGTCTGCCCGAATTCGTTTGAACTGGTTACTTTTGAAAAATAATTCGTCTGCCCAAATTCGTCTGCCATGAATTCACTCTCCAATGCCGGTCGGTGGATGTTGAACCGCCGGGATTTCCTGCGCCACGGCGGCACGGGCCTGAGCGGCGTGGCGCTGCTAGCGTTGCTGGCGGAGCAACGAATGTTGGGCAAGGAACCCGCCCGCCCCACCTGGTCGCCGCAGAATCCTTACGCACCGCGTCCGCCGCACTTCTCGCCCAAGGCGAAGAACGTGCTCGTGATTTTTTGCTCGGGCGCGCTCAGTCACATTGATGCGTGGGACTACAAGCCCGAACTCATCAAACGCCATGACCAGCCGCTGCCGGGCAACGACAAGCTGATCACTTTCCAGGGTGAGAATGGCAATCTCGCGCGGCCGCTCTGGGAATTCCGTCCGCGCGGCCAGTCGGGGAAAATGATCTCTGACATGCTGCCGCGCCTCGCGAATCTCGCGGACGATTTCTGCTTCATCCACTCGATGACCGCGAAATCGAACACGCACGGGCCGGCGGAAAATCAGATGAGCACGGGCTTCATCCTCGACGGTTTTCCCAGCATGGGCGCGTGGGCGACGTATGCCCTGGGCAGCGAGCAGCAGAACCTGCCGGCATTCGTCGCCATTCCCGATCCGCGCGGCGTGCCGCAGATGGGGCCGAACCATTGGAACTCGGCGTTCCTGCCCGCGATGTTTCAGGGCACCGCGTTCACAGCGGACAAGCCGATTCCGAATCTGGAAACGCCCAAGGAAGTTTCTCCCGCCGGGGAAGCCGGCACGCGCGATTTTCTCAAGCTGCTCAACGAGCGTCATCTTTCGCGTCATCCCGGCGACAGTGAATTGAGCGCGCGCATCGCGAGCTATGAACTGGCGGCGAAGATGCAACTGAGCGCGGCTGAGGCCGGTGATTTGAGCAAGGAAAGCCAAGCCACGCTCGAATCCTACGGCGTGAACGACGCGAACAAACTGAAGGCCGGCTTCGCGCGCAACTGCGTGCTGGCCCGGCGGCTCGTCGAGCGCGGTGTGCGCTTCGTGCAGCTCTTCAACGGCGCGTATGCGATGGGGGAGGGCGTGGGTAATTGGGATGGGCACAAGACGCTGAAGCAGCAATACGACGTGCATCGCGTGATTCTGGATCAGCCGTGCGCGGCACTCATCGAAGATTTGAAACAACGCGGCCTGCTCGCGGACACGGTCGTCGCCTTCGTGACCGAGTTCGGTCGCATGCCCACGTTTCAAAAGGGCGCCACGGGCCGTGACCACAATCCGCACGGCTTCACCGTCTGGCTCACCGGCGCGGGCGTGAAACGCGGCTTCAGCTACGGGGCCACGGATGAGTTCGGCCACAAGGCCGTGCAGGACGTCACGACCATCTACGATCTCCACGCCACACTTCTGCACTTGCTCGGTCTCGATCACGAACGCTTGAGCTACTACCACAACGGTATCGAGCGCCGCCTGACCGACGTGCATGGGGAAGTTATCAGTGATGTGCTGGTCTGAGTCCGGGCAGTAATTCGTCTGCCCTGATTCGTTTGCCGCAGATGGGCCGGGGAGCGGACAGGCAGACGAATGGGGGCAGACGAATTTTAGTTTGGAGGGAGCCAGGGAATTCGGTTCATGAACACGAGACAGGAATGTCTCGCAACTTGCCGGCTGGCAAGCCGGCGTTACGACCTCACACCCCGTGCTTCGACTCCGCGCCGTCGGCGTTGCCGTGGTCGAGGTCGATGAGGATTTCGCGCGGCTCCGCGCCAACGCTCGGGCCGACGATGCCGCGATTTTCCAGTTCGTCCATGATGCGCGCGGCGCGGCCGTAGCCGAGCTTCAGGCGGCGTTGCAGGAGCGAGACGCTGGCCTTCTGTTCGCTGCGGATGACTTCGATGCAGTTCTGGATGATCTCCTCATCCTCGTCGCAGCCGCTTTCGTCCGGGTTGAAACCGGTGCCGGTGCTGCTGGGCATCTTCTGAAGTGCGTTGTGAATTTCCATCTCGTAGCTGGGCTTGCCCTGCTTGGCGATGAAATCGACGATGCCTTGGAGTTCTTGATCCGTGATGAGCGCGCCCTGGGCCCGGTTCAATTTCGCGCTGCCGGGCGGGAGGAACAGCATGTCGCCCTTGCCGAGCAATTTATCCGCGCCCATCGCATCGAGAATCGTGCGCGAGTCCACGCGACTCGCCACTTGGAACGCGATGCGCGCCGGGATGTTCGCCTTGATCACGCCCGTGATCACATCCACGGACGGGCGCTGCGTCGCGACGATGCAATGGATGCCGGCAGCACGCGCCATCTGCGTGATGCGCGCGATGGCCATCTCGACATCGGCGGGCGCGACGAGCATGAGGTCCGCGAGTTCATCAATGATGACGACGATGTAGGAAAGTTTTTCCGGGATGACGATGTCCTCGTCGCGCGGGACGACAATCTGCTCGTCGAGTTCCACGGCGAAGCCCTCGGAGTTCGTCTCGATCTTTTCGCGCTTCACCGTGAGCGGCAGTTCCGGCTCGGACTTGGGGATCGGTTTGTCCTTGGGACGCGCGTTGAAGGAGGCGACGTTGCGCACGCCGACCCTGGCAAAAATCTGGTAGCGCTTCTCCATCTCGTTCACGACCCAGCGCAGCGCGAGAATCACCTTCTTCGGATCGGTGACGACGGGGACGACGAGGTGCGGGAGCGCGTTGTATTGCTGAAGCTCGACAACTTTCGGATCGATCATCACGAAGCGAAGTTGATCGGGAGAAAACTTGTAGAGCAGCGACGCGACGATGGAATTGATGCAGACGGATTTGCCGGAGCCGGTGCTGCCAGCGATGAGCATGTGCGGCATCTCCGCCAGGTCGCAAATGATGGGGTGCCCATAGACATCCTTGCCCAGCGCGAGCGGGATGCGCGCCTTCGTATTCTTCCACTCATCCGATTCCAAGAGGTCGCGCATGATGACCTTGGTCTTGATCAGATTCGGCACCTCGATGCCGACGGAAGATTTGCCGGGCACGGGCGCGAGGATGTGGATGCGCTCGGCCTTGAGCGCGGCGGCGATGTTGTTCGAGAGCGCGGAAATTTTTTCCAGCTTCACGCCGGGTGCGGGATGCAACTCGTAGCGCGTGATGGTCGGCCCCTTGGTGATGTCGCCGAGCTGCACCTCGATGTCGAACTGCGCGAGCGTCTGCTGCATGAGGCGGGCGCGCTCCATGAGCTGCTCCTTGGTTTCGCTCGGGACGAGGTTTGGCTCGGGGTGATTGAGCAGGTCGAGACCGGGCAATTGGTAGTTGCCAATCATCGGCGTGCTGGCCACGGCGAGCGGCTTCTTCTTCGGCGCGAGGCGCGGCCTCGGCACCAGCGGCGGCGCGATGGATGGAGCGTCGGCGGTGGCCTCGGCCACGTTCGCAGCGGCAAGCGCGGGCTCGCCATCCACGGTCACGACTGGCTCCGGCAAATCCGCCATTTCTTCCGGAGCGTCCTGCGCGTCTTTCGCGTTTTTTCCTTTGCCGAGAATGTCCGCCGTGCTGGCCGCCGCCAATTCTTGCGCGGGAATCAGAATGACATCATCCGCCGACTCGACGGATTTGCCTTTGGCACCCTTCGTAGCCTTGCCGGACGTAATGCTCAGGTCGCGCACCGACGGCTCCGGCACGGGCTGCAAATCTGCGCCGAGCGGAACCTTGTCATCCTGCGGTTCGGCAAACTTCTCGGTCTTCTCACTCTTCGCGAGCTTCTCGGGCTTGCCCTTCGAGCGCTCGACCTGGTCCTGAAGTTTCTTCGCCTGCTTCTCCAAGTCCCGCGCGCGTTTCTCCAGCGCCCGTTCCTCGGCGGACATCTTTTCTTCGTCCACGGGCGTCTTCTCGAACATGGTGCGCAGCCATTCGCCGAGCTTGAAGTTGGTCAGGTAGAGCAAACTGACCGCGTAGATGGTGAGGTAAATAATCGTCGCGCCCGGCTTGCCGAAGTTGCCGAACAACTGGTTCATCCACACGCCCACGATGCCGCCCGCGCTGGCCGAGCCGAGATTGAAGGCGGCATTCTCGAAGAAGCCCGCCCCCTCGTGCTTCGGGTTCTTCGCCAGCGCATCCATGATTTTCGTATCCGTGAACAGCGCGAGAAAACCCACGCAGCACAGGAACAAGACCACGCCCCACGGCCAGCGGCGGCGGAGATGATGCAGCGCGTTCCAGAAACAGGCGACGCCGAACAGCGCACAAAGTATCGGCAGCACGAACGCGCCCGCGCCGAAAGCCTGGAAGAAAAAGTGCGCGATCCACGAGCCGGCCCCGCCGATCAGATTGTGCGGCGTGACGTTGCGGTTCGTGGTGTTCGCGGCGACGTCACTCCGATCAAACGACGTCATGGCGATGAACAACAGCAACGCCATGGCGATCAGGACGACACCGATGATGTCGTTGAGGCCGCGGTGTTCTGGAGTGCGTTCCGTTTCCTTGCGTGGCACGTCAGGAGATTAGTCGGGGAGAATGAGGGTTCAATGTTGAATGTGGCGAACGCCGAAAGTGGAGCGCAGCTTTCGCCGCTCCCGGAACTTCCGGCCCGCGCGCTCAGTTGTGGGCCACGTTGGCCGACGATGGCGCTTCCGCGCGCCTGGCTTCGCGCAGGCCGACCATGCGTTGCGCGTCCACGTCCCAAGCCTTGAGGCGCAGGCAGCGGTAAATTTCCAGCGGCGAGAGCGAGGTCGTCTTCGGCGCGTTCAATTCGGGAAACGCCTTCATCGTCTCGGGCAGCCGGTAGAACGGAATGCGCGCGTTCAAATGATGAATGTGGTGGTAGCCGATGTTCGCCGTGAACCAGCGCATGAGCGGATTCATCTTCATGAAGCTCGACGAGACCAGCGCCGCCGTCTCGTAGGTCCAGCCCGCGTTCGTGCTGAAGGTGACGGTCGGGAAATTGTGCTGCGCGTAAAACAGATACGACCCGATGGCGCACGCAATCAGGAAGGGAATCAAAATCGTGAACAGCAGCCCCGCCCAGCCTGCGAACACCGTGACCGTCACGGCCAGCGCGACGTGAATGACGAACGCGATGATCGAATCATAGTGCCGCGACGGCTGGTTCACGAACGGATACACGCACATGCCGAAGAGGAAGATGAAGACGTAGCCGAACAGGATGGTGACCGGGTGCCGCATGAAAAGGTATTTGAACCGCTTGTCCGCCGACGTGGTGCGGAACTGTTCGACGGTCATGATCGGGAACGAGCCGATGTGCGCGCCGCGCAGCTTCGAGTTGTGGTTGTGATGATGATTGTGCGAACTGCGCCAGATGCTGCTGGGACTGAGCACGAGCACGCCGAAGACGCGCATCAGCATTTCCGCCACCTTCGAGCGCGGGAGAATCGCGTGATGCTGCTGGTCGTGATAAATCACGAACATGCGCAGGGTCAGCAGCCCGGCGGCGACGCTGCACGCCAGTCGCGCGGCCCAATGCATCGGCACCAGCGTCCCGCCGAAGGCCGCGACGACCAGTAGGCCCGTGGACAGCACATGCCACCAACTGCGCACCGTCGAGTCCACGGCGTAGGGTTTGGTCGCCAGCAATAATTCTTTTCCAATTCGAGCAGACATCTGTTTTGTGGATTCTTTACTGCCACAGCGAAAAAGTAATTCCAATTCAGAATTTTTTTCGAATGTGTCGCATTGTTTAGAAGGCCCATCACCGCTCGCGTCAAGGTGACGTTTCGGAATGCAGGTTTGCCACGCGCCCTCCCGCTGGCCGGCTGAAGGCGTGGGAACTCGCACCCCGCGTTTGCTGCGGTGGAAAACTCTGCTCCGTGCGTGCAACTTCCGCTGCCGGGAAAAATCCTTGCGACCCCAAAAGTGCTCCCGTAGTTTCCGC
>JBBQYK010000161.1:0-11277 GCA_038208765.1 Verrucomicrobiota bacterium
TAAAGCCTCCATTGATTCGCTCTACGGTCTTTCCTTCTCGCCAGACTCGGAGCGTGTCGCCGTCGGTGGTGCGGACAAATCGGTGCGCGTCTTCTCCGTGAAGGACGGCAAGGAGTTGATGAAGTTCGACAATCACAGCGATTGGGTTTTCAGCACCACGTTCCTCGTGGACGGCAAGCGGATGCTCAGCGGCAGCCGCGACAAGGCAATGAAATTGATCGAGGTGTCGAACGGCCAGTTCATCGACGACATCAACAAGTTGCTCGAAGGCGCGCTCTGTTTCGTGCGCCATCCGAAGGAGGACCTCGTCGTCTATGGCGGCGAGAACGGCGTATCGCGCATCTACAAAATCTCGGAGAACCAGGGCCGCACCGCCGGAAACAACGACGTGAATCTGATCAAGGAATATGAACGCCTCGGCGGTCCCGTGCAGGCCGTCGCCTGGTCGCCGAACGGCACGAACATCGCCGTGGCCGGGGCCGCGCCGGAAGTGCGCGTCTTCACGGCGGGCAAGGACGGCAAGCGTGTGGCGACTTTCAAGGGCCACGAAGGCGCGGTCTTCGCGCTGGCCTTCCATCCCACAACGAACTGGCTGGCCGCCGGTGGCTTCGACGGCACGGTGCGGATTTACGACTACGCCGCGAAGAGCAATGAACTGGTCCGCGCGTTCGTGCCGGTACCGATCAAGGGCGGGGCGCAGACGGCGAGCAAATGATCCCGGTTGGGTGGCTCACGCCCGCGGCATGGTCAGCGTGGTGGCGGCGGGTTGAACTTTGTAACCAGCGGGCGTTCCGCCTGTGGGCACGAGCGCGTAGAGCGTGCGATTCTCGGTGGTGAGATACGTGCGCGCGACGCGTTGCAAGTCCTCGGGGGTGATGCGCTTCACGGCCTCGAGATAGCGCTGGGAGAAGTTCAAGTCATTCGCCGCCATCCAATTGCCGCCGAGGTCCTGCGCCTGGCCGGCCATGGTCTTGCGAATGGAGAGCGTGCCGGCGGTGAACTGCTTCACGGCCTTGGTCAGTTCTTCCGGCGTGACGAGTTTGTTCTTCATCTCTTCCAGTTCGGCGAGCATCGCGGCGCACGCGGCCTCGAACTTGTCCGCCTCCATCATCGCGCTCATGCCGAAGATACCGGCGCCGCCCGGCGTGTAAGTCCACGCATCGACGGAATTCACCAGGCCCTTTTTCTCGCGCACCTGTTGATAGAGGCGCGAGCTGCGGCCATTGCCGAGCAAGGTCGCCAGCACGTCGATGAGCGGCATGTCGGGATGCCGCACGTCCGGGATGTGCCAGCTCATGTGCATGTGCGCGAGTTCGACGGTGGCTTCCTCGATGATTTCGCGCGGCGCGACTTGCATCGGTTCAATCACGAGCGGCTCCGCGAGCAGGGTCCACATCCTGGACTGGGCGTAAGCGGCGCGAATCTGTTCCTCCACTTCCTGCGCGTTGATGTCGCCGACGACGACGTAGAACACGTTGTTCGGCGCGTATTTCTCGCGGTAGTAGTTGAAGATGTCCTCGCGCTGGAGGCCGTTGAAAATGTCGGGATAGCCGATGACCGTGAAACGATACGGGCTTTGCGTGTAAGCGACCTCGAAGAGCCGGCGCGCGGCCCGCTGGCGCGGGTCATCGATGTTCATGTCCATCTCGCGGCGGATCACGTCCATCTCCTTGCCCAGTTCGTCGGCGGGCAGCGCCGCGTTCATCATGATGTCGCAGAGAATATCCACGGCGATCTTCGCGCCCGTGTTTGGCACGTCGATGTGATAGACCGTGCGGTCGAACGAGGTGTAGGCGTTCATGTAACCGCCCTCGTCCTGCACCTGCTTGTCGATGACGCCCGGCCCGCGATGGGTCGTGCCCTTGAAGAGCATGTGTTCGAGCACATGCGACAATCCCGCGCCGAGCCACTGGCCTTCGTTGATCGAACCCGCGCGGCACCACGCCTGCGCCGAGACGACCGGTGCCGAGCGGTCCTCGCGGATGATGAGCGTCAGCCCGTTGTCGAGCGTGACGAACCGCACATCCGGCGGGATGGACGGCAACGAAGTTGTCGAAGTGGGCGAGACGGCAGCGGCGGCATTCAAAGTCGCAATCATGGTAAAAATCCACACCAGCGCACGAGCGCCATTCATGGCGCGCGAAAGTTACAGGAGCGGAGCGGGAGGGGAAGGAGGAAGACAGTCCTCAATAAACCTCGTCGTGCGTGCCGACGTTGAGCAGGTGAATTTCCATTTCGGCGGCTTTCGTCGGACGAACCAATTCAAACACGATGCGGAAGTCGTATCCGGCTGAACACGCCCCGCATCCAGCGAAATCACCGGAGAGTTTGTGCGTCCGCAGTGAGGGTTGGTAGGGATCGGCTTCGAGTTGTCGGAGCGCAGCGTCCAAGGCGTCGAGCAGGTCGGGCTTGCGGCGCGCCAGCTTCCGGGTGGCACGGGTGAACTTGGCGGACTAGACGAGCTTCATTTGCCGCGCAACTCGCGCATGAGGTCGGCAGCGGAACCGCGCTTCACCTTGCCGCGACGAAAATCCCCGCGGGCCTCGGCGACTTCGCGCACCATTTCCGAACGTCGCGCGGCGGCCAGGCGTTTGTGGACGACTTCAACCAGCGCAGCCTGATCGTCCGCCGGCAGAGTTTCCACCGTGGCCAGCGCCGCGCTGAATTTGCCCATTGTGGCGTTCATGGGCGAAACCTTGCACGACATGGACAGCGCGGAAAAGCAAAAGACCAAACCAGCGCGCGAGCGCCAATTCATGGTGGGGGAAGGAGGAATGTTCAACTAGAGCTTCGACAAATCTTTGATGGAGTGATGTTTCTTGGAAAATTTCAACGCTACTTCTGACTTGTCCAGCTTGCCTCGCTTTTCCACGAACGTAAGCACGTACTTTTCGGGGGCACCGACCAGGACGAGGAACAGCGCCGACGGGAAATTGACGAACTGCTCGATGAAGTTCTGCGCAGCCCGCGCTCGAAAATCAGCCTATCCAAAATTGTGCTGGAATCACGCCGATGAGGGCTTACGCCGACACCAGCTTCCTTGTGAAACTTCTCGTCGAGGAACCGGGAACAGTGGGAGCCGTGGCGGACTATCGTCATCTCGGTCATCCGGCCGTGTTTTTTCTTCCTCTGCATGGCCTCGAAGTCACCAATGCCATACGGCAGCGGGCCTTTCATCAACGCCGTTCCATGCCCGCCCCGGAACGCGCGGCAATCACGCGGGAGCGCGAAGCGGCGCTGGCCTTGTTGAAAAAGTTCATTGCGCGCCGTGCTTTCATCGAATGCGTTGTCGATATGGACGGCGCGCTGGCCGTGGCGCGCGTTCTCTCCGAGAAGCACACCGACCGTCTCGGCTGCCGCAGGTTTGATGTGCTGCATGTCGCGCTGGCGCCGGAACTGGACTGCGACAATTTCCTGACCGGCGACCGCGTGCAGGGGCAACTGGCGCGCGCCGAAGGGTTGAAGGTCACGGTAAGCGCGGGCGATTGATTCCGCGTGGGCGGGATCACGGGCATCCGCAAATTTTACAGGCTGCCGCCTGACAATTTCATTCCACGCTGAAGAAAATGCGATAGCCTGCGAGTCATGCACAGATTCCACATGCTGCCCGGCCTCGTCTGTAGCTTGTTCATCATTACATCTGCACGAGCGGATCAATGGGCGTCTCCCACGCGGGAAGAGTTTTTTTCCGAGGGCAGCAACTTTGTGGCGGTCATTCAACCGGCGACAAAGGCCGATGGGGCGAAAGCCACGATGCACAAATTGACGGGGGGCGAGAGGACGAAGGTGTGGGAAGCGAATTTGAGCAACGAAGCGTCGCCGGTGTCGGCTTCAGTTTCACCGGACGGCCGTCATTTGGTGACCTTCGATAATTGGCACCGGGTCGGTTACGGGGACGACATCGTGGCGATTTATGACGCCAACGGGCAACTCGCCAAATACTCGCTGGAGGAATTTGCGCCACCTCCAGTCGCCATCACGAATGAACTGTCGGTGGTGATGGGAACGAACTATCTGCCGCGCATGGCCTATTTTCGTCTGTTCAGTCACTCGATCTCCTCTCGATGGTGGAAAAAGGATTCCATCCATTTCTTTTTCCCCGGCCGCGAGCCGGAATTCTTTTGTCTGTGGCTGGACTGGGATCAGCGTTGGGTCGGTTGGAGCTTGAGCAATGGCAGCCTAATCCAGGTTTCGGAAAAACAAGCCAGCCACTGGACCGCGGAGGGGCGACGTCGGAGCCTGCAACAGATCGAATCAAATCCAGACGATGCGGACGCCATGAATTTTCTCGGGCGGCGGCACGTTGGCGCGGATCGCCCGCTGATTGAAGCGTGGCTCAAAGACACTCAGTTCTTCAGCAGCTATTCACACAGTTCTACAAAGGACGATGAGTTGACGCGTTTCGTCTTCAAGTCCTATTCCACCAAGCGCCAGAAGGCCGATGAAATGCTTTCCCGCTGGGATGGTCTCGCCTCGCCCGACCGCAGCTACCATTACAATTTC
This sequence comes from Verrucomicrobiota bacterium, assembly GCA_038208765.1. Lineage (GTDB taxonomy): Bacteria > Verrucomicrobiota > Verrucomicrobiia > Limisphaerales > SIBH01 > JANNGC01. Next base: position 4,504 of record JBBQYK010000161.1, read on the forward strand.
CTTGGGAGCGTGCAGGGCGTGCTGCGTTTGCCGGCACCTCCCGGCAGGAGCGACGGGTATTTGCGCATCCAGCTTTTGCCGGAAGGTGCTTCATCATCCACCGGCCTTGCCGCCCCGGTTGAACATCAACTCATCGCAGATCTGGCGGTTCACAGTCCAAGAGGTTTTCGGGAAGGGCGAATGCACCATTTGTCGCTCAGCACGAATGTGGAGTTTGCGATCTACGGCGTGACGCCTGGCTCGTACCGGGTGAAAGCGGTCTGGGACAAACACACGCCCTTTTGCGGTTCGACCAACAGCGCCTGTGCACCGGGGAAGGGCGACGTGATCTCCACGAACCTGCCGCTCGTCATCGTCCGTAAGGGAAACGCAGCGCCATCCGTGACGGTGGACTGCAAGACGTTGGTCGAGTGATGGCCGGGCAGCGTTCGGCCGGCCCGCATCTTCAACTGCCACTTTTCGTCATCGGACCACTCGCCTTCGACTTCGCCGTCACCCAGTTTTTGATCACCAGTCCGAGCACGATTCCGCCGGCGAAGACGATCCAGAAAATCACCGGACTGTGTTCGTTCAAACCGTGCCGGAGATTCATGCCGAAGAGGCTGGTGATGGCCGTCAGCGGGAAGAACAACGCCGCGAGAATGTTCAGCCGATGGCTGGCCGCAAGCGCCTCCTTGCTGGCTTGCGCCTGGATTTCCGCCTCGCGTGCGCTGGTGTGGTGGATGGCGTTGCGCACGTCCTCGACCAGTAGCTCAAAATTGCGTTCCGCCTCGTAGGCGAGGTCGCGCACTTCAATGATGAAGGCGTCCTGCTTCACGGCCTCGCGTGCGGCTTGCAAGGCGGCGTGCATGGAACGTGCGGCGCGGTTGAGCGGCGTGAGCGATTCCAGCAAATCGAAGAACGCATTGCTGCTCGCCGCCGCTTCGTAGTCCTGCGTGAGCTTGCCCTCAATGTCCACGTAGGCTTGCACGTGGCGCTTCAAGCCGCCGGGGCCGGGGCCGCCGCGATTGCACTGCCATTCGCCCGCCGTGTTGCGCCAGAAGAGCACGCCCTCGCGCGTGCGGTCATCGGGGCCGGGCGGCTTGTGCAGCACGAGCAGGACGTGGCCTTCCTCGATGATGGCGCGCTGGCGTCCGTAGGTGCTCGCGCCGAGCCGCGCGCGAATGGCTTCGGGGAGATTCCAAGTCGGCGGGATAATCATGATGCGCTCCGGTCTTTGTTCGCGCGCAAAGTGTCGGGGCAGCGGAAACGGGTCAACACTCCTTTGCCGTGAGACTTTTTTTCCAGCTTCGTCCGCCCAAATCCTCGGGAAGACAATTCGGAATTCGTCTGCCCCTATTCGTCTGCCTTCCTTCCCCGACCGGATCAGGGCAGACGAATGGGGGCAGACGAATTTTTCCAAAGAAGGGCGTTGGTATTATGCGGTGGCGGAGATGGTCGTGCTTCACGGCGTGGGGATTTCGTCTTAGGCTCCGCGCATGTTCATTCGTGCAACTCTGTTTGGCCTCGCGCTCGTGGCGGCGTGTCTCGCTGCGGAACCGTCCGGCGAAACCAACTTCCTCGCGAACGCGCGGCCGCTCACCCTTGAAGGCAGGCGCAGTGGCGAAGGTTATTTTTCTCCTGACGGCAAGGCGCTGATCTTCCAGAGCGAGCGCGAGGCGGAGAATCCATTCTACCAAATCTACACGCTCGATCTGGAGAGCGGCGACTCGCGGCGCGTTTCGCCGGGGCAGGGGAAGACGACGTGCGCGTTCTTCCGGCCCGGCGCGGATGAAGTGATGTTCGCCTCCACGCATCACGACCCGCTCGCGCGCGAGAAGCAGAAGGCGGAGTTCGACTTCCGCGCGTCGGGGAAGCAGAAGCGCTACTCGTGGGACTATGACGAGACCATGGACATCTTTGTGGCGCGACGCGACGGCTCGAACATTCGTCAACTCACGACTTCGCCCGGCTACGATGCGGAGGGCGCGTTCTCGCCGGATGGCAAACTGATCGTCTTCTGCTCGTTGCGCAGTGCGTATCCGACGAATCAGTGGTCCGCCGCTGAACTCAAGCTGCTCGAAACTGATCCCGCCTACTTCGGGGAGATTTACCTGATGAACGCCGATGGCTCCGAGGTGCGGCGACTGACGCGCACGCCGGGCTATGATGGCGGGCCGTTCTTTAGTCCGGACGGACAGCGCATTGTGTGGCGGCGGTTCGAGACGAACGGCGTGGTCGCGGACGTGTGGACGATGAAGCTCGACGGCTCGGACGCGCAGCGTGTGACAGACTTCGGGTGCATGTCGTGGGCACCGTATTTCCATCCGTCGGGGGACTATCTGGTGTTCACGGCGAACAAGCTGGGCTTCGCGAACTTTGAACTGTTCATCGCCGACGCGCGCGGAGGGCGGGAGCCGGTGCGGGTGACGTTCACCGATGGCTTTGATGGATTGCCGGTCTTCTCGCCGGACGGCAAGAAGCTGGCGTGGACTTCCAATCGTGGTGCCGATGGCAAATCACAGATTCATCTTGCGGACTGGCATGACGCAACCGCGCGCCAAGCCCTCGCGGCTGCGCCGAAAGCCTCCACCGTTCCGTCGGCCACCAACACACCTGCCGCCAGTCTCGCGGAGGGCTTGCGCAAAGATGTCACGACGCTCGCGTCGGATAAATTCGCCGGGCGCATGACGGGCAGCGAGGGCGGGCGGCAGGCGGCGGAGTTTCTCGCGGAACAGTTGCGTGCGGCGGGGCTGCGACCGTTCGGCGTGAGCAACACGTTCTTCCAGCCGTTCGAGTTCAACGCGGGTGTAAGGTTGACAACAAACCGGAACCGACTGGCCATACAACACAATGGGTGGTACATCCCATTCTTTGGGGAGGAGGCATTCCGACCCCTCGCCTTCACCAGCAATGGTGCGGTCTCCGGCGAGGTCGTGTTCGCGGGCTATGGACTCGCGGTGCCCGGCAAACTCGGAGAGGGCTACGACTCTTACGCGGGGCTAAATGTCTCGAACAAAGTCGTGCTCGCGCTGCGTTACGTGCCGGAGGAAGTGGACGCGAAGCGGCGGCAGGAACTCAATCGCTACGCGGGGTTGCGCTACAAGGCGATGCTCGCTCGCGAGCGCGGGGCGAAGGCGATTCTCTTCGTCACGGGGCCGAACTCGCCGAACGCGGGCGAATTGGCCGCGCTCTCCTCCGATTCGGCGGGCGGTGGGTCGGGCATCATCGCGGCGTCCATCACCACCAATGCCGCGATGCAGATGTTCTCTGCGGCGGGGAAGAATCTGGCCGCGATCCAATCCGCGCTCGACAAGGAAGACCCGCACGCCATCGGCAGCTTCGCGTTGTCGAACGTCACCGTCTCGCTCACGACGTCTGTGGAGCACATCAGGAAGTCGGACCGCAATGTTATCGGCGTGTGGACACCGTCTGGCGGCGCGACGGAATACGTCCTCGTGGGTGGACACTACGATCATCTCGGTCACGGTGAGAGCGGGGCGATGTTGCGGGCGGGGGAGGAACACCAGATTCACCACGGCGCGGATGACAATGCCTCGGGCACGGCGGCGGTGCTCGCGTTGGCGCGGGAACTGAGTGCCCCCGGCGTCTCGCCGGGTGGAGGTGTGGTGACAACAGGAATTGGCACATCGCGGCCCGGCGGGACGCCGGGGGCACGCGGAATCATCTTCGCCTTCTGGTCCGGAGAAGAGTTGGGACTGCTCGGCTCGTCGCACTTTGTCGAGCATCCGCCGGTGGCGCTGACCAACATTGTCGCGTGCCTGAACTTCGACATGGTCGGGCGTCTCCGGGACAACAAGCTCATGCTCCAGGGTCTCGGTTCCTCCACGGCGTGGCGGCGCGCGATTGAGAAACGGAACGTGGCCGCCGGTTTCAACCTCGTGTTGCAGGACGACCCGTATCTGCCCACCGATGTCACGGCGTTCTATCCGCGCGGCGTGCCGGTGTTGAATTTCTTCACCGGCAGTCACGACGATTATCATCGCCCCACCGACACGGCGGACCGGGTGAATTACGACGGTTTGGAGCGCATCGTGAAGTTCGCGCGCGGCCTGCTCCTCGACACCGTGAACGCCACCCAGCGCCTCGACTACGTGAAGGTCGCCAGCAGCACGCAGGGCGGCGGCTCGCGCGACAACCTCCGCGCCTACCTCGGCACCATTCCCGATTACGCGACGGAAGTGGCGGGCGTGAAAATCTCCGGGGTGCGCGGCGGCAGTCCGGCGGAGAAGGCGGGCCTGCTCGGCGGCGACGTGATCGTGGAATTTGCGGGGCAGAAGATCGCCAACATCTACGACTACACCTACGCGCTGGACGCAGTGAAGATTGGCAAGACGGTGTCCATTGTGGTGCTGCGCGCCGGCCAGCGGGTAACGGTGCAGGCGACGCCGGAAGCGCGGAAGTAGCGGGGTGCCAAGCACTGCGCACGGGGCGCAAAAGAAAAACGCCGCCTGGTTTTCCAGGCGGCGTTGACGTTGCAGAATTTCAAAAACCTTACAGCCAGGTCAGGGAGAACGACCCGTTGGAAGTTTGCGCCACGTTGCCAGGATTGTTCTCGCCAGGCGCAGTGAAGGAGAAGGTGCCGATGACGCTTTTGGCCGCGACATTGACCGTGACGGTGAGCGTGCCGCTGGTGGCCTCGAAGGCATCACCGGAAACATTTCCGTTTTGAATGAGGGAGCTGACGTAATTGAGGTCCCAGTTATTGCCCACGCCTTCCACCGTGTAGGTGAAGGTGCCATCGACCAGCACCGGGAAGTTCATGGTCAGCACGCGCTGGCGCACCGTCGAGCCGCCGCCGCTGATTTTCACATCTTGGACGATGATGATCACGCCATTGCCCACGCGCGAGGCTGCAATCGAACCGAGAAAAGGTTTGAAGAGGAAGGTGGGTTCACCGGAACCGGCGATGGTGGCGGAAAAACCGCTCGGCGGGGCCGGGGCGTTCTCGGCTTTGAACACGGCCTTCTGCGCGCCGATCTCACCCTTGGCGGCGGCACCCAGGGCTTTGAGCACGAGGAGGAAGTTCGAGTTGGTGTCCGCGCTATCAATGGCGGCCTCGAACTTCGCCAGCGCCTTGCGCGCGGCTTCGTTGGCCTTGCCGGGGTACGAGGCGTCCACGCGATCTTCGAGGGCGTCGAGGAGGTTGTGGAAGACGTTCACATAGATGTCCGCCGTGCCCTGGATGAGGGGGTTGAATTCATTCGAGAGCACGGAACGCCCGAGGGACTTGTTCAACACGCCGAGGCTCTTGGCTCCGCCGACGTGGTTGGTCTTGGTCTTGGCGATGAGCTTCTGGGCACCGAGCAGGACTTTGAGCAGCTTCTTGTTGGCGACGACGTTGTTGGTCGCGGCCAGTTCGTTGGTGACGGTGGTGAGCTGGTCGAACACCTCGTTGCTGATGAAGCCGAGGTAGGGCGGGTTAATGATGGCCTGCGCACGCGGCAGGAAGACGGCGAGGGACAGGGCCAGGACGAACAGTAATTTCTTCATGATTTATATTTTTAGTTCAAACGGTCGGGCGGATTTCTACGTGAAGCAGCGGAGGCTTGGCAATCCGACAATTGGCCGGGGGTGTGATTAGAAGTGGCGGACAGTCGTAGCGCAGATTTGTAATCTGCGGTATCGCCGAATTGCATTCGGCAGGGCGTCGGCGAGGGCGAAGGCGTTGGAAGTTCGATCAGCCTGCGGATTGAAAATCCGCGATACAGCAGAATGCAATTCTGCGCTACGCCGCCGGACTTGACCGCCACTTCCAATCACACCCGCCGTTGGGTGCATCGGGTTCGTCCCGGTAAAATGCCCGTCGGGAAGTCGCCTCAACCGGTGAGGCTCAACTCTTCCTCATTTTCGCACGCGCGGCTTCCAGGATTTGCCGTTCGCGCGGCGTGAGGCTGTGGATGCCGTGCGCGGAAATCTTGTCGAGGATCGGATCGACTTCCTTGCTGATGAATTCCTCGGGCGGCAGTTCAGCCGCGACTTCCTCGCGTGTCCCGCGCCAGCGCGTGATCTTCGCCGCCGCCTGCACCAGTTCGCGCTTACGCCGACGGCCTTGCAGCGGGTTCCACGAGAGCACCGGACGGCTCGCGTCCCAGCGCATGTAAGCCAGGCCAGCGATAAAACCGCCGAGATGCGCGGCGTGCGCGTAACCGCCGCCGCTCGGCACCAGCGTGAAGAACAGCGCGATGCCGCCCCCGATCCAGAGCAAGTGCTTCGCCTTGATCGGCACGATGCCCCACAGGCGGATTTCCCCCTCCGGCTCCATCATGGCAAAAGCGGAAATCAATCCGCACACGCCCGCCGACGCGCCGAAGGTGGTCGCTCCGAAATAATTCGGCGCGGCCCAGCCCAGCCCGGCCTGCAACAGTCCACCGCACACACCGGAGAAAAAATAAACTTGGAGAAATGTCTTTGTCCCGAGCCGCTCCTCCACAAACCGCCCGAAGCACCAGAGGCCGAGCAGATTGCCTAACAGATGCCAGAGTCCCACGTGGAGAAATTGAAACGTCAGCAACTGCCAGACGAACCCCTGCTTCAAACCAGCGGTGCTCAACCCGAGGTAATTATAAATCCAGCCCGCCCGCCCAAAATAAACCATCGCGATCTGCTGAAGCGCGAAGCACACCGTCACCGCGATGATCAGAATGAGCCATGCGCTCCACCTCGAACGATGTGGATCGGCGCGCATGTAGGAACGATCTTCTAACACAGCGCGCACCGTAGCGGAGCACCTGTGCATCTTCAACGCGGTTTTTGGTGAGCGGCGAGAGATGG
>JBBQYK010000162.1:0-11270 GCA_038208765.1 Verrucomicrobiota bacterium
CACTACGGCAGCAGCACAATCCGGTAGAGCCGCTGCGCGTTCGTGCTCACGGCGTCGGTCGTCGCGGCGGTTTCGCCGTTCGCCACGATGTTCGTCACCAGCGGCGTCCAGTTCGTCTCCGAGAGGTCGTTCTTGAACTCCACATGGTAAGTGCGGTTGGAAATCGCGTTCCAGCTCAGCGTCACGACCTGGTTAGAGAGGCCAATCGAAGTCACCAACTCCTGCGCGCTCACCACCACCTCGAAGGTTTTTGAGTCCACGTACGCGCCCGGCCCGTTGTCCGTGGCGCGCAGGGTGAACGTGTTCGTGCCCACGTTGTTCGCGGTCCAAGCGAACAGGCCGTTGGTCGCGTTGATGGTCGCCCCGGCGGGCGGCGTGACGGCGAAGTCGAAGGTAATGAGTTGCGGAGGCAAATCGCTGTCCGTGGCGGTGGCGGTGAAGGAGACGACTTCGCCCAGCGCGGCGGTGCGATTGGCAATCGCCGCCAGCGCGGGCGGGGTGTTGCTCTCGTTGACGGTGATGGTCACGAGCGCCGAGTTGCTCAACGCAGGCGTGCCGCTGTCCGTCACGCTGATCGTCATGGTGTAAGCGCCGGGGCCGTGCGTTTCGTCCGGCGTCCACGCGAAGGTGCCGTTGGTGGAATGGATCGTGGCGCCGAGCGCGAGCGCGGCGGAGTCGAGCGCGTAAGCCAGCGTCTGCGCCGGGACATCGCCATCGGTGCCGACGGCGTTAAAGGTGATGGTGCTCCCCTCGTTCACGGTGCGTCCGCCGCCGATGGCCAGCGCGGGCGCGCTATTCGTCTTGAGCACGGTGACGCTGAAACTTTGCGTGGCGCTCAACGACGGACTGCCGCTGTCGCTCACGCGCACGGAGAGGTTGAACACGCCGCCGCCCTGCGCCTCGCCCGGCACCCAGCCGAACGCGCCCGTGTTCGACGCGATGATCGCGCCCGTCGGCTCGCCCGCGAGCAGCGTCCACGTCAGCGTCTGCGCCGGCACGTTGCTGTCCGTGGCGGTGGCGGTGAAGGCCAGCACCTCGCCCTCGAAGACGGTGCGGTTTGGGATCGGCGCGAGCACAGGCGCGACGTTCGGCTGCGGCAGGTAGTTCGCCGCGCGCGGCGTGTAGTCAAAGAGGAAATGCAACGGGCCGGTGCCGTCGGGAAAATGTCCGGTGGTGGCGTCGGTGATCTGGCCGAAGAACGTAATCGTATCAATGGCCAGGCCGTCCGGCGTGAACAGCCCGATGGAGTCGCCACTCTTCGCGAGGCTGAAGTTCGCGTGCAGGTCGCCGGTGTTGACGGCGTTTTGCTGCGTCTCGTTGTCCGCCCAGACCAGCAGGTAGCCGTAGGGCGGAATGGTCACGCCGGGCGGAATCTCGAACTTGAACTTGTTCGTCAGTTCGTCGGTGAGGAAGTAGCCACCGAGACTCACGGTGTTGCTGTTGTTGTTGTACAGCTCGAACCAGTCCTCGAAGTTTCCGTCCGCAGGATCGGCGACCGCGCCTGCGTTGTCGGCCATCCATTCGTTGATGACCACGCTGACGGGCGGCAGCGTGCGGTTGTTCGTGGCGCCGGGCGTGACGTAGAAAAATTCCTGGCGCGTGAACAACTGGCCGTCGGGGAACGCGCCGAAGGAATGATCCGGGCCGGCCACGTAATTCAAATAATCCAGCGCCTGCGTGGTGCCGTTCCACAGGCGCGAGAGCGCGATTTTTCCCGTGCCCGCCGCAAGCCGGAAGCTGGTGTGCCATTCGTTGCCCGTGGTCTGCGCGGGCTGGCCGTCGCAGAAAATGATTTTGAACTCGCCGGGCGCGAGCGTGGCGTTCGGCGGGAAGGCCCACTGCACGAGGTTGGTGTAATTGTCCGCGAGGAACAGGTTGGTGAGCGTCACGGTGTTCGTGCCGGAGTTGTAGAGTTCCACCCACGGCTCGCGCTCGCCGTTTCCATCGAGAATTCCGCCCACGTTTTCCGCGAGCACCTCGTTCAGCCAGAGCGCGGGGATGGGCGAGATGTTCGCCGTGCCCTGGTTGGCCGCGCCGGGCGTGAGCGTGTTCGTGCCCGGGGCGAGGAGTTGCGGCGGGACGTAGTTTGACGGCGTGTAGAAGATGTTGATGTTGGTCGGGCCGCTGTTCGTGGCGGTGGTCAGCAACGCGCTGTTGCGGATGCGGACGTAGAGGTTCGTGGCCGAGTTCGTGGCCCAGTACCAGAAACTCATGGTGGCCATGGAATTCACCGCCGGGGACGGCACGAGGAACTGCTGGATCGCGCGGTTGTAGGTCGTGGGATTGGCCTGGCCGATCGAGTCGCCGGCGATCTTCAACGCGCCGGAACCAGAATGCACGAGGTCGCCCACAATGTGCGTGTTCGTGTAATTGGTTCCGAAAATCCAACTGTTGGTCACCCCGCTGTCGAGCGGAGATTCAAAGTCCCCGTTGCGCACGTAATTGTAACCGACGCCCGGCGTGGTGCCCGAGACGATGGAGAAGTCGTCAATCAGCGCGCTGCCCGGCTCGCCCAGAAACAACAGCAGCCGCATGACGCCGCCGCCGGGTTCGCCCGTGCCGGCGCTCCCGCTCACGCTGAAGAACCGCCAGCCGTCGCGCACGCCTTGGGGCGTGATGACCTCCGGCGAATACACGGCGGGCCGCGACTCCGCCCACCAGTTGCCGGGGCGCGTGTTGTCCTTCGCCGCGTCGATCAACTGGATGGCCGCACCGGTGCCGCTGGCGTTCGTCGTCCACGGACGCGCGCCTTCGTAGCGCACCTGGTCGATGATTTGATCAGTGGCGGCGGTGAAGCCGGGTTTAACAAACGTGATCGTCTCGCCGTTCGCCTGGAGGTTCCCGTTGAAGATGCCGTGCGGCACGACGTTCGTGCCGTAGGCCTGCGCGAAGGCCAGGACATCCTTGGCGATCAAGATGAACGCGCGGGGCTGGATGATGAAGCCGTCCGGGAAAACATAATCGAGTCCGTCGAGCCGCCAGCCTGAGACGTCGAAGCTCACGGTGAAGGAGAGGTTGAACAGCTCGACATATTCCGCATCCGGCACGGACGGATGGAACAGGATTTCGTTGATCACGAGGTTGTTCTCCGGCGGAGCGCCCGGCGCGGTGACGCTGACGTTGATGGAGTCGGTCGCGCCGCTGACGGCGTTGCCGAAGCGGTCGTACCCGATCACGCTGAGCGCGTTGGCACCGGTCGGCAGCGCCACGCGCAGCGACCAGTTGTTGAGCGCGGTCCAAGTGACGTGATAGGCCACGCCGTTCACTTTGATCTGGTCCACCTGGAAGGGCGCGCGGCCCGTGAGCGTGACCAGGTTGTTGCCGCTGGAAAAATCCGCGCCGCCATTGCTCTGGATGTCGAAGGGCGAGGTGTTCGCCGCCGCGATCTGCGCGAGGAGCGTGGCCCGCCGCGTGGCAATGTGGTTTTTGATGCCCGCCGGACTGCCCACGCCCATGCCGTTGGCAATCATGCCGTTGTAACGCGCGTCGAGAATCGTGTCCGAGCGCCCGGGCGTCATCATGCCGTTCGCCGCCTCGATCAGGCACTGCCAGTAAATGCGGGTGAAGGGCGCGTGATCGTTGCGCGGGCCGTGGTCCGCGCCGCCGATGCCAAAGAAGTTCGCGTCCGACGCCGAGCCGCCGAAGGCGAAGTCCACGTCCCAGAGGAACAACTTCCACGTCTCGCGCGCCGGTTTGTACATGAACGCGTTCTGCCCGCCGCCGTAGGAGAAGCTGTCACCGTTGACGATGAGATGTTGCACGACGTGAGTCTGGTACCACTCGCGCACGTCGAAGGTGTTCGTGAGCACCGTCGTGTAGGCTTCCGTATTGATGGCCGCAGGCGTGAGCGTGTTGTTCACCAGCGCGTAGATGTTCGTGTAATCGCTCTGCTCATCGGCCGAGGCCGAGCGCCAGGGCAGCGTGGCCCGGTAACGGCCCTGCTTGAACGCGCCGCCGACCGTGAGGTAGCGCCCGAAGTTCGCGCCCACGCCCGAGAAGCCGCTCTCGCCGTTGCCATACGCGGTGTCGCCAAACTCGAAGCCGATCTGAATCTTGTGCAGCTCGCCGTCCGTGTCATCGGGATACCATTGCTCCACGAAGTCGCCGTTGGGCTGCTGCGCGTCGTGATGGATGCCGCGCAATGCACCGTTCACGTACATGAACACGGGACGGTGATAAAGAAACGGCGCTCCGAACTGCCCGCCAAACCAGTAGGCGTGAACCTCCGTCTGCGCGGTGCCGTCGCCGCCGCCATTGCCGGGGCGGAAGAGATTGATGTCCGTCTCGCCAAACATCCGGTCGTCCTGCGGGAAGCCCATGTCGTAATCGCACGCGTTCCCGACCGGCGAATTGTAAGCGGGCGAATGATACGGGCTGCCGTGAAACCACGCGCCCGCGTTATAGACAATGCGGTTGGTGCCGAGAATGTAGGTCACGTCCTTGGGCTTGTTGCTCATGCGCTCCTCGGCGCTCCACTGATCGATGACCTTCTGCGTGATCCAGAAACGATAGGTGCCGAGTCCGACGCCGCCGACCGCCGTGTCGCCCCAGCGCACCACGCACTCGCGCACCGGCGCGTTGTTCGGAAACGTCGCGCCGAGCGAAGGCGAGAGCTTGTCCGCCGATTGCAAATAGAACGCCACCGTCGTGCCGCTGACTTGTCCTGGAATGACCGCGCTGTAAAAACCCGCGCCGTTGTTGGTCATGCTCAGGGTCGTGAAATTCGTCACGGGATCAATGCGGTAGCTCAACAGCATCGAGGCCAGCCCGTCGGGATCATGCGCACGCGCCGTGACCAGCACGGGCGCGCTCGCGGCGGGCAACGGCGGCCAGTGCGCCACGTCCGTGATCGCCGGGCCGGCGTTCGTCGTGCGAATGCTGTTCACCAGTCCCGGCGTGCCGAGATTTTTTGCCGTGAGCGTGAAGCCCGGGGCCTCATGATAATTGCCGCGCATCCGCAGCAGGATGTTCGGGTTGCCTTTCAACCAGCGGACCTTCGCACGCAGCGTCACGTTCGCCGTCCCGTTCGCCACGGTGAACGGCAGTTGATAACGCACACGGTTCGCGCCGTGGTCGCCGCGCCCGTCCGCGCGCAGATGCAGGGAGCGCGGACTCAAGTAGCCTTCGGTTGTCTCCCAGCTCGTGGCGTTGTGATTGCCCTGAAAAACCCAGCCGCCCGCCCCGCTTTCAAAGCCGCCGTTGCCGATCAGGTTCGTGCCGCCCAGGGTCGGAGCGATCAGTTCGATGCTGTCAATCAGCGCCTCGCCCGCGCCTTGCAGCGTGATGTGCAACTGCGTCGCGCTCTCCAGGCCGTGGTCCATCGTGCCCGTGGCCTCCACGTTCACCCAGCCCTGCTTGGCGGATTCAAGGCTGTCGCCCCAGTTCGGCGCGAGGCGGCGGTCGGCGCGCGGGTCGCGCAATTCCATGCTGCTCCCGCCACCGGCGGAAAATTTTCCCCAGCGTCCGCCGTCCGCGTAGGTCATCTCATCCACGACGATGTGAATGGTGTTCGTGACGCCGTTCGTCGCGACGATGGTGTCGGGCATCGAGAGCGTGAGGCGCTCGCCGCGATTCTTGAGCGAACCGCTCCAGTCGCCGAGACAGTTCACGAAATTCAGGTTCGGATAATTCGCCCGCAGCCGCGCGCTGTTGCCGCCGATGACGAGGTAGCCGTTGGCGGGAATGCTCGCGCCCGTGGGGAGGTTGAAACTCACGCCGCCGCGAATGCGCCACTTGCTGACGTTGATCGCGTTCGTGCCGGGATTGTGCAGCTCGATGAACTCGTCGAAGTCGTTGTCGCTCACCGGGTCGTACATCAGCTCATTGAACACCACGAGCGGCGCGCGCTGGCGGGGGTTGCTCGCGCCGGGCGTCTTGCTTTGCAGGCGGTGAAGATTCGGCGAGCCATCCGGCGCGCGGCCTGTGGCCACGCCGTTTTCCTGTCCGCCGTAGCGCACCACGTCCAGCACGCGCGTGCCCTGCGTATTCTTGAAATACACGGTCTCGCCCGCCGCGCTTAACGCGAAGCCCAGTTGCGTCTCGTTGAACACGAGGAAGCCATTCGCCGGAATCGTCGTGCCGCCGGGAATGACAAACTTGTTCGTCAACGCATCGTCGGTGAGCACGCACAGACCGACGTTCACCGGCGCCGTCGAGTAGTTGAACAGCTCCACGTAATCCACGTCCGGCAAGTCCGTGTGTGCGAGGATTTCGTTGATCATCACCGCGCGATACGGGTTCGCCCCCGCGACTTCATTCGTCCGCGGCGTGCCGCCGATGACATCGCTTGCCGACCACGCGCGCGGGTCCGCCTCGCCATAACTCGGCCGTGCCAGCACCAGCGAATGGCCTGCGCCATCCGCCGACGCCGGGAACGGCGCGTCGCCCGTGTAATCCATCTCGAACAGCACGGCATCCTGTTTGTTGCGCAAGCGCAGCTTGCCCTCGCTGTTCTCCAGCGCGCCGGCCCACGGCCCGAGCACGCCCGTGAGGCCATACACCGCCTGCACATCCGCCGGCACCGCCGCGACCAACACGTAGCTGCGGCCCGGCAACACGAAGTTGGTCGGGAACGTGTAATCAATCGCGCCGCTGATGCGGTAGCCGCCCATTTCTTCAAACCACGGGTTCGAGTTGAAAATTTCGATGAACTCGATGTTCCGCAAGTCGGTGCGGTTCGTCGGGTGATACATCACCTCGGAAATGATCAGCGGCCCGCGCCGCGTCGAGGGGCCGGGAATTTCCGCGGTGGATTTCAGGAACGAAATGTCCAGCGGCCGTGTGTTGATGGAGAAGGTGCGCTGGGTGTTGGCCGCGATGGTGTTGGGCACGTTCGCGCGGTCGCGCACGTTGTTGACCGTGAGCGTGTAGGTGACGTTCGCGGTCAGCGGCGTGGTCGTGAGCACGATGGTGCGCGTGTCCACGCCGTAGGTGGCGTTGAGCACGCCGATGCCGCTGTTGATCGTATAGTTGCCACTCGCGAGCGCCGTCGCGGCCTCGACTGGTTCGGAGAAGACGACGGTGATGACATCATTGTCGCCAAGATTGCCGACCGAAGAAACGGTCGGCAGCGTCGCGTCCGGGATCACGGAAAGTTTGGCATTCGTCGTGACCACCGAGCCGTAGGGATTGGCCACCACGGCGCTGAACACCGCCCCGCTGTCCGAGAGCGACACCGGGCCGTAGAGCAGATTGGTGGCGTTCTCGCCGGGCAGGTTCGTGCCGTAACGCCGCCACTGAATGGTCGCGCCCCAACTTTGCGAAAAGCGCACGGCGAAGGTCGTCTGGTTGCCCTCGACGACGGTCACGTTCGCCGGCTGCTGCGTGAGCACCGGCGCGGTCACGCCCACGCTGATGCAGCGCGTGGCCGGCAGCGGCTCCTCAATGGCTCCGCCCGGCAACTGCCAGCGCACGCTCAGGCTGTCGCCGCCGCCGCCTTCCTTCTGCAACGCTTCGAGATAATACTGCTGCCCGCCGACCAGCGGGATGGGGGCGGACTGCTGGTTGGTTTCCTTCGTCCATTCCTTCCAAGAGGTCCAAGCGTTGACGCGGGCGATGATCACCCGGTTCGCGGGATTCGTATCCGTGCTGAGAAAAAGCTGGCAGTTGTCGTCCCCGGAAATCCAGAAGGTGTAACTGCCCGTGGTCGGCGGACGGACAAGCGCACGCAGGCGCGTGCCGTAGTTTTCAAAAGCATCGACCGGGACATCCATGCTGGTCGTCAGCACCTCCTGAATGCTCGGGCTGTTCGGGTAGGCGGGATTGTTCGTCAGGTCAGGAATGGAACCGCCGCCGATGTTCAAATAGACCTCGCGCGTGATGGCGTTGGTGATCTGGGCATGGGCGGAAACCAGCGAAAAAGTGCAGGCGGCCGCAATAGACAAAACAAAGGCCGTCGTTCGTTGCGAAAACATAATGATTCCGCCCAAAGTAGCACTCGGGTGACGCGGAAACCAAAAGATTTCTGCCGCAGGAGGGGTGTTGGGGGAGCGCGGACCGCCGAGTTCGCGTGATCGTGTTCAGCCGATGGCTCGATCTATTCAAGAGTCCAACGACACGCGGACTCAGCGATCCGCGCTCCCTGACGCTCACCCACCCAGATACGCGCTCTTCACCTTCGGGTTCTGGCGCAAGGCGGCCGCGCTATCCTGCAGGATGATCCGCCCCGTCTCCAGCACGTAGCCGTATTTGGAAATCTCCAGCGCGAGATTCGCGTTCTGTTCCACGAGCAGGATCGTGATGCCCTGCTCGCGGTTAATCTCCACGATCTTCTCAAAGATGGTTTTCACCAGCAGCGGCGCGATGCCGAGTGACGGTTCGTCGAGCATCAGGAACTTCGGCTTGCTCATCAGCGCGCGGGCGATGGCCAGCATCTGTTGTTCCCCGCCCGAGAGCGTGCCAGACAACTGGCCCACGCGCTCCTTGAGGCGTGGGAAGATGTTGAAGGCGTAATCGAGTTCCGGTTGGAAATCATCGCGCCGCAGGTAGGCGCCCATGCGGAGATTTTCCATGACCGTGAGGTTCGCGAAGACCATGCGGCCCTCCGGCACATGCGCGAGACCGCGCGCCACGAGTTGATGCGCCGGGGTGTTCGTGATGTTCGCGCCGTCGTAAATCACTTCACCACTGGCGGCCTTCACCAATCCAGAAATCGCGCGCAACGTCGTGGTCTTCCCTGCGCCATTGCCGCCGATGAGCGTGACGATGTCACCTCGCTGGATGGAGAACGAGATGTCGTGCAGCGCGCCAATGACGCCGTAGTTCACCGTGAGGTTTTTCACCTCCAGCACAGGCGCGGTGTTGGTGGAAGCGGAACTCATGGGACGCAGGGCTTCGGATCGCCGAGGTAGGCCTCGATGACTTTCGGGTTGCAACGAATTTCGTCCGGCGTGCCTTCGGCGATCTTCACGCCGTAATCGAGCACGGCGATACGCTGGCAGATGCCCATGACGACTTGCATGTCGTGTTCGACCAGCAGCACGGCGATGCGGAATTTGTCCTTCACGAACTGGATGGTCTTCATCAGCTCGACTTTCTCCGTCGGGTTCATGCCGGCGGCGGGTTCGTCGAGCAGGAGCAGCTTGGGCTGCGTAGCGAGCGCGCGGACGATTTCCAAACGTCGTTGGTCGCCGTAGGGCAGGCTCTTCGCCTCGTTATGGCGGAAGCAGGCCAACTTGAAAACGTCGAGCAGTTCCAGCACTTGCTTCTCAACCGCGCTCTCGCCATCGCGAAACCCGCGCCCGCGCCAGAGCGCATTGCCGATGCCTTGTCCACGATGCACTTGCACCGCCGCCCGCACGTTGTCGAACACGCTCAGGCTCGCAAAGAGCCGGATGTTCTGAAACGTGCGCGCAATGCCGAGCTTCGTGAGTTGATGCGGTTTCAATCCACCCGTCGCCTGCGCGCCAAATTGAATGGATCCGCTGGTCGGCTGATAGACGCCCGTGATGAGATTAAACGCGGTCGTCTTTCCCGCGCCATTCGGCCCGATGAGCCCAACGAGTTCGTCGCCGCCAATGCTCAGGCTCAATTCCGACACCGCCGTGAGTCCGCCGAAGCGGATGGTCACGGAGTCGAGTTGGAGAATCGGGGCGCTCAAGGATAGGCCTGTGGCAGCGCTGAAAGCGCGCCATTCGATAGCCCAGGGCAAAGCCCTGGGTGGATCATGCGGAAAGACATCAGCCCTGAAAGGGAGGAACCAATCTGTGTCGCCCTTTCAGGGCTGAGTTGAATTCGGAACTTGCGACCTAGGGCCTTGCCCTGGGCTATCGAATGACGCCCCGTTTGGGCTGAAGACACGATGAGCGCGCCAGTATTCACGCCTTGCCTCCCTTGGCGGTGCCGAACGTGAACAGTCCCTGCGGCCGCGCCATCATCAGGCCGATGATGAGCAGCGAATAAATGATCATCCGATAGTCCGCGAAGCCGCGCAGGAATTCGGGCAGCAGGGTGAGCAGAATGGCCGCGATAACCACGCCCGCCGTCCGTCCCATGCCCCCGAGAATCACCATCACCACGATGTCGATCGACTTCATGAAGTCGAAGCCCGAGGGCGAGAGAAACTGTTTGTGATGCGCGTAAAGCCCGCCCGCGATGCCGGCAAAGAACGCGCCGATGACAAACGCCGTGACCTTATAGCGCACCGGATTGATGCCCATTGCGCTGGCGGCGATTTCGTCATCATGCACGGCGAGGAAGCCGCGTCCGTAAGTCGAATTCACCAGCGAAGCGACGACGAAGACCGTCACTGCCGCCAGCGCCCAGGCCCAGCCGAAGTTCGTGAGCGAGGCGATGCCTTTCATGCCGCTCGCGCCGCCCATGTTTTCCAACATGCTAGCGATGCCGCCGCTGAAATGTTTCGCCTGCGTGTCGGCGGTTTGCAGGACGACGCGGATGATTTCGCCAAAGCCCAGCGTGACGATGGCGAGGTAATCGCCACGCAATCGCAGCGAGGGAATGCCCACGGCGAGTCCGGTGGCCGCTGCGACGAATCCCGCCATCAGCAACGCGAGCGCAAAATAAATTTCACCGAGAACAGGCGAAACCTTGGCGGCGTTCAGCGCCCAAGTCATCGAAGCCGCCGTGTAGGCACCCACCGCCATGAAGCCTGCGTGGCCGAGGCTGAACTGTCCCGTGTGGCCATTGATGAGATTCAGGCTGACCGCGAGGATGATGTTGATGCCGATGTCTATCGCGAGGCCGAGATAGTAGCGGTTGAAGTGCGCGGAGAAGTACGAGACCACCACCATCGCGAGAACGGCGACGAGCAGATAGCGTTTGGCTCCGGTGGGCATGATTACTTGGGATCCGGCGCCGAGAGTTTGCGGCAAATTTTCTTGGCCAGAATATCCGGAACTTCGCTGTGGCGGGGAATGGCCTGCATCTGTCGTGTCGTCGGATTGTGATACAGGGTGTGTTCGCCGCCCTCGCGCTTGAAGGCGCAGCCGTGCGCCTCCAGATGCCGGATGAGTTCGCGGCGTTTCATCCGATGGCGACCACAGCCTCTTCGACATCAGACTGACGCTGCTGCCGCGCCGATTCGCGGCGTTCCTCGAAGACCAGTTCGATGGCGGAGGCGAGGCTGTGCAGGCATTCGACCTTGGTTCTGCCCTGCCCATTGGCCTCGGGGACTTCCGGGCAAAAGGCGACGAACCATTCGCCTTCGCGATGCACTTCAGCGCTGAACTCATGTTTCATAATCGCAAAATACTTTTTGTGTCGCGCCGTCACAAGCCCGCGCTGCGTCACACCTTCTCCGGCTGCAACTTGCC
>JBBQYK010000163.1:0-11224 GCA_038208765.1 Verrucomicrobiota bacterium
TGAAATTCAAAATCGGCGACGCGCACGGCGGACTATTTCCGGTCGGTGAATAACTTGTCCACAAGCAGGCCAAGAAAATTCCTCTTTTGTGCTTGTAACCAAACGGCAGAAAACGGAGAAAAGCGGAGGAAAACGGTGAACGACGGTGGAAGGCGGAGGAAAATGCGTGGCAACAGCCAAGTCAACGAGTGCGAAGCCGGTGGTTTATGCCGGGGACGACGAGTACATGCTCGACCCCAGCCGGCGCGTGACCTTGCCGGTGCGCTGGCGCGCGGAGAGGAAGCAGGAGGACGAGTTCTGGGTTTTGCCGTGGCCGCTGGTGAAGCGGGACTACTTGCTGGTGCTGCCGGTGCTGCGTTTTGAGCAGATGATGGCGTCGGTGGGGCAGGCGTCGTTGAGCGACGAGCGGTCGCTGGCGGTGGCCCGGGCGATCAGCGGACGGGCGCAGTTGCTGAAGCTCGACAAGTCGTCGCGGTTCCTGCTGCCGGAAATTTTAACGAGCGCGGTGGGGATCAAGAGCAGCGTGAAGTTTGTCGGGATGATGGGCTGGTTTGAAATCTGGGATCCGAAGCGCCATGCGGACTCGACCGCGAACAACGATCTGGTGGCGGCCCAGGCGGTGGTGGGCATGAAGCTATGATGCTGATGAAACTGTTGCACACAACCAACACGTTGAGCGAGGCGAAGGATCAGCCGCATCGCTACAAGGTGCGCGCGGGCGGGCTGCCGACCTTCGGCAACGCGACGGAGCCGGCGGTGAGACATTTCAGTGGTTCGAGCGCCGAGCGGGCGAAGGCCGTGCCAGTGCCGCGTCCGGGGAGAACGGCAGCCAGCGCCGGGTGGGCGAAGAAGCTGAACCCATTCGTGAAGCAGGGCGCACCAGTCGAGCGGACGGCGGTGCAGGGGGAGTTGTCGCTGGACAACGTGAAGCCGCTGCGAAACGACCTGAGCGACACGGATTTGGAACTGGTGGCGGCCGTGCAGCCGCTGGAAGCGACGCCGGGCGTGGTGAAAGTTGGCTCGATGGAAATCCCGGTGGTGAAGGTGGTGACAGTCTGGCAGCGATTGCGTGGATTGATTCAGCGGTTGAGGCCGTGAGGTTTCATACGTGCCAGAATTTGTTCACAAGTCGGTCTTGCTCGGGGAAGTGGTGGAGGCGTTGCAACCCCGCAGCGGTGAGAAGTATTTTGACGGCACCCTTGGAGGTGGTGGTCATGCGGCGGCGATTTTAGAAGCGAGCGGGCCGGACGGATGGTTGTGGGGCATGGATCGAGATGGCGATGCGCTGGCGGCGGCAGAGCAGAGACTGGCGAAGTTCGCGGGACGGTTTGAGTTGAAGCGCGAAAACTTTTCCGAGGTGGCGGAATGGATTCCGCCGGCGAGTTGCGCGGGAATCGTTTTGGACCTGGGCGTGAGTTCGGCCCAGTTGGATTGGTCAGAACGCGGGTTCAGCTTCAACGCAGAAGGCCCGCTCGATTCACGCATGGATCAGCGCCAGTCGATGACGGCGGCGGTTCTGGTCAACGAAAGCAGCGAGTTCGATCTCGCCAAGATTTTGTGGGAGTTCGGTGAGGAACGTCAGTCGCGGCGATTTGCGAAAGCGATTGTCGAGCAGCGAAAAGTAAAGCGCTTCACGACGACGAAGGAACTGGCGGATCTCATTGAGCGGCTCGCACCCAGGCACGGCAAGCGCACGCATCCGGCGACGCAGGTTTTTCAGGCGTTGCGCATTGCCACGAACGATGAGTTGGGCTCGCTGCGCCGGGGTCTGGACGCGGCGGTGAAGATTTTGCAGCCGGGCGGCCGAATGGCGGTGATT
Source organism: Verrucomicrobiota bacterium (assembly GCA_038208765.1). Classification (GTDB taxonomy): domain Bacteria; phylum Verrucomicrobiota; class Verrucomicrobiia; order Limisphaerales; family SIBH01; genus JANNGC01. The sequence continues at coordinate 1,820 of JBBQYK010000163.1, forward strand.
ACGTTTCATTCGCTGGAAGTTCGGCTGCTCCGAGAGTTTGGAAATGAACGCACGCGGGAATACGCCATTGATGGCGAGGTCGATGTCCCGGAGTTGAGGAGGCCGCGCCAGCCGGAGCTGCGCTGGGTGCAACGTAAAGGGATTCAGCCGGGTGAAACCGAGCTGGACTCGAACCCACGCAGCCGGAGTGCGCAGTTGAGAGTGTTGGAAAAAACTTGAGATGGGAAGGAACCGAAAAAATGGATCTGCGACCTGGCTCGTGCCGGGTGCGAAGGCGGCGTTGATTTGCCTGCTGCTCGGCGGCTCGGCGATCGGCTACGTCTATCAGAAAAACCAGATCAACGATCTGGGGCGGCAGATTCTGAAGAGCGATCAGGAGTGGAGGACCCTCACGGAAAGCAACGCGCGCCTGTACCGTTCGCTGCTCACGCTCCAGTCGCCCACGTACCTGGAACAGCAGGTGCGGGAACGAAGGCTGCAGCTGGCCCAGCCGGCGCAATCCCAAATCCTGACCATCGTGGAAACACCTGCGGGTGCCACGCCCGCGCCGAAGGGCCGCACGCTCTTCGCCGAGAACCAGCTCGGTCGTTTGAAACGCCAATGATTTTTGCCGCCGCTGCCCGGTGACGCCGTCGGAGAGGAACCGATCGCCACCGGGTGGCCGGCAAAGTTTTCGGGAGAACACAATTCGGTGTTCGCCCCAGTGACGGAGGACTCAAGTGATGGACGCCGTAAAAAATCGCCACCGGATGGTTTTTCTAACCATCATCATGGGTGTCTGCTTCGTCACGCTCGGCTGCCGGCTCGTCGATCTCCAAGTCTTGCAGCACGAGGAATTCGCGCGGCTCGCCGAGGGTCAGCACGACCACTTCTATTATCGCGAGGCGCCGCGTGGCGACATCGTGGATCGCCGGGGTAGTCCGCTCGCGACCAGCATTCCCGTCAAGCGGGTGTGCGCTGATCCGTTCGCCTTGAAAGGGCAGGAGGCGGAAATCGCGCGCTTTCTCGCGCCACTGCTCCAAACGAATGAGACCGTGCTGCGCGACCTGTTGAGCAAGACCAAGGTGAACGAGACGGGCGCGGTCGTGTCCGCGCGTTACGTCATTTTGAAGCAAAAAGTCGCGGTCGAAGACTGGGAGAAGATTCGTTCCGCGCTGACCAACCAGTTCGCGATCTTGACGCACGGAAAGAAGCTGCCCAAGAGGCGGGTCGAGGAGTTGAACCTCGCCTGGAAGCGCGCGATTTACACCGAGGACGATCAGGTCCGCAATTATCCCAATGGCGCGCTGGCGGCCCACGTTCTCGGTTTCACCGGTGAGCGCTGGGTGGTGAAGCACGGGCGCACCAACTCGCTTCCCGCCGGCGTCGAGGGCATCGAGAAAACTTTCGACGAAAAACTCCACGGCGCGCGCGGCTGGGTGAAGACCGAGGCGACGAGCCGCAAGCAGGAGATTTTCATCTTCCGCGAACAGGATGTCGAAGCGCGTCCGGGCCTGAACGTGAAGCTGACGATTGATGCGCGCGTGCAGCAGATCGTGGAGGAGGAACTCGTCGCGCCGATGGCGAAGCATTATGCGTCCAGCGCCTCGGCCATCGTGGTGCGCCCGCGCACCGGCGAAATTCTGGCGATGGCCACACTGCCCAATTTCAATCCGAACCTGCCGTCAAAAAGTTCCGCCGCTGCGCGCCGCAACCGCATCATCACCGACATGTTTGAGCCTGGCTCGACGTTCAAGACGGTGACGCTGGCGGGCGCGTTGAATGACGGCGTGGTGCGGCTCTCGGATCGTTTCGACTGCGAGAATGGCGCGTTCAGTTTCGCGGGGCGCATTCTCCACGACCACGGACATCATGGCGTGATTGATGTCGAGGAAATCATCGCCAAGTCCTCGAACATCGGCACGGCCAAGGTCGCGATCCGAATGGGCAAGGAGCGGACGTTCAAATACATCTGGGATTTCGGCTTTGGCCAGCGCACCGGCCTGCCGCTGACGGGCGAGGTTGCCGGCTGGCTGGCCCGTCCGAAGGACTGGGCGCTGATCCACATCTCTCGCATTCCCATCGGCCAGGGCGTGACCGCCACGCCGCTCCAGATGGTGATGGCGATCTCAGCCATCGCGAACGACGGCGTGCTGATGAAGCCGATGATCGTGGACAGTCTCGTGGATGATAAAGGCGAGACCGTGGTGCGTTACCCGCCGCAAATCAGCCGGCGTGTGGTCGGGGCAGCCGCCGCAAAAGACTCGGTGAAGGCGATGAAAAGCGTCGTCGAAACGGGCACGGCGGAGCAGGCCAGGCTGGAGAATTTTACCGTGGCCGGCAAGACCGGCACGGCGGAAAAGCCTGTGGGAGGCTTCTACACCAAGGAAAAATATTACGCCTCGTTCATCGGTTTCTTCCCGGCGGATGAACCGGAGCTTTGCATTCTCGTGGCCGTGGATGAGCCGCTGAAGAAGACCGGCTACTACGGCGGGCAGGTCGCCGCGCCCGTGTTCAAGCGCATCGCCGAGCGCACCGCAAATTTTCTCAACCTCAAACCCGACGTGCAGCCCGAGGAGTCGAAAGACGTGATGGCCGGCGACAAGAGCCGTCCCGCCGTGGTGCTCGCGCGCGAAAAACTTTGATCCAATGCTCCTGAAAGAACTGCTTAAACAAGTCCACGGCTGCAAGGTGGAAGGCCCGGTGGACCGTGAGATCGCCGGGGTCGTGTATGACTCGCGGCGCGTCACGCCCGGCATGGTGTTCGTCGCCATTCCCGGCGTGAACGTGGACGGGCACGACTACATCAACACCGCGATTTCACGCGGGGCGGCGGCGATCATTTGCGAGCGCAACGGCTTCACCTCGCCGCGTGCGACGAAGGTGAAAGTTCCGAATGCCCGACTGGCTTTGGCTTGTGCGGCTTCTTCCTTTTACAAGCACCCGAGCACAAAGCTCCAAGTCATCGGCGTCACCGGCACGAACGGCAAGACGACGGTGGCGTTCATGATCAAGGAGCTGCTCGAAGCGGCTGGATTCAAAACCGGCTTGCTCGGCACGGTGCGCTACGAGATCGGCGACCGCGTCATTCCCGCCACGCGCACCACGCCGGAGTCCGCCGACGTGCAGCAGATGATGGCGCAGATGGTCACGAGCGGCTGCAAGGCGTGCGTGATGGAAGTCAGCTCCCACGCGCTCGAGCAGCAGCGCGTCGCGGGCGTGGAGTTCGACGTGGCGATTTTTACGAACCTCACGCAGGACCATCTCGACTTCCACGGCGACATGGAAAACTACTTCCTCGCCAAGCAGAAGCTCTTCACGCAGACGGCCAGCGGCTCGAAGCGCGGCGCGGTGGTCATCAACATCGACGACGCGAGCGGGGTGCGGCTGGCGCAGGAATCGGACGTGACGTTGAAGCTGACCTACGGCGTGCGGGGCGCGGCCAGCGTGCGCGCGACGAAGGTTCATCTCGGCGCGGAGATGTCGAGTTTCACCGTGGAGTCCAGGGACAAAAACTTCGACTGCAAGCTGCCGCTGATTGGCCGCCACAACATTTACAACGCGCTGGCGGCCACGGGCGCGGGCTTCGCGCTCGGTCTCGACGTGAAGAAAATTCAGTCCGCGCTCGCGCACATGGCCCCGGTGCCGGGCCGTCTGGAGCGAGTGACTTGCGGCCAGCCGTTCGCAGTGTTCGTGGACTACGCGCACACGGATGACGCGCTGCACAACGTGCTCACCACCCTGCGCGAAGTGACGAAGGGGCGCGTGCTCCTGCTCTTCGGCTGTGGCGGCAGCCGCGATACGGGCAAGCGCGCGAAGATGGGCCGCGTCGCCGCCGAGCACGCGGATTTCACGCTCATCACCAGCGACAATCCGCGCAAGGAACCGCCGGAGAAAATTGCGGGGCAGATTGAGGAAGGTTTTCGTTCCGTCAAGAAGGGTGATTACGCGGTGGAGTTGGATCGCGCGCGCGCCATTCAAGAAATTCTCGCGATGGCGAAGCCCGGCGACACGGTGCTGCTCGCCGGCAAAGGCCACGAGACCTACCAGGAATTTGAAGACACGGTGGTGCCGTTCGACGACCGCGTCCACGCGCGCGAGGCGTTGGAGAATCTGCCGCAAGGAGGCGGGCGATGAGCGCGCGCGTTGACCTGGCGGTGAAGCGGCATCTGGATGCGATGCACCGAGAACGGAGCGCCGGAGCGCGGGCGTCTCGCCCGTCCGGCGTGAGCGTGGAATCCTCGGCACCCTGGGCGGGCGGGACGCCCGCGCTCCACGACGAACTGTTTTCCGATTCCGAGAACGAAGAAATTTTACAGCCGCGCCGGTTGTCCCTGCGCGTCTTTTGAACATGGTTGCGAGCATGGATCCACGAAGTCTGCAGTTTGTCGCGAAGGCGTGCGCGGGCGAGCAATTGACCGGCTCGCCCGAGACGCTGGCACGGCGCGTCTGCACGAACTCGAAGGATGTGCGACCCGGCGACGTGTTCTTCGCGCTGACCGGCGAAAAGCATGACGGTCATCAATTTCTAAAGGAGGTCTTGGGTAAAGACGCTGCAGCCGCTGTCGTCCTCCGACAGCGGCTGCCTCTAAATTTCGACGGCGCGCTCATCGCAGTCGAAGACACCCGCGAGGCGCTCGCCCGGCTCGCGGCGGAATATCGGCGCGACTTCAAGCTGCCGGTCATCGCGGTCGGCGGCTCGAACGGCAAGACGACGACGAAGGAACTCATCGCGTCGGTGCTGCGCCAGAACCTCTCCACGCTCTGGAGCGAGGCGAGCTTCAACAACAACATTGGCGTGCCGCTCACGCTGCTGCGGCTGGAGTCGCATCACGAGGCGGCGGTGCTCGAGGTCGGCACGAATCACCCCGGCGAAATCGCGCCGCTGGTCGCGATGATTCAGCCGCGCTTCGGGGTTATCACGAGCATCGGTCGCGAGCATCTGGAATTTTTCGGCGACGTGAACGGTGTCGCGGAGGAGGAAGGATGGCTGGCAGAACTTCTGCCCACTGACGGCAAACTCTTCATCAACGGCGACACGAGTTTCGCAGAAGCCGTCGCGGCGCGCACCAAGGCGGCGGTGGTGCGGGTCGGTTTCAGTTCCGGCAGCCACTGGCGCATCGGTAATCTCCGCACGGACGAAACGGGCGTGGACTTCGATCTCGCCGCGCCGTTGGAAGATTTCTCGGGCGAATATCGCGTGAATCTTCTGGGCCGCCATCAGGCCACGAACGCCGCACTTGCCATCGCCATCGGCGCGGAACTCGGCTTGAGCGCGGAAGAAATTCGGCGCGGCCTCGCCTCCTGCCCGCCGCCGAAAATGCGCCTGCAAGTTTCCGAACGGAACGGTGTTCGCATTTTGAACGACGCCTACAACGCCAACGCCGATTCGATGCTCGCCGCCTTGCAGACTTTGAACGAGTTCCCGTGCCGCGGTCAGCGCATCGCGGTGCTCGGCGATATGGCGGAACTCGGCGCGCACAGCGCCGACGCGCACGACGAAGTGGGCCGCAAGACCGCCGAGTTGGGCGTGAACCGGTTGTTGACGGTCGGGCAAATGGCGGGCGTCATCGCGCAGGCGGCGAGGGCCGCCGGTTTGCGCGACGTGACGGAATGCCGCGACGTGGGCGAGGCGGCGGCGGCGCTGAAAAACACCACGCACGCGGGCGACGTGATTTTGCTCAAGGCTTCGCGGGTGACGGGGCTGGAAAAACTAAGCGAGAGCCTGGGCTGATGCTTTACTACTTGAGCCAATACCTGACCAACGCGAGTCGCGGCACGAGCTGGGAGGACAACCTCTCCGGCCTGCGCGTGTTTCAATACATCACGTTCCGCAGCGCGGGCGCGGCGTTGACGGCGTTTGTGTTGAGCATGTGGCTCGGCCCGAAAGTGATCGCCGCGCTCCAGCGATTGAAGTTCGGGCAGGACTATGTGGACAAGGCAGAGGAAGGCGGCTCGCTCTTCGCGCGCGTTCTCAGCAAGAAGGGCACGCCAACGATGGGTGGAATTTTGATCGTCGCAGCGATGGATATTTCGGCGGTGTTCTGGGCGCAGTGGAACACGCTGGTGCAACTCACGCTGCTCTCGGTGCTGGTCTTCGCGGGACTCGGCTTCTACGACGACTACGCGAAAATCACCAAGCAGTCCGGCGCGGGCACGGCGGCGAAAGTGAAACTCATCGTGCAGGGGGTGCTCGGATTGTTCATCGGACTGTATCTGCTGTGGCTGCCCGCGACGCGCACACTCGTCACGGAGATCATGGTGCCGTTCTACAAATATTCTGTCGCGAGCAGCGCGGTGCTCGGTGTGATCATCGTGATGCTCACCATCGTCGGCAGTTCAAATGCGGTGAACCTCACCGACGGTCTCGACGGTCTCGCCATTGGCTGCACCATCATCGTCTCGATTGTTTTTCTCATCGTCACGTATCTCGCGGGCAACGCGGTCATGGCGAAGTATCTCCAGATTCCGCACGTCAGCGGGGCAGGGGAGTTGACGGTCTTTTGCGCGGCGATGATCGGCGCGGGCCTGGGCTTCCTCTGGTTCAACTGTCATCCCGCGAAAGTGTTCATGGGCGACACCGGGTCGCTCGCGCTGGGCGGCGCGCTCGGCATCATTGCGGTCTTGATTCATCAGCCGTTTCTCCTTGTGATTGCGGGCGGAGTGTTCGTCGCGGAGGCGGGGTCAGTGATGCTTCAAACCACTTGGTTCAAATACACCAAACGGAAATACGGCGCGGGTCGTCGCATCTTTTTGATGTCACCGCTGCACCATCACTTCGAGAAGAAGGGCTGGTACGAATCGCAGGTGGTGACGAGGTTTTACATCCTGTGCGTGCTGTGCGCGGTGGTCGCGCTGAGCACTTTGAAAATACGGTGACGTGTTGGGCGAAACGCCTGCACGCACCACGAAAGAAAAATTTATGTTCGCGATTGAAGACAAAAATGTGCTGGTCATCGGACTCGGCCTGAGCGGCGTGGCGGCGGCGGAACTGCTCATCGCGCGCGGCGCGCGGGTCGTGGCGGTGGATGGCGTGGACAACGCCGCCTCGCGCGAGGCGGCGGCGCGGTTGCGCGCGCATGGCGCGCGGGTGGAACTCGGCGTGCGCAAGCTGCCCCCGTTCACGCCCGCCATGGTTCGCACGCACATGAAGCCGGCGAAGGTTCCGGCGCCCAGCCTGGCGTATGATTTCGCGGTCATCAGTCCCGGTGTGCCGCTCGACAATCCGCTCGTCGTGGAATTGTGCGCGAAGAAAATTCCGCTCATCGGTGAACTGGAACTCGGCTACCAGCAGTCGTTCGCGCTGAACATTTCGATCACCGGCACCAACGGCAAGACGACGACCACCGAACTCGTCGAGCGCGTGCTGACGATGAACGATCTCAAGACGATCGCCGCGGGAAACATCGGCACGCCGCTCTGCGCGATTGCTGACGAGACGCGCGCGCTGGATTACGTCACGCTCGAAGTCAGCTCGTTTCAACTGGAGACGATTCAGATGTTCCGGCCCGCCGTCGCGGTGCTGATGAATCTCACGCCCGACCACCTCGACCGTTACGCGAGCATGGACGACTACGTGCGCGCGAAGGCGCGGCTGTTTGAAAATCAGGAGGCGTTCGACTGCGCGATCATCCAGAGCGAGGCGCTGGCCTATCTGAAAAAACTTGGCGTGCGGATTCCGTCGCGGCTCGTCACCTTCAGCGCCACGGATCAGACGGCGGACATTTATCTCGACCGCACTTTGATCATCAGCCGCGTCGAGGGTTGGACCGGGCCGCTGCTCAATATGGAAGACGTGCTCCTCCACGGCCCGCACAACGCGGAGAACATCATGGCCACGCTCGCCATCGGTCGCGCGCTGCACATCCCGCTCGAAGGCGTGGTCACCGCGATCAGGAGTTACAAACCCGCGCCGCACCGCTGCGAATTTGTCGCGGAGGTCAAGGGCGTGAAATTCATCAACGACTCGAAAGCGACCAATGTGGACGCGGTCGCGAAGGCGCTCGAAGCGATGCCCGAGGGCGAGAATCCGCGCGGGCCGAACGTCTGGCTGCTGGCCGGCGGCAAGGACAAGGGCTTCGATTATCAAGAGCTGGGTCCGGTGCTTTCGCGTCGCGTGAAGGGCGCATTTTTGTTTGGCGAAACGGCGGAAAAAATTCGCGCGGCGTGGGGCCAGTTTACTCCTTGCAGCACCGCGCCCGGTTTACTAGAAGCATTCGCGTCAGCGGTGCAGGAGGCGGTTCCCGGCGATGTGGTTTTGCTGTCGCCGGCGTGTTCGAGCTTCGATCAATTTCGAAACTATCAGCACCGGGGAGAAGTGTTCCGTGAAGCGGTGGAGCGACTCCGAAATTCCGTGCGGATGACAACCCAGGATCGTGGCGTGATTTTTAGTGGCGCAGGCGTCTCGCCTGCGTTCAGTCCGACGGGCGTCCCGCCTGTCGAACCGACCCGCGGGACGCGCGTCGGACTGATGGCAGCCGGGACGGCCGCCCCACTCGTTTTGACCCATTGAAGAATTTGGCCCGGCGTTTTTTGAGGGAAAACGCCGGAACAAAAATAGAAAAAAACTCAACCTCAGAAAGGACGCTCCTCCGGGAGCGCCGAAGAAAAAAAATGAATGAACCCAGTCCGTTAGTGCCGCAAGGCTCGTTTGAATCCCAAGCCCGGCGCAAGTCGCACGTCCGCATCGCCGTGTTCGGCATTCTCGCCGTCCACGTTGTTGTGCTCGGCGGCCTGCTCATCCTCGGCTGCAAGCGCGAGGACAAGCCCGCCGAAACCGCCGACACGCCGCCGCCGATGACGAATGACCTGACGCCGCCGCCGTTCGGCTCGGACGTTGTGACGACCAGCCCGCCGCCGGTCACGCCTGTGAATGTGGTCGGAGGCATTCCGCCGGTTCAGCCGCCCGTTACGCCTCCGATCGTCCCGCCTGCGGACGCGGGTGCGCTCGCCGAACACAAGATTGCCAAAGGCGAGAGTTTCTCGACGCTGGCTCTGAGGTACGGCGTGAGCTTGAAGGCCATTGTCGATGCGAACCCGAATCTCGTGCCGACGAAGTTGAAGATTGGCGACGTGGTAAAGATTCCCGCGAAGACCGTCGCGCCCGCCGCCAACGGCAGCGCGACAACCGCTGAAGCCGCCGATACCTACACGGTGAAGTCCGGCGACGTGCTCGGCAGCATCGCCACGAAGCACGGCACGACCGTGAAAGAAATTCAAAAGCTCAACAACCTGACCACGACGCAGATCAAGGTCGGGCAAAAGTTGAAGCTGCCTCCGAAGTCTGCCCCCCCGGCGGGCGCGGTGCCTCCGGCTCAATAAATGACGCGAACGCCGGGGCACCTCACCCCGGCGTTCGACTTTGGACCGGATGAACTAGATCGTGAAACTGGCGACCACAGTCTTCGTGTTCTGCGTGGCGGCGCT
>JBBQYK010000164.1:0-11167 GCA_038208765.1 Verrucomicrobiota bacterium
GGGCACGGCGCGGCGCTTGGTGATGTCGCGGTAACGCTTGTACTCGGTGAGCCGCTTGCCCAGGTGGGTGATTTCCAGATGAGCCTCCCCGATTTTCCAAATCTGTCCTTTGGCCAGCTCGGGCGGCCGGCTGTTCCGTTTGAGTTTCATGCACTTTTTCTCCTGCTTGAATTTTTGGATCAGACGCCTCGGACGACGACCGCATCGTAGCCACCCCGGCCCGTCCGGCAACACCGCACTGACCTCTATTTTTTGGGCAGATAATCCGCCGCGTTGTCCTGCGGCTCGTAGCCCAGGAGTTCCTGCGCGTTGCTCCAGTCCCAGCGCCCCTGCGTGTTGTTCGAGATGCCGAGGAAGACGCCGAATTTCAAATCCGTGCGCAGGCATTTCACGAGCAGTTGCGTCAGGTCGCCCGGGCTGCACCAGTCATGCTGCACGTCGTGGCCGGGGAGGCGCAGGAGCGGATCATCGTACGCGCGAAAGTAGCAGAGGCGGATGACGAGCATGTGCAGGCCGTGCGTTTCGGAATACCAGCGGGCCAGCGACTCGCCGAAAATTTTCGTGCAGGCGTACACCGTGGAAGGGCGCGGCGGCATCTCCACGGTTACGGGCGTTTCGCGTCCGTAGTTGAGAATCACCTGGCCGGTGCTGGCAAAGATGACGCGCTTCACGCCCGCCTGACGCGCGGCCTCGAAGGCGTTGTAGGTGCCGGCGAGATTCACGGGCAGCAGCTTCGAGTGGAAGTCCGCCTCGTCCGAAATCGCCGCGAGGTGAATCACCGCGCTCACGCCCGCGCACGCGCGCCGCAACGCGTCGAAGTCCTGGATGTCACCGGTGATCCATTCATCATCACCCGCCTGGGCCTCCGCTCGCCGCGCGAGCGGTTCCACCTCGAACAGCCGCAGCGCAAAATGTTCGCGCAAGAGCGGCACAATCTGCGTGCCGACGCGTCCGCCCGGCCCGGTGATCAAAATCTTTTCGCGCACGGCCCGATTGCAGGTGCAACCGGGAGAATCATCAATCCCAAACCGGCGGGCCTAAACCGGGTGACATCCCGGCGCTTTATTCGCCATCCGTCATTCCATGCTCCGCTTGTGTGAGGCGGGCTTGATCCCCGTCCGCTTTGCCGTGACTCTCCCCGGCTTGAAGAAAGCGCACCGCCCCGAAATTCCGCGCAAGACGATTTATCGTCTCTCCGTCTATTTGCGCTGCCTCCAGCGGCTCAAGGCGAACGACATCCGCACCGTCTCCAGCGAGGCGCTGTCCAAAGTCGCGGGCGTCAAGCCCACGCAACTACGTAAGGACCTCACCTACTTCGGCCAGTTCGGCACGCGCGGCCTGGGCTATGACGTGGACCAGCTCACGAAGATGATCATCGTTCTGCTGGGCACCAGCAGCTTGCAGCCCGTGGTGCTCGTCGGCGTCGGCAACATGGGCACGGCGCTGCTCTCGTATCGCGGCTTTCAGGAGGAAGGTTTTGAAATCGTCGGCGCGTTTGATACCGATGTGAAACGGTTGCGGGAGAAAAAATTGCCGGTCTCCGCGCATGGCATGGATGAACTGGCGGACATCATCCGCGCGCAGCACGTCAAGATGGCCATCATCACCGTCCCCGCCATGTCCGCGCAGGAAGTAACGAACACGCTGGTCGATGCGGGCATCACTGGCATCCTGAACTTCGCGCCCATCGTGCTCGTCGTGCCGGAGGACGTGATGGTGAGCAACGTGAACCTGGCGATGGAACTGGAGAGCCTGAGCTATTTTATCCAGGGATGAACCGGGGGATGAATTCACGGTGAAGCACCGGTTCAAATCCCGACTTCTTCACGCCATGCTCGTCCTGACGGCGGGCGTGCTGCTGGCCGGCTGTGCCGGGAAAACGTACTCCCCGCTCGCCCCGACCATGCCGACGAAAAACTCCGTCACCCACCAGCCGTCCACCCCCGAGATGTTCGTGCTGCCGCAGGAACTGGTGCCCGTCGTTGGCCTGGATGACGTCGGAGCCAGGCCGGTGCCCGCGCGTTTGTTGACCAACGCGCCTCCCTCGCCCCGGCCGCGCGGCGGGTCGTTCGGACGCGGCTGGATTCCCGTGCAGGCGTGGATCAACCACGCCGGCCTGGGGCCATTGGAACGCATCGCGGCAGGCGGCGCGACGGCCTTCCGTGTTCCAACCCGGAACGGCTGGGCCAGGCTCACCGTCGGCACGCGCGTGGCCCAATGGAACGGCGCGGTGCTGTGGCTCGGCTTCGCGCCACAAATGATCGGCGGGGAACCGCACATCCACGCGCTGGATGCCGAGAAGACCTTGATGCCCCTGGCCGAGACGGGCGCGGTGTTCTCGCTGCCACGCCGCACCATCGTCCTCGATCCCGGACACGGCGGCGCGGACGCCGGCACGCGCGACGCCCAGAACCGGTTTGAAAAAGACTTTGCCCTCGACTGGGCGCTCCGCGCGGAACGCTGGCTGACCAACGCCGGGTGGCGCGTCTTCCTGACCCGGCGCAGCGACGTGGAAATGTCCCTGCCCGAACGCACAGCCTTCGCCGACCGCGTGCAGGCCGACCTGTTCATCAGCCTGCATTTCAATTCCACGTTTCCGCAGACGCAGGCCTCGGGCATCGAGACTTTCTGCCTGACGCCCACGGGCATGGCCTCGACGCTGGCGCGGGGCTTCGTGGATGACGAGCGCGCGGTCTTCCCGAACAACTCGTTTGATGCCGCGAACACCGCCTGGGCCTACCGCATTCATCGTTCGCTGGTCGCCACCACGCAGGCCCAGGACGACGGCGTGAAACGGGCGCGGTTCATGGGCGTGCTGCGGTATCAGAACCGGCCCGCCGTGCTGGTCGAAGGCGGCTTCCTCTCGAACGCTTCCGACGCGGCGAACATCAACTCCGGCGAATACCGCGAAACCCTGGCGCGCGCGCTGGCCGAGGGATTGGAATGAGTCAGACATGAGCAAAGAAAGTCCTGTGAACGCCCAACGCCCCATCAAGACCGTGGTTTTTCTCGGAGCCGGCCCGGCGGCCAGCACGGCGGCGACCCACCTCGCACGCGCTGGAGTGCGCGTGGCCATGCTGCATCGCCCGCGTCCGGCGGCGCTCTTCGTCGGCGAATCGCTCGTGCCGGCCATCGTGCTGATCCTGCGCCGGCTCGGCATCGAAGACGAAATTCGCGCTTACGGAAAATACAAGCCGGGCGCGATCTTCAACATGACCGAGTTCGGTGACTACCCGTTCACGTTCAGCGATTTCGCCGGCGAGATGCCGCATTACGCCTACAACGTTCCGCGCATCAAGTTTGACGCGACGCTGCTCGAAACCGCCAAGCGCGCGGGTGCAAAGGTGTTTGAAGTCGAAGCCAAAGTGGAGCGCGTTCCCGGCACGGATCGCGTGTGCCTGTCTGCGGAGACGCGCGCTGCGCTGGGAAATTATTTTGACGGCGAACCAGACTTGCTCGTGGACGCCACGGGCCGCGCGCGCGTGCTGCCGAAACTGCTCGAACTGCCCAGCCGCGAAGGCGGGCGAAAAGACACCGCACTCTTCGCGCATCTCGACCGCGCGGAGGTCTTTCGCGACAAACTCTCACGCGACGGCTACGTGCATTCGTCGCGCCTCGATCACGGCTGGAGTTGGCGCATTCCGCTGCCGGATCGCGTTTCGCTCGGCATCGTCATTGGCGCGGAACATCCGCCGAAGCACGGCGCGACACCGGAGGAACGTTACGACAATTTGTTGAAACAGGACTCCGTACTGCGCGCGGCCACCGCCGGCTCGAAACGCCTGACACCCGTGATGGAATACACGAACTACCAACTCGTCACCGAACGGCTTTTCGGCGACGGCTGGGTGTTGCTGGGCGACACGGCGGGCTTCATTGATCCGGTGTTTTCGAGCGGCCTGCTCATCGGCCTGACGAGTGCGGAGTCGCTGGCGGAGACGATTGCCGACGGCAGCACCACCGCGTTTCAAAGTTACGAGCGGAGCGTCATTCACCACCTCAAGACGTGGCACGAGATCGTGAACTACTTCTACGATGGTCGCATGTTCACGTCGTTCCGCGTCGGCGAAATGATGCGGAGCAATCTACTGATCAAGCTGGCGAATCCGCACATCAACAAACACATGGGCCGCATCTTCACCGGACTCGCGGGGCGCTCACCCTACAGCATGGGCTTGATGCGCTTCCTCATGAAATACGGGCTGAAGGATGAAGACCCGAGGCTGATGGCGATACGATGAGGAAAAATTTACCACGGAAGACACGGAAAACACGGAAGGGAAATTACGACCGACAGGTTGGAAGCGCGGGCGCTGGTAGGGCGCGGTGTCCTCACCGCGCCGAGCTCGAATCGGAGAGACGTTATGAACTTGCTGGAGCATCGCCCCGGCGCGCTGAGGACAGCGCGCCCTACCACCTTCATTCCATTCTTTCCCCTTCCGTGTTTTCCGTGTCTTCCGTGGTTAAAAATTTCTCTCCACTCACGCCTTCCGGCACTTGAGCAGGGTGTGGTAGAGGCCCACCTGGTCTCGTTCTTCCACGACCTTCAATCCAGCCTCGGCGATGCAGCGCAGTAGATCTTCCGAGTGATACATCTGGCTGTTCCCGTTCGCGATGCAGGCGAAGTAGAGCGAGGTCTGTTGCAGACAAAACGCGGCGGCTTCGTTCGGCTGGCGGTCCCAGAGCAGTTCCAGAATGTAGAGCGAACTGTCCGCTGACATGGCCTGCGCGGCGCGGCGCAGGATCGAGACAATCTCCTTCTCCGAAAAGCAGTCGAGGAACTGGCTCATCCAGATGGCGTCGTGGCCACCGGGCAAGGGCGCGGCTTCGTCCAGCAGGTTCATCGCGTGCAGGTCCACGCGGTTCTCCACGCCGTGCGCGCGGAGATTTTCGCGGGCGAGCGCGAGTTGCTGCGGCAGATCGGCGATGGTGACGCGCACGTCGGGATTGAACTTCGCGCATTGCACCGCCCACTTGCCGGTGTTGCCGCCCACGTCGAGCAGGCGCTTCGGCTTGTCCGCGAAGACGATGGGCAGCGCGGCGGGGAACGCCTGGTCGGAGTAGTAATGATCAAACGCGAGCCAGCTATCGCGCGCGGTCGGCGGCAGCGAGGACAGCCCTTCGTAAAATGTGTTCCACGGCCCGAGCGTTTTCAGTCCGGCGGGTTTGCCTTGCTCCAGCGCCTGGTCCAGATCGAACAGGCCGCGGTAACAAATCTCGTGGACCACATCCATGTTGATGCGCGTCATCGGATCGCGGAGCAGGAAGTAGCCGAGTTTCGTGAGCGTATAGCGTCCGTCATTCAGGCAGAACACGCCCGCGCCGAGGCCTGATTCGAGCAGCACCTTCAAGCCGTAGCGCGGCAGGCTGATTTTTTCCGCGACCTCGTTCAGCGTCAGTCCTTCGCGGCTTTTTTGCACGAGCTCCAGCACGCCGCGCTCGCGCAGGATGCGGCAGGCTTGAAAGACCATCGGCGCGAAGGCGATGCGCTGCGCCTCGGACTTCGCGTCGAAGGCGGACTGGGAATCTTGTTTGAAAAAGTTCATGGGCGCGCGGGGTTGAACCGGACGGAGCAGCGGACAGCCATGTCCGCTGTTGTTGTCGGAATGGCAAGACGTGCCCAACTGAACAGATCACGATCACCGGACAAGGCTGTCCGGTGCTCCTGCCGAGAATCGGGTTTCATGTGAACGGTCATCAAGCAACAGCGGCCACGGCTGCGGCATTCGCGCGCGCCTGGCTGGTCACGATGCGCGCAAGTAGCGGCAGCGCGCGCTCCGGCTGCGCGACATACGGGTTCGACTTATCCCACACGTAGCCCGCGAGCACCGAGCAGATCTGCCGCATCACGCCGGGATTGGAGCCGGCAGCAAAAAAGATTTCGTGCAGCGTGCCTTCGTACCACGCGGTGACGTAGGCGCGGAAGGTGTTTATGCCCTGCATGACGTGGTCGGCGTAGTCGGCCTGCCAGTCCACGGTCTCGCCGCGCAGTTCGCGCGTGATGACTTTCGCGGCGCGGTTCGCCGAGGCCAGCGCCAGCGTGACGCCGGAGCTGAAAATGGGATCGAGAAATTCCGTGGCGTTCCCCGCCAGCGCGAAACGCGGCCCGTGCAACCGCTCGACCGCGCACGCGTAGCCCGCGATGCGCTGCGGCGCGAAGGTGAACTGCACGTTCGCGAGACGCGGCCCGGCATTCGGATCGGATGCGATGATGGCGCGCAATCGTTGCGCAGGGTCAGAAGGATACTTCGCGAAAAATTCCGGCGACGCCACCGCGCCCACGCTGGTCTTGCCGTTGGAGAAAGGAATGATCCACAGCCACGCGCCGTCGGGATGAATGCACGCCCAGATTTTTCCCTCCTCGCGACATTCGGGCCGGTGATCGCCGGTGACGTGCGTGAAGAGCGCCTCGCGCACCGGGAAACGCGACGGACGTTCGAGGTTCAGCAAGCGCGGCAGCACACGCCCGTAGCCGCTGCAATCGAGGACGAACTTCGCCGTCACATCACGCCGCACGCCGCTCTCGTCCTCCAGCGTCACCGTCGCGTGCGAGTCGGCGAAGTTCACCGCCTGCACGCCGGTGCCGTAGCGGAACTCCACGCCGCGCGCCGCGACGGCGTCGGCGAGCGTCTTGTCGAAATCCGCACGCGGCACTTGGAACGTGTATTTCCAACCGGCGGTAAATTGCGCGGAGAAATCGAAGTTGCACGTCCCATCACCGCGTTTAAAGACCGCGCCGTTCTTGTGGATGAAATTTTTCTGCTCCACGGCTTCGAGCAACTCGGCTTCCTGCAACAAATCCATGCAGTGCGGCAGCAGGCTCTCGCCAATGACGAAGCGCGGGAAGTGCTGCTTCTCCGTGACGAGCAGGCGGAAGCCCTGTTTGTGCAACAGCGACGCCGCGCTCGATCCAGCCGGGCCGGCACCGATGATCAAAACATCCACGTCAGTCTTCATAGTGATGCTCCCAAGCCTCGCGCATGGTC
Organism: Verrucomicrobiota bacterium; assembly: GCA_038208765.1. GTDB lineage: Bacteria > Verrucomicrobiota > Verrucomicrobiia > Limisphaerales > SIBH01 > JANNGC01. The sequence continues at coordinate 6,987 of JBBQYK010000164.1, forward strand.
AGGCCATACACTCATATTCAAATCATCTCGTCCGAACAAACTCATAGTCTCTCGGCGTGTCTGAACGGTCAGCCGACTCAAGGACTCCGTGAACTCTCTCACCCTGTAGTGGCGAACTCAGTCGTAGAATCATCTCGTCGTGAACATTGGGCTTCCACTCCACCGTAAAGCGAACCTCCTTGTCAGTGAAGCGGTGAATCTCCATCGGTCGAGCAGAGCCGGCTGAGAAATTTTTCGGGCGATTCGGGTCTAATAAGAACATGCGGCCAGTGAGCCCCTCACCGCGGCGCGTAAGTTCGATACCGATGCCCGGCTTATCGCCGTTGTCCACCGATGCGCGCCAAGTGTCAGTGCGAATTTGCGCGCAGCTTGCTGCCAGCAAACACAACGCGACAATGGCTAGCTTGAAATGCACAGACGCGCGATGTGACCTAACATGTGAATCACTGGAACGCATGACGATTAGCATCAAGTTTAAGACAAATCTCCCAGCCTCGAATCGTCATCACCATCTTCATCTTAATCCCGCTCTCCATCATCTCCGCCGGACGGCGCCAGGCAGTGGTGCTGGGCCTCCTCGGTTTGCAGCAGCGCGGTCACGCGCGCAATGTCCTCGGCGAGCGGACGGTCACTGCCAAGCATCGGCGAGACGCCGCGCACGAGTTCGTAGAGCTTGCGGAAATCGCCGCCCAAAGTTTTTTCTGCGCCGCGCTGGTCCGCCGCCTGCACGACGGTGATGGCTTCAATCGCCAGAATTTTCCAGACCAGCGGCAGGCAGGTGCGCGTCATCTTCGCCGCCGTGCAGCCCATGCTCACCACGTCCTGGTTGTTGGCGTTGGTGGAAATCGTCTGAATGGATGCAGCGGTGCCGAGCAAACGCGCTTCGGCCGCGAGCGAAGTGGCGAGCAGTTGCGCGCCGGACAGTCCCGAGTTCAACCCCGGCGCACCGCCCGCGAGCATCGGCGGCAGGCCGCGGCTGTAACGCCAGTTCACGAGTCGTTCGATCTGCCGCTCGGCGAGCAGCGCCAGCTTGATCAAACCGAATCGCTGATAGTCGCTGACCATCGCGATTTGCTGGCCGTAAAAATTGCCGCCGTGCAACACCATGCCGGTGTCGGGAAAGATCAGCGGATTGTCCGTGCTAGCGTTGAGCTCGCGCGTGACGACATCCGCGACATGCCAGTGCGCCTCTTGAAACGCGCCGAGAATCTGCGGCGTGCAGCGCAGCGAATAGGGGTCTTGAATCTCCGCGCCGGGATCGACCGGCTTGTGCGTGGAACCCCATTGATGGTCATCAATGCGCCGCGCGAAATCAGGATGCGTGCGGAGTGAATCGCTGATGCGCCGCGCGACGCGCGCCTGACCGCGAAAGCCCCGCGCCATGTGAATCTGCTGGCACAAAACCTCCGGTTCGCCGCCAAGCACTTGGAAGAGGCAGGCCGTGAGCAGCTCCAACCAGTGCAATTGTTTTTCCGCCTCGTGCGTGGAGAGGGCGGCGAGGCCGGTCATCACGGAAGTGCCGTTGACGAGCGCGAGACCTTCCTTGCATTGCAGCACGACGGGCGCAAGTCCCACGCGGCGCAAGGCCTCGGTGGCCGGCAACCGTTCGCCGTTCAGCCACGCGTGATTAAAACCCACGAGCAAGCCGGCCATGTGCGCCAGCGGCACCAGATCGCCGCTCGCGCCGACAGAGCCTTCGCTGGGAATTTCCGGCAGAACGCCTTTGTTCAACGCGGCCAGAAGCAACTCAATCAGTTCCTCGCGAATGCCCGAGTAGCCACGCACCAGCGCGTTCGCACGCGTGAGCATGATGGCGCGCGTTTCCGCCGGCGAGAACAGCGGCCCTTGCCCGACGGTGAGGTGATGCAGCAGGTTGATCTGATGCTGCCCCAAATCTTCGTTCGAGATGCGAAAGCCGCTGAGCGGGCCGAAGCCGGTGTTGATGCCGTAGATGGCGCGCGGTTGCGCGGCGAGCGATTCGACCAGTTCGCGACTGCGACGAATCAGTGGACGCGCTGACTCGGCGAGGGCGCAAGGCGACTGACGCGTGGCAATTTGCCAAGCGTCGGCGATGGAGAGTTGGTGGCCATCAAGCGCGATCATCGTTCAAAAAAACGGAGCGGCTTTCTACAACTCACGGCTTGAACAAGCAAGCGTCAGACCGTTTGCTGGCGCGCGCGAAAAGCAACGTAGTGGGGCAGCCGTCTCGGCTGCCATAGTCCGGTGGGCGTCCCGCCTGCCGGGCCAACACCAGCCGGGACGGCTGCCCCACTAACCAATGCCAGCGGCATGGAACACAAAAGCATGGCTGAAAAATCCATCATCATCATCGGAGCCGGCTTGGCCGGGCTGGCTACCGGCTGCTATGGCCGGATGAACGGCTATCGCACGCGCATCCTCGAACATCACAGCGAACCGGGCGGCGTGGCCAAGGCGTGGAAGAATCGCGGCTACCTGATCGATGGCGGCATCCACTACTTGATGGGCCACCGGCCCGGACTTGCGTGTCACGAAATTTACCGCGAGCTGGGACTGATGCACGGGCGGCATTTTCCCGACCTCGAAACCTTCGTTCACTTCACGGATGAAATTACCGGACGCTCGGTGAGTTTCACCGGCGATCTGGATCGGCTGGCGCGCGAGTTGAAAGCCATCGCGCCCGAAGATGCGGGCTTCATTGACCGCTTCATGCGCGGTGTGCGTGCATTTCAACGCACGGACATTTTCGGCACCTTGGAGAAACCCCCGGAACTGCTGGGCCTCACCGGACTGATGAAGCAGTTCTGGCAGTTGCGCCACACCCTGCCCTACTACGGCGGACCGTTTAATCAACCCACCGAGCAATACGCCCGCAGTCTGAAGAACGACGGGCTGCGCCGCATGTTGGTGAATCTTTTTCTGCCCGAAGTGCCCGTGTGGTTCGTGATGCTGATCATGTCCATGATGGCGAACCGGCAGATGGGTTTGCTGGAAGGCAGTTGCTCCGACTTCGTCGCCAGCATTGAGGAACGCTACCGCGGCCTGGGCGGCGAGCTGACTTACAACGCCACGGTGAAGGAAATTCTCATCGAGAACGACCGCGCCGTGGGCGTGCGTCTGGCCGACGGCACAGAGGAGCGCGCGGATGTCGTGGTCTCGGCGGGCGACGGCCACAGCACGTTGTTCGATCTGCTGCGCGACCGTTACACCAGCCCGAAGCTCAAGGAGTGTTACGCGAACTGGCGGCATCTTTGCCCCATCGTGACCATCAGCTTCGGCGTGGGGCGCGAGTTCCCCGGCGAGGAGCCGTTGCGCTTCCTGCTGTTGCAAAAGCCGATGACCATCGGGAACGTGACCATCCAGGGATTTCCCGTCCGCATTTTCAATTACAGCGAGAAATTTTCTCCGCCCGGCAAAACCATCGTGCAAGTGCTGCTGCATTCGGACTGGGAGTTCTGGGAAGAACTGCTGCAAGACCGCCCGCGCTACGAGCTGGAGAAAAAGCGGGTCTGCGCTGAAGCTCTCGAACGTCTCGAACCGCACTTTCCCGGCCTCACCTCGCAAGTGGAACTCACCGACATGGCCACGCCCTACACGACGTGGCGCTACACGCTGAATCACAAAGGCGCGTTCATGGGCTGGGTGCCGACGCCGAAGGCGCTCCGCACGCTGCTGCCGAAGACGCTGCCCGGCTTGGAGAATTTCTACATGGCCGGCCAGTGGATCATGCCGGGAGGTGGTGTGCCGCCGGTGCTGTACTCGGGCCGCCACGTCATCCAGATTTTGTGCAAACGGGACGGGAAAGAATTTACCACTACGCAACCGGAATGAGGATTCGTCGTTGTCCGCATCGGTTAGCCGTCGCCTCAGCCCCAACGGGGCGTCATTCGACAGCCCAGGGCAAAGCCCTGGGGGGAAAATGCGAAACAACCAAGCCCTGTAAGGGCGCAACCAGACTGTAACCCCGATGAAGGTTGTTTCGCCCTTACAGGGCTTGGTCATCAAACGCATCGGAACCCAGGGCTTTGCCCTGGGCTGTCGAATGACGGCCCTTCAGGCCTAAAAAAAAAGCGCACCCCGCCACCGCGAGATGCGCCCTGAAAAATTCCGCGAGCGCGAACTACTTCTTCTGCAACGCAAAGATGGCGTCCGCCGCGTCCTTCTTCACCGCCGCATCCGAGTGCTTGAGCAACGGCTCGATG
>JBBQYK010000165.1:0-11126 GCA_038208765.1 Verrucomicrobiota bacterium
TGTCTTCCATCGGCGCGTTAATGTTCGGCCCGTGGGCGAAAGCCGCGCCCCACCAAGCCATCGCGCAATTCGTATCGACCAGCGCCGCCGCTTCGAACGACCGGATGGCCTCGGCGTGATTGAAGTTAAAACACAGCGTCAGCCCCTGATCGAAGTAGCGCTGCGCCAGTCCCCATTTGGTGCTGACGGGATGATGATGCCGTCCGAGGCCGTCAAAGCGCGGCACCGCCAGCAATGATTCCGCCGCCAATCCGCTCGAACCCGCGACGACTAGAAACGTGATGATGAACAACTTTTTCATAATTGATCCTCTATTGAAAATCGGGGCGACTATCTAGAGGGAGTTTTTTCAGCCTGCAAGACCGCAGTTTAATACGGACCGGGACTCGGGTGCATCCGTCCACCGTTGGCGAAGGGCGAGGGCAGGTGGAAGGCCTCGCGCTGGGAGGCCAGGGCGAACGGCAAAAGCGGACGGGACGTTTGTGATTTTTTACTGAAAGTTCAGCGCGCTGCCGGACAGACCGCAAAAAAGCTAGGAGTGCAGTTTGGAATCCCCACCGACGCGAGACTGGAAAGTCTCGCAACCTGCGGGCTGGAAAGCCGGCGTTACGCCGCCCCAGACAACCCAGATTGTTCAAAAAAGTGATTGCACGCCAATTTTCGATTGCTACATTCCGCCTCCGCTTTTGGTAAGGCGGCTTAGTTTTTAACCATTAACAGACAATTGCTCTTTGTATGGCAGGACAACGTATCCGTATCCGGCTGAAGGCCTATGACCATCGCGTCATCGACCAGTCAGCCCATGAAATCGTCGAGACGGTGAAGCGCAGCGGCGCTCGCGTCGCCGGCCCCATCCCGCTTCCCACCCGCGTGGAACGCTTCACCGTGCTGCGCTCCCCGCACTCGGACAAAAAATCCCAGGAAACATTCGAACAGCGCACCCACAAGCGCCTGCTCGACATCCTCGACCCCACAGCCAAGACGGTGGACGAGTTGAAGAAGCTCAACCTCCCCGCCGGCGTGGACATCACCATCAAGATCTGAGCGGCCCCCAACTTACACTTTTAACTACAAGATTTTATGCCTCTCGGACTTATTGGAAAAAAATTGGGCCAGACCCGCGTGTATGACGCCACCGGCGTGATGCACTCCGTGACTGTCGTGGATGTCGGACCGAATCGTGTGATTCAGGTCAAGACCCAGGGCGGCAACGACGGCTACAACGCCGTGCAGCTCGGCATTTTTGAGCAGAAGGAACAGCGCGTCACCAAGCCGCTGCTCGGTCACTTCAAGAAGCACGGCACGCCCGCCTTCAAGCGGGTCAAAGAGTTCCGCGACTTCTCCAAGGAAGTGAAGAGCGGTGACATCATCGGCGCGGATCTTTTCTCCGTCGGTGATTTTATTGATGCCATCGGCACTACCAAGGGCCGCGGTTTTGAAGGTGTCATGAAACGCCACAACTTTGCCGGCGGCCCCGCCACGCACGGCGCGAAAGGCTGGAAGCGCCGCTCCGGCGCCATCGGCTGTCGTTTGTTCCCCGGCACGGTCAATCGCGGCATGAAAATGCCCGGCCACATGGGCCAGGTTCAGCGCACTACGCAGAACCTCGAAGTCATCCAAGTGCGCACGGAAGATCATCTGCTGTTGATCAAAGGCGCGATTCCCGGATCGAACGGCGACTACGTCATCATCCGTGAATCGAAGAAGATGAACCGCGAATACGTCGTCAAGCGCCGCGCGGAAATCGAAGCCAAGGCCAAGGCCGCACCCGCGAAGAAAGCCAAGGCCGCACCCGCGAAAGCCGCAGCCAAGAAGTAATTAAGGAGCCATGAAAATCTCAGTCAAAGACATCAAAGGTAAGCAGGCGGGCGAACTCGAAACTCGTTTCACGCTGGTCGAAGGCGGCAAAGGCACGCAGGCCGTTCACGACGTCGTGACGGCCTACCGCGCCGCGCAACGCAGCGGCACGGCCTGTACCAAGACCGCTGGCGAAGTCGCCGGCACGAACAAGAAGCCGTGGAAGCAAAAAGGCACCGGCCGCGCGCGCGCCGGCTCGTTCCAGTCTCCGCTGTTCGTCGGCGGCGGCGTGGTCTTCGGCCCGAAGCCCCGCGACTTCACGAAGAAGGTTTCCAAGACCACGAGGCAGCTCGCCCTGCGCAAAGCGTTCACCGAACGCTTGAACGCCGGCGACGTGATCGTGGTGGAGGACTTCAATCTGACCACGCCGAAGACGAAGGATTTCGTCGGCGTGCTGGCCACGTTGGAGGTTAAGAAGACCACGCTGATCGTGACCGACACCGCCAACCAGAACCTCGAACGCGCCTCCCGCAACGTCGAGAACGTCGAAGTCACGACCAGCGACTTCGTGAACACCTACCAACTGCTCCGCAGCGACAAACTCGTCTTCACGCGCGGCGCTTTCCAGAAACTCGAAGAACGCCTCCAGAAGTAACATGAACGCTTTCGACATCATCAAGACCGTCCGCGTGACGGAAAAAGGCACCCGCCAGGGCGAGAAGCTGAATCAATACACCGTGGTCGCCGACCCGCGTGCGAACAAGATTCAGATTCGCCAGGCCGTGCAGGAACTGTTCAAGGTCAAGGTCGTGCGCGTGAACACGCTCAACGTCCGCGGTAAAATCCGCCGCAAGCGCCGGGCCGACGAGGGTTGGACCAACGCGTGGAAGAAAGCCATCGTCACGTTGAAAGACGGCGACCGCATCATCCTCACTTAGTCGGGAAGAAAGTTTTCAGAAAGCGCGGAGCGGCAACGCTCCGCGTTTTTTTTGTGGCGGCAGCCATCCTTGGCTGCCAGTGAGCCGTGGCTCCAAGTCCGGCGGAACGGGCGTGGGCCACCGACGCGACGCCTGATTCCACGGTATCCTTTCCAGTTTTTCTCTTTTGTCCCGCGCCGCCTTCCGAATAGCTTTTTGCCGTGGATTACACGCCCTGGCTGGTCGGGCTTGGAGTGCTCGGGTTTGCCGCCGCGAGCTTCTTTTTCGCGCTCGCAGAGTCCGCCCTCTTCGCGCTCGGCAAATGGCAGGTCGAACAGCTTGCCGAACGCTCTCCGCGCGAGGGCGCGATGGTCGCGCAACTGCTCAAGCAGCCTTCCGAACTGCTCGCCACCATCGTGCTCGGCAACACCGTGGCCAACGCCGTCATGGTCGCCGTCGGTCTCGGCGTGACCGTGTGGCGCGGCGGTTCAATTCCGCTCACCGTCGGGGCGCTGGCGGTGCTGATCCTCATCGGCTGCGAAGTGCTGCCCAAGACGCTGGCCGTGCGCGCGCCGGAGCTGTGGTCGCTGCGCGTCGCGCGCGTCATGCTCTGGTGGCAGAACCTGGCGCGTCCGGCGCAGCGGCTGGCCCAGGCCATCAACAATCTTTTCCTGCGCGTGCTGGTGCGCGCCGTGAAGCCGTACGCGCACGGCAGCGAGGAAGATTACCGCGAGCTGATCGAACTCGCCGCGCAGCAAGGCACGCTGGCCATGCGCGAGAAGGAAATCATTTTGGAAATCATCCGCCTCGACAAGCAGACCGCCGCCGACGTGATGACGCCGCGCTCGCGCATGTCGTGCATCCGCGACGATTTGACCGTGGACGAAATGATCGCCGCCGCACGCCAGTTCCACCATCGCCGGCTGCCGATTTACGACGAGACGCCCGACACCATCGTGGGCGTGCTCGACACGAAAATTTTACTGCTCAACCCGCAGGTCGATCTCGCGGACGCCATCGTGTTCCCATCGTTCGTGCCGGAGAGCATGAACCTGCTCAAACTGTTTCTGGCCTTGCAGCGGCAGAAGCGCGGCATCGCGATGGTGGTCGATGAATTTGGCGGCACCGCCGGCGTGGTCACGATGGAGGACATTCTCGAAGAAGTCGTCGGCGAGATTCGCGACGAAGGCGAGGAACGCCAACTCGTGCTGGAGAAGAACGGCCTGGCGCAATGGCGCGTGAGCGGGGCCGTGACCGTGCGCGACTTCCGCCGCGAGTGTCCCGAGATCGGCGATGTGCCGCAGGTCGAGACGATGGGCGGACTGCTCACCATGCTGCTCCATGTGGTGCCGGGCGCGGGAGAAGCCACCCACTTTCGCGGCCTGAAACTCACCGCCTCGCGCGTGGACGAGCGCGTGGTGCGCGAGATGATCGTTGAACGTCCGGCCAAGCGCAGCGTAATGAGCAGCGTCATCCCAAGCTCCAAATGAACTCCCTGCTTTTCTTGTTCATTGCGGTGGGCCTGGCGGTCTCGTTTTTCCTCTCGGGCATGGAAGCGGGCGTCTTCGCGCTCAGTCGCGTGCGCATCCGTCGGTTGATGCGTGGCGGTCACTCGAATGCGCGCCGGTTGAACCGTTACCTCGAACAGCCCGAGGAATTTCTCTGGACCATTCTCGCGGGCAACACGCTGGCGAACATCGCCATCGCCAGCCTTGTCGTCATCGGGTTCCAGCAGTGGATGCTCGACCATCCGGGCTACTTCGCCGCCGGCTTTTTTGCCGGAACCATATTGTTTTACGCGTTCTGCGATCTGTTTCCGAAAATGCTCTTCCGCGTGTACCCAAACCGCCTGTGCCTCTGGCTCTCGGGACCGTTTGCCGTCGTGCATTTCTTCCTGCGCCCGGTGGTCGCGATCTTGCGCTGGCTTGCCTCGGGTTTGCTGCATTGGACGGGCGGGCAAACCTTCGCGGGCCGCCTGTTCGGCACGCGCGAGGAGTTGCGCGTGCTGATGCAGGAGTCGTCGCAGGAACTGTCCTCCGAGGAGCGCGGCATGATCAATCGCGTGCTCGATTTGCAGAACCTCACCGTGTCCCACGTCCTCGTGCCGATGGCACGCGCCGCGACCGTGACGACGGAGACGCCGGTGGCCGAGGCGCTGGGCTTGTGCCGGGAGCGAGGCTTGAGTCGCCTGCCCGTGTGGCGCACGGACAAGCAGCCGCGCATTGCGGGCCTGTTCAATCTCAGGTCCCTCCTCTACCGCGCGGACCTCGATTTGCGCAAACGTGTCGGCGACTACGTGCAGCCCGCGACTTTCGTGGACGCCGACATGCGATTGGAGGAAGCCATGCGCCACTTGCAGCGCGCCGGCCAGCGCCTCGCCATCGTCCTCGCGCGCGACGGACGCGAGGCCGGCATCGTGAGTTTGCAGGATTTGCTCAAGTCTATTTTCGGGGAGGTGAAGTTGTGACCCTCGACGAAATCATCAGCATCCTCTGGCGGCTGCTTTCCGTGATCGTGCTCGTGGCGTTGAACGGCTTCTTCGTCGCCGCCGAGTTCGCGATTGTGAAGATTCGCGACACGCAGCTTCAGCCGCTGATCAACCGCCAAAACCGGCGCGCGAAGATGGCCGGGCGCATCGTGAAGAACCTCGACGCCTCGCTCAGCGCCACGCAGCTCGGCATTACGCTCTCCAGTCTCGGCCTCGGCTGGATTGGCGAACCGGTCTTCGCCACTTTGCTGGCCCCGGTGCTGACCTGGTTTCAGATCGAGTCGCCGGAAGTGCGCCACTCCATTTCCTTCGCGGTCGGGTTTTCCATCATCACGTTTCTGCACATCGTGCTCGGTGAACTCGCGCCCAAGTCGCTCGCCATCACCAAGCCGCTGCCGACCACGCTCTGGATTGCCTACCCGCTGCACTGGTTCGCCCGCCTTTCCTTCCCGTTCATCTGGGGGTTGAACAAGACCTCGCTCGCGCTGCTGCGCCAGGTCGGCATCGAGCCGGCCAGCGAAGGCGAGATGGCGCACTCCGAGGAGGAATTGCGCCTGCTGCTCACGCCCGCGCCGCGGCATGGTGCGCCCGGCGTCAGCCGTGACATCGTGTTGAACGCCTTCGATCTGCGCCAGCGCGTGGCCCGCGAAGTGATGCGTCCGCGTGGTGAGATCGTGGCGCTCGATGTGGCCACGCCGCTCGCGCAAGCCCTCGAGACCGCCGAGCAGATGCGCTTCTCGCGCCTGCCGTTGATGGAGAACGGGAATCTCGACCGCGCGCTGGGCTTCATTCATGTGAAGGATTTGTACGCCGCGCGCGCCAAGGCGGGCACCGTGCGCGAACTTTTGCCGCACGCGAAGAAACTGGTCTATGTCCCCGAGACCGCGCGGCTCGAACGGTTGCTGCAAATTTTTCTCGAACGGAAAGTTCACCTGGCGCTGGTTGTGGACGAATACGGCGGCACCGTCGGACTCGTCACTTTGGAAAACATTCTTGAAGAACTCGTGGGGCAGATTCAGGACGAGTTCGATCAGGAGAAGCCGTTGCTGGAGAAGAAAGACGAACACACCTGGCTCGTGGACGGCGCGCTGCCGCTGCACGACCTGGCGGAACTGGCGGGCGAGCCGTTGAACGAAGAAGGCGTGACGACGGCGAGCGGCTGGGTGACGCACAAGCTCGGCGGCTTCCCCCGGCAGGACGATGTGATCCGCGTCGGACCGCACGAACTGCGCGTGGAAGAGATGGACGGCTCGCGCGTGGCGCGGCTGAAATTGATCAAGTCCCCGGGGACGGAAGTGATGAGCAAGGCGGAGAAGCCTTCGGAGGGCTGAACCATCGCCGTGGAGCGCTCAAAACTTCACCGGCACGTTGACCACGCGCAGTTTCCAGGCCGAGAATTCCGGCGCGAGCCGCAGCAGGCCGAAGGCATCGAAATCAAATTCATTCCCCCGGCCATACGCGCTGTCCGTGCCCACGTTGAAAGTCCACACCGAGCCGGCCGGAATGGAACGAACTTCGCCCTGTTCGAGCACGCCGCGCAACTGAGCGACGGGAGCTTCGATCAATGATGAAACATCCCCAGCCTGCCAGTGCCGGAAAATACCACGGCTCGCGACGAGGCGGCGCATCATGGGATTCGGCACCGTGGAATGCTGGTGCGCGCGGAAGACGGCGCGCACTTCGCGGCCCGGTGCGCTGACGTGCCGCAAAATGGCCGCCGTGGTGCGCGCGCCATACACGTAGGCCCGACCCGGATCGCGCGCGAACTCCGGCTCGCCATTCTGCAAAGTGAAATCATTCCACATGAAGCCGAGCACCTCAGGATCAGTCGGCGCGAGCGGTTGAAAATCACGCAACGCCGCGCGGGCCAGCGCCTTCGTCTCCGCGTCGCCGAATGATTCCAGATTCGCCGCGAGGAAGCGCTGCTGTTGCAACGGGCCGATCAATTGGAAGCCCGCCGAGACAGCGGACTCCAGCAGCGCGCGCGGCGTGAAGCCCGGCTCCATCCCGCCGTGGTTGCATTGGATGAAGTTGCTGCCCGTGCCCACGTAGATCGCCACCGGAAAAAAATCGGACGCGCGCCCAATCTTCATCGCATTGAACTCGCGGCCGTACTTGCCCTGCCCTTCCGAAAAAAAACCGTAGCGCGACTGCATGGCCGCCTCCTCGTGATTGCCCCGCGTCAGGTGGACGCGGTCGGGATTGGCCAGCTTGAGCCGCAGCAAGGTGTAGAGCACCTCGACGCCATACGCGCCGCGATCCGTGAAGTCGCCGAGGAAAACCATGTGGAAGTTCGTGCGCGCAATGTCGAAGCCGCGCAGGTGGCCTTGCTCGTTCAGCCACGTCAAGTTCGCCAGCAGTGAACGCACGTCGCCGTGCAGGTCGCCGCGGAAATAAACTTCGCTGTCCGCAGGCAGCGCGAGCTTTTGCGCGAACGGCTCGAAAGGAAGGGCGGCGGTCTGCGCGGCGGGCGGCAGAAAGTAGGCGCGCGCGGTGTTGAAGAACGTGTTCGTGGACGGCACGGGGCCAACCCAGTTCGTGGCGCGCGACAGGGTGCCGGTCTGGGAAAGCGCCAGGAAGGATTGCAGCACCGCATCGAATTCGGCGAACTGCGCCAGCGGCAGCAGCGCCCGCGGAGGCAGCCGCCCGTTCAACGCGCGGTTCGAGGGCGATTTTTCACAGGCCGCGCGCCAGTCTTCGTACGAACGCCAGCGATTTTCTGCGCGCGCAGTGAGGGCGAGTGCGAACAGCAGTCCGGCCAGCAGAACAGACCACGCACGACCGGAGACCGGGCTTGGCACCGTTGTTGAAGTTCGCACGAGCGAAACGTATTCGGCACGGCGCGCGCGGGGCAAATGGAGATTTGCCACGGCGGGTACAATTTCCTGGGAGCGCCGGCGTCTCGCCGGCTCGCACGCATGACCTTGTCACGAACACGTCGGCTGGAAGCCGGCGCTCCCAGGTGCGCGCGGCCTCACGAACGTCGGTCTCCGCGTTTTCCCTCCCTGCATCTCCGCGACTCTCTCAATCACCGGCGTCATAGGAAAAATTCAAGCTGGCATCGCCCCGGTGATTTGCGACGTTACGCGGACTGGAATTGAACATGTTCACTGGAACCTACACCGCCATCGTGACGCCGTTTCGCAACGGCGTCTTGGACGAACCCGCGCTCGAGCGCCTCGTGAAATCGCAAATCAAAGGCGGCGTGGACGGCATCGTGCCCGTCGGCACCACCGGCGAATCGCCCACGCTCGATTACGAGGAGCACATTCGCGTCATCCAACTCGCGGTTCAGTTCGCGGCGAAGAAAATCAAAGTGCTCGCGGGCACCGGCGGCAATTCGACCAGCGAGGCGATTTACCTGACCAAAGCCGCCGAGGAAGCGGGCGCGGACGGCTCGTTGCAAGTTGCGCCCTATTACAACAAGCCCACGCCGGAAGGTTTGTTCCAGCATTTCAGCGCCATCGCGGAAGCGACCAAGCTGCCGCTCGTGCTCTACAGCATCCCCGGACGTTGCGGCATCGAGATCCCCGTGGACACAGTCAAGCGTCTTGCCGCCGCGCACAAAACCATCGTGGGCATCAAGGAAGCCGGAGGCAACGCGGACCGCGTCAGCCAGCTCCGCGCGGCGCTCGGAACGAAATTTGAGATCATGAGCGGCGATGATTCGCTCACCCTGCCCTTCATGGCCGTGGGTGCGAACGGCGTCATCAGCGTCGCGTCGAATGTCATCCCGCGCGAAGTCTCGCGCATGGTTAACGCCTTCGCCGCCGGCAAAATCACCGAGGCGCAGAAGCTGCACACGAAGTTTTACCCGCTGTTCAAAGACCTGTTCATCGAAACCAACCCCGTGCCCGTGAAGGCCGCGCTGGCCGTGATGGGCATGATGGAAGAGGAATACCGCCTGCCGCTCGTGCCGATGAGCGCGAAGAACAAGGACGTGCTGAAGGCGACGATGAAAGGCGCAGGAATAATCTAGTCTGAATCACCTAGCTTGCCTCCAGTTGGACTTAACCTTAACCTTGTTGCCATGAAACAGTGCTTGAGCTTCGGCGACATCGTTGATGTCGGTCAGCCACAAATCGACGAGATGGAGCGAATCGGAAACTATTATCCGAGTGCGGATGTTCCCGGTGCTTGCGCCGCATTTACACGCCAAGTCCGCCTGGTCGAGGGAATCGTAGTTCAAACTTACGGCGTGGCTGCCACCCTGGCCCGAAAGGCGGACAGCTTGGAAGAAGTGTCGGCGGTTTGGAGTAAAATGAGTCAGTTTTGCCAATCAGCCTTAGAAGTTCTTCTTAAACTCAAATACAAATATCCCTACTGCGGCACGCCGGAGCTGTACGACGCGGTGTTGGACTACAAATTGGCAGCAGACAAACGCTATCGTGGCGCAATGGAGGAGGCTGAATGTCAGAAGACAGACTTTCCGAAGGAACTGTTACCGATGCCGAATTAGCGGAATTGGCAACTCTCTTCGATCATTTTGAGTTCGCATTCGATCCTCGTTCCATCGTAGCCAGAGAAGCCGAGTCGAGCTTCACCGACTTGGTTCAGCGAATTTATGAAGACAGGATTGCTCCTAATTATCCTGGCATTTCGCGTGTTCAGTTTTATCTACGAGTGAAGTCTGCTTGCCGTATTTTTCTCAGAAAGAACCCTCCACAGTGACACGCATCATCATCACCGGTTCCAAAGGCCGCATGGGCCAGGCGCTCCTCAGTGGCGCGGCGCGCATTCCCGAACTCGAAGTCGTCGGGCAGATTGACGCGGACGACGACCTCGGCGCGATTATCGCGAAGTGCGATGCCGTGATTGATTTCAGCTTTCACTCCGCGACGCTGGGCGTGGCGAAAATTTGCGCGCAGCACCGGAAGGCGCTCGTCATTGGCACCACCGGCCATCAGCCCGAGGAGAAAAAGCAACTCACCGCGCTCACGAGCCAAATCCCCGTCGTCTGGGCGTCGAACTATTCCACCGGCGTGAACACGCTCTTCTGGCTCACGCGCAAGGCGGCGGAAATTCTCGGCCCCGGCTTCGACCTCGAAGTGGTGGAGATGCATCATCGCCTGAAGAAGGATGCGCCCAGCGGCACCGCCACCACGCTCCTCGAAATCCTCGGCGACGTGCGGAAGGTGCAACTCGAAGAAGTGCTGCGCCACGGACGCCAGGGCATCACCGGCGAACGCACCGCGAGCGAGATTGGCATCCACGCCCTGCGCGGCGGCGATGTGGTGGGCGATCACACCGTCATCTTCGCCGCCAACGGCGAGCGCGTGGAACTCACCCACAAGGCGTCGAGCCGCGAGACCTTCGCCAACGGCGCCCTGCGCGCCGCGCAGTGGCTCGTGCCGCAGAAGCCCGGCCTCTACGACATGCAGGACGTGCTGGGGCTGAAGTGAACGCGGAACGCGCAGCGCTGAGTGCGGAACCACTGGCCTTGATCGCCCTCGGCTCGAATCTCGGAGATTCAGTCGCGCTCCTCCACGAGGTGTTTGCGCGTCTGGAAAAACTTTCCGCGACGCCGATTCGCAAATCCTCCTTGCACCAGACCGCGCCGGTGGATTGCCCGCCGGGTTCGCCGCCGTTCATCAATGCCGCCGTGGCGCTCACGCCGTTGCCGGGAGAGACGCCGGAGTCGCTGGCGGAAAAGTTGTTTGTGATGGAATGGGATTTTGGCCGCCGACCCAAAACCGTGCTGAACGAACCGCGCCCACTGGACCTCGACTTGATTGCCTTTGGTCGCGAGGTGCGGAATCACCCGACCCTGATGCTGCCGCACCCGCGCGCCCACCTGCGGCGCTTCGTGTTGCAGCCGTTGAGCGAAGTCGCGCCAGAGTTTGTGCTGCCGGGGCAGACGCGGAGCGTGGCGGAACTGCTGCGCGCGCTGGACGCGACGTGAGTGCCCCCGGCGTCCCGCCGGG
>JBBQYK010000166.1:0-11085 GCA_038208765.1 Verrucomicrobiota bacterium
GCGTCATTCTCCGGCCAGTCGTTCTGCCCCTGGTCGGCGAGGATGGCGCGCACGCCGGTGACGGTGGCGTAGCGGCGGAGGGCGTGGTGGAGATTGATGTAGGGCATGCGGAGCGGTGACTTCACGAAGCTGTGCTCGAACGGTTCGCCGCGCGCGGACTTCGCCCAATGCTCGAGACTGGTGCCGCCGAAGGCGGCGTTGAGCAGCAGCACGGGCACACCCTGGGCGCTGGCCACGCGGTCGGCGAATTGCGCCCAGAAGTAAGTGCCGTGTCCAAACGGCGCGGGGCGCACGCCGCCGGCGAAGTGCGCGCCGATGGGGCGGGGGAGAAGCTGCGGGTCGGCAGTGCGTTCGTATTCCTTGCGCGGCGCGTCGGAGTTCGTGGGCCAGGCAATGGTGTTGACGTGATCGCTGGTCGCGCCGGTGAGATTGGTGCGTCCGCCATGCGCCACAGAATGCCCGACGACGATGAAGACTTCGCCCACACCCACCCGATCCACGACCGCCGTGGCGTGCTGGCGGCGGTGGGTGGCGCGCACTTCGAGGCGATACCAGCCGCCCTTGATTTTTAACTGTCCGCCGAATTTACCGTCGGCGGGAACCTCGGCGACGCGCTGCCATTTTTGTTCTTCAGCGCCGGACTCCGTTTCGATCCCGCGCGCTTCCACCACGGCACCGGGCCAAGCGCAGGTTCCCGCGATCGGCAGCGAGCCGGAGCCGTCGAGACCACGCTGATAAACGAGCCGGTGCGCGGGCGCGCTGAGGACGAAAGCATTGCTCTGCGGAAGAGTGCTTCGTGACGCGCAGCCCGCCACGAGAAGCCACGCCAGAAGCAGACTGAAGGGACGGGTGAAAGACATCCGTTGGAATTAAACGGCGCGCGGTTGGAACGCCAGCAATTCAGCCCAGGGACGAGCAAGCGAAAGCGCGTAAGGCCGGGAGCGGGATGGAGAGACGAAGCTGACCTCAGCCCGCGAGGATTGCCAAAAATGAAAGAGCGCCGATTTGGAAATCGGCGCTCGATTCAAACGGGATCGTGCCGGTTACTTGGCCGGCTTGGCCGCTGGTGTGGCCGGAGCGTTGATGTTCAACTCCTTGAGCACCGCGTCGGTCAGATCATCGCCGCCGCCGGTGTAGAGCAGGATGGGTGTGCCGTTCGGGGTCTCGGCGGCGCTGTCGAGGACGAGGGTGTAGTTGGCGGCCTTGACCTTGAGCTTCACCGTCTCGCGAATCTCGGTGAGGATGTTGTCGCGGATGCGGCGCTGCTTCTCGGCGAGTTGCGCGCGCGAGGTGGCGTCGAACTGCTTGATGCGGCCCTCCATGTCGCGCAGCCCGAGCAGTTCGTTCTCGGCGTCTTTCTTGCGCTTGTCGCGTTCGGCGGGGGAGAGGGCGAGGTCTTTGACGCCTTCCATGGTCTTGTTGTACTTCTCTTCGTTCTTCTGGAACTGATCGACCATGATCTTGCGGTCCTTCTCCAGTTCACCAGCGTCCTCCTTGAGCTTGGCGTCGGCCTGCTTGGTTTTCCAAAAGCCGTCGAACACCTTGCGGAGATCGATGGTGGCAATCTTCTGCGCCTCGGCGGCCGATGCGCCGAGGGCGAGGACGAAACAGGAACTCAGGATCAGCAATGTCTTTTTCATGTTCAGCAAAGGTTAAAATTCGCGCGAGTAGCCGACGGTGAAGTTGAACCGTCCGCCGCCCCCGCGGTCATCAGGGTCGTTGAGGGGAATGCCGTAGTCAAAGCGCAGGGGGCCGAGGCGCGGGATGTTCAGGCGCAGGCCGAAACCGAAGTCCGAGGCGTAGCGGCTGAGTTTGAAGTCATAGGAATCGTAATAAACATTGCCCATATCGTAGAAGGTCGCGACGCGCAGGAATTCGATGATCGGCACGCTGTATTCCGCGTAGCCAAAGAAGAAGCTGTTGCCGCCGACCGGTTCGAGGCCCACGTCGCGGGTTCCGCTCTCCTGCGGCGAGACGTCGCGATACTTGAAACCACGCAGCGAGTAGGCGCCGCCCAGGAAGTAGCGCTCGAAGAAGGGCACGTCGTTGTGCGGCAGGTTCTTCACGGACTTCAAGACCGTGGCCCCGGTGATAGGATCCTTCTCGGTGTAAAACCGGCGCGGCCCGGCGTCCTCGCCGAAGCTGTCGAGCGCATCGACCACGCCGCCCTTGAGCCCCACTTCGAGGACGTGGCCCTCGAAGAAGCCGGGGAAGTACCACGCGGTCTTGGCCTCGAGCTTGTAGAAATTCGCGTCGCCGCCGGTGAGTTCCACGGAGAGTTCAGTGCGCTGGCCCTTGTTCGGCAGCAGCGAGTTGTTGCGCGTGTCGTAGGCGATGGAAGTGAGGAAGCGGTTCAGAAAATAACTGCCCTCGGTGTCGAGAATGGTCGTCGGCGAATCCCTGTCCACGCTCAGGATGCCGATGATTTCCGGCGTGTAGCTCACGCTGCCGATCAGGAATTCACTGCCCAGCGCGCGCGTGAGGCTGACCTTGCCGCCCGCCTGCCGCTGGTCGTAGAGGTCGCTGTAGAAGGCAATCTCGCGATAGAACAAATCCACGCCGAGCGAGAGCTTGCGGTCGAGGAACCACGGCTCAATGAACGACACTTCGTAATCCTGCCGCAAGGTGCCGAGCGCCAGCTTCGCGCGGAACTTCTGCCCCGCGCCGGTGAAGGTCGGCCACTTGAACAGATCAAAGTTGCCCTGATAGACCTCGACGTAGCCCACGAACGATTCCACGGAGCTGAACCCCGCGCCCACGGTGAACTGGCCGGTGTTCTTTTCCTCGACGCCCACGATGAGATTTTTTTCGTTCGGCACGTCGGAATCCTCGGGCCGCGTATCGACGCGCTCGAAGAAGCCGGTCTGCATCAGGCGGTTCTTGCTGCGGCGCACGCGCACCATGTCGAAGGTCTCGCCGGGCGACACCGCGAGTTCGCGGCGGATGACCGTGTCCTTGGTGCGCTCGTTGCCCTTGATGTCGATGCGTCCGATTTTCACCTTCTCGCTCTCGGCGATTTCGTAAATCACATCCATCGTGCCGGTGTCCACGTTCGGGTTCTTGCGCGGCAGCACGCGTGTGTCGATGTAACCACGCGAGCTGTAATAATCCTCGATGGCGTCCCGATCCGCCGCCAGCCCGGACGGCGTGAAGATGTCGCCGACCTTCATCTTCAGGGTGTCGCTGAGCGTGTTGGTGGTGAAGATGGCCGCGCCTTTGATGCCGACCGCGCCGACCTTGTACTGCCGCCCCTCGTTGACGATGAAGTGCAGGATCAGCCGCTTGGCCGTGAAATACTCCTGCTTCACTTCCTTCAGCTCGAAATCGATGTAGCCCTGGTCGCGGTAGAAGGTGATGAGCGCGTCCTTGTCGTCTTCCAACTGATCGTCCTTGAGCTTGCCCGCGCCGGTGAAGACGCCGAGCCACCACCAGCGCTTGGTCTTGATCTGCTTGCGAAGTTTCTTCTGCGTGAAGTGATTCGCGCCATCGAACACGACATCGACGATGCGGACCTTCGGCGTCTCGGCGATCTCGAAGGTCACGGTCGCGCGGCCCGCGTTCTCGTCAGGATTGAGGACATACTTCACTTCGGTGCGCTGGAGACCGGCGTTCTGATACTTCTTTTTGATCTCCTGCACGTCGGCGAACAACTGCCGCTCATCGAGCAACTGGCCGACCTTGGATTTGATGATCTTGGTCAGTTGCTTGTTGTCGTACTTCGAGTTGCCCACGAAGCGGATGTCCGTGACGCGCGGCTTGGCGACGAGAACGTAGGTGAGCGTTAGCCCCTCGGGCGACGGTTCCTCAATGGTGCGGATGTTCAGGAAGTGGCCGGTGCCGTAGAGATTACGGATGTCATCAATGATCGCCACGGTGCTGTAGGGATCGCCGGGGCGCACGCGGATGTTCGCGCGGATGAGCTGCTCGCTGACCTCCTGCGGGCCGACTTGCTTCAGCTCGACCTTCTTCACCTGGGAAGGAGTCTGGGCGGAAAGGATGGAGGCAAGCCCGAGCCAAAGCGCGAGCGCCGCGTAACGAAAGAGTTTGTTCATCTACAGCTATTCAGCCGAACTGTCGTCAGCACTGATCTTCGCGGCGCTCTCGAACCGGGTGTACGTTTTCAGGAACGTGAGGCTCACGTCGCCTGTCGGTCCGTTGCGCTGCTTCGCGATCAGGAGGTTCACCGCCACCGATTCCTGCTCGGTGTTCGGCCCCTCATCGTCGTCCCCGGAGGACGGCTTGTAGAGCAGACCAATCAAGTCCGCATCCTGTTCAATCGCGCCCGACTCACGCAAATCCGACATGCGGGGCTTGCGGTTTTTTTCCTTCTCGATCTCGCGATTCAACTGCGCCAGCACGATGACGGGCACGTTGAGTTCCTTGGCCAACGACTTCACGCCATTGGAAATATCCGCGATTTCCTGCTGACGATTCTCGGCTCGGCGCGCAGTAGAGTGAAGCAGTTGTAGGTAGTCAATGACGAAAAGCTTCACGCCATACTGCTGCCACATGCGCCGCGCCTTGGCCCGCAACTGGAGGATGGAAAGGCCCGCCGTGTCATCAATGTAGAGCGGCGCGGCGGCCAGTTTGCCCGCCGCGCTGGTGATTTTTGGGAAATCGCGCTCGGAGAAAAAGCCTTCGCGCACGTTGCGCAAGTTAACCCGCGCGCGCGAACACAACATGCGCAAGACCAGCGCCTCGGAACTCATTTCCAGCGAGAACACGCCGACCGGCAGCTTCTGATCAATGGCCACGGACTCGGCAATGTTCATCGCCAGCGAGGTCTTGCCCATCGAGGGACGCGCCGCGACGACGATCATTTCGCCGCCGTGCATGCCGGTGGTCATCTTGTCGAGATCGGGGAAGCCGGTGGAGATGCCGGTGAGCATGCCTTGGTTGGCGTGATACTGCTCCAGACGATTGATGGCCTGGTGAACCACGTCCTTGATGAGCAGGGTTTGCGACTCCACGCGCTCCTCGCTCAGGCGGAGAATCTCCGTCTCGACTTCATCCACGAGCGCGTCCACTTCGCCCTCATGTTCGTACACGCGCGCCACGACATCGGTGCAGGTCGTGATCATCTTCCGCAGAATGTATTTCTCGCGGACGATGTTGACGTAGAACGAAAGATTGGCCGCGCTCGGCACCATGTCCGGCAGCGTGGCGAGATAGGCGATGCCGCCCACGCCTTCGAGCTGCTTCTTGTCCTTCAACCGCTGCTGCACCGTGATGACGTCGATGGCTTCCTTGCGGTCATACATTTCGACGAGCAATTCGTAGATGGCGCGGTGGCGCAGGTCATAAAACATGTCCGGCCCCTGCTTGAACTTCTCGACGCACTCGCCGAGACACTCGTGCGGCATGAGAAACACGCAGCCCAGCACGCCTTGCTCGGCCTCGACGGAATGCGGTGGCAGGCGGTCCACGGACGAGACGGCGCGCGCCTCGTGGGCGGATTTCTTGCGACGGCCCTTGCGCAAATCAGCCGACGACGCGCCGGCCTCTGGGTGAACGGAATCAAGCACGGGGATAGGAAAGTGGAAAGCCGCCCGGTGTTCAAAGGTTTCTTGTCGGCGAGCATTCACAGGTTGTTGGCTGAGGTTGCTTTGAACGGAAATCACCCCTTGGGGTCAACTGAATGCACGTTTGACCGGAGAACCGCCGCGCGCTTACGGTGCGCCGCTTTTATTGATGAACTTTCGACGACACATTTTGCGACCGGGCCGCGCGGTGGTGGCGTTGGCCGGCGTGGGCGTGGCCTGCGCGGCGCTGGCGGGAGACGCGATTCGTTTTTCCAAACCGGCCATTGCCATCGCCGTGCCGCCCAAGGTCGAGAACGATTTGCCGGAAATACGCCAGCGCGGCCTGGATTTTTCGGACCCGAGTATGGAACAGGGCGTCGCCGCCCCGCCGCCGCTCCGGCGAACGCCCATGATGCGCCAGGAACCGCGGGATGTGGAACGCGACTCGACGCACCCGCTGCTCCGCACGCCGGCCATGTTCACCGATCCCGAGGAGGAGAAGGCGCGCAAGGAAGCCCTGATGGATCGCAACAATCCGTTCGCGCCCGCCAAGGAAAAAAAGCCCGCCGCTTCACCCTTCGGGAAGGACTTGTCCGCACAAATGCGCTCCGATCAGTCGCGCAGCCTCTCCCCGGTCACGGAACTGGACTGGCAGCCCGGCGATTCGGCCAGCCGTGGCCACGACTCCAAACGCGGCGGACCGGGTGCGGGCCAGTATCAGGCCCAGCGCGAGGACAACCAGTTTGGCCCGGAGAGCGGCCGAGGCACGCCCTTCTTCGAGGCCTCCAGCGGGCGTCCGCAGGACAAGCCCACCCCGGCGCAATTGCAGCGCCGCATGGATTTCGAGCAGTTGCTCAACCCCAATGCCGGCCTCGGGGGCCAAGGCCCGAACTCGTTGCAGCCCGTGGTGAACGCGGCGGACGCAAAACCCGCCGCGCTGGCCATGCCGACCGTGGGCGGGAGCGGATTTGATCCTCGCTCCGCTGATCCCATGTCCACTTTGAACCAGCAGCGCGAGCGTCTGCGAGGGCCGGTCATCGAGGACATCAACAAACGCTACAATCCGCTGCCCGCGACCGGCCCGGGATCGCCTTACGGTTCCGGGAACAACGCGCCGCAAAGCCGTCCGCCGCTCACCCGCGAATTTCCTGCGCGTAAATTTTAACCGGTGGCGGCAGGCATCCTTTCTGGCCAGTGAGGGCCGGCTTCCAGCCGCCCGGACCAAAGCATGAATTCCCGGCGGGCTGGAAAATCTTCCCGCGTGACTCCCGTTCCAGTTTTTTCCGCCGGGCTGGAAGCCACGGCTCCCGGGCCGGCCAGGATACCTGCCGCCACGGCAAAAAAAAGCGCCGGTCGTTTCCGACCGGCGCCTTGCTCTCTCCACTTAAAACTTCCGCGCGAACTACGGCAGCACCTGCCCGCGAATTTCTCCGCCGCCAAACGACGAGCTGTGGATGTTCACATACACCAAGCCATCCGCGAAGTGCGCGACGTTCGCGTCCGTCAACGTCTGCGAGTTGAGGATGAAGCCCCACGGATTGCCCGCCGTGAAAGGCAGGCCGACCAGCACGCCCGCCGAACCGCTGGTGTCCGAGGGGCCGTGGTAGTGCGCGTTGCTGATGTTACCAATCAGGTCGCGGTAGTGCAGGCCGATGGAGACCTGTTTGCCCACCAAGCCCACGTAACCGTATCCGGTGGCGGGCGTGGCCACCGGGCCGACTTCTTTCGCGCCGTTCATCGCCACCGGGAAAACCATCGGCGCGAGCTGGCCACGGATTTCGCCGGCGGGATTCACCGCCGTGTGCAAGTTCATGTAGAGGTCGCCATTCAACAGCGCATTGACCATCGCCGGGGTCAGCGCGACCGAACCGCTGAACACGCCCTGCGTCGAGTAGCCACCGCGATGGTAGGGCAGCAGATCAATCAGCACGCCCGCCGTGAGCGTCGAGACCGCCGGCCCGTGAATGTGCGCCGCCGTGATGGCACTGGTCATGCCGCGATAGGCCAGCACGAAGGAGAGCGTATTGCCCACGAGCGCGCTTTCCACGAAGCCTGAACCGGGCGTGCTCACCGCCGTCGGTTTCTCCGCCGCGCCCGTGAGGGCCGCCGAGAAAGGCAGCTCACCGATGTAGGGCGAGACCTGGCCGCGAATTTCTCCGCCGGGGAAATTCGTGTTGTGGATGTTCACGTAAACTTTGCCGTCGGCGAACGCGAGGTATTGCGCCGCCGTGAGCGTGACGCGGCCCGCGAGTGTGCCGGCCCGGCCCAGCGTGCCGAAGCCGCTGCTCAAGTTAATGATCACGCCCGCCGTGCCCGCGCTGTCCGCCGCCGCGTGGAAATGCGCCGCCGTGGCGGGCGCGGTCAACCCTTGGTAGTTGATGTCGAAGGCCAGTTCATTCCCGATGATGGTGAGCGCTCCCACGCCGAAGGCGGGCGAGGTGTTGCCGGTTGGACGTTCCGCCACGCCGCTCAACACGACCTTCTGCGCCACCGGCATGATCTGGCCGCGAATTTCTCCGCCGGGGAAATTGGTGTTGTGAATGTTGAAATAGGCCAGGCCCGCGAGCACGGCCGTCTTCTGCGCCAGCGTCAAGGTCACGCTCGCGGCGTAGCGTCCGGTCGTGCCGAGTCCGCCCACGGGCGTGATGTTGAAAGCCACGCCCGCCGCACCCGTCGTCGCCGCCGGAAGATGGACGTGCGCCGCAGTGGGTGGGCTGGCCAAGCCGGCGTAAGCCACGTCGTAAGTCAGCACGTCGCCATTCAAGTCCACCGTGCCGAGGCCGAAGGCGGTCGAGCCGTTGCCGTTCGCCAGACCGCTCAGGCTCGCAGTGAAGCGCGTGAGGTTCGCGTTCGCCAGATCGCGCACGCGGTAGAAACCTTGCGGGCCGTCCTTGCCCACCGTCACCGGGCCGCTCGCCACGGTGGTGATGGAGCAGAACGGATCATTGACCACGTTCGCCTTCTGCACGTTGAACGGGCCGACGCCGCCGCCGAACACGAGCGCGATGTTCGTGCCGGGGAAATTGCTGACCGCGTTGATGAGAGCAGGAATCGGCACCGCGAGATCGACGAGCGACGCCGGCAGCGGGCGAATGAAGTTCGCAAAGCCGTTCGCCAGATCGACTTCATACAATCCGTTCGTGCCGCTGACGCCGAAGAGGGCGAGCGCGCGGTTCGTGGTGGTGAGGATGTCGAGACCGCCGGCCGCGTCCACGTCCAGCGCGAGCGGCTTGGGCGTGGCGAGCGTGCCGTTGTTCGGCGGGTTCTGGATGAAGAGCGTGTCGGAGACGGAATCCACGACGTAAAGCGTGGTGCCGCCCGCGCCGCCCGCGCCGGGGAGTCCGCCGCGATTGTTCACGTAGCCCGCCGCCATCAGATCCGCGCTGCCGGGATTGATCGCGCCGTCCACGATCACCGTGGCCGTGGAGCCGCTGAAGGTGAGGCGATAGTTTTGATCCGCGCCGGTGACGATGCGCAGCGCGTTCACGCCGGCGGCGGCGGCGGGGTTGAAGTCGATGTCCACGCTGTTCGTGAGCGTGAGCGGAGCACCCGCCATGGTCAGCGCCGAGGCCGCGCCGGAAAGCACGTTCACAGTATAGATGCGGCCCACGTTGGCACCGTCGCGCGTCACCGCGTAGAGCAGGCCGTTGAACGGACGAAAGTCGATGCCGACCACGGTTTCGCCCACGCCGAGTCCGGTGACGGGCAGCACCGCGCCGACGTTCGTCGAATCCGTGGTGAACGGCACGAGCGTGTTCGTGGCGGTCAATCCGTAGATGAGCGTGGGCGGAAGCAAGACGGGCAGCGTGATGGCGAGATCAATGATGTTGTTCGGCAAGGTGCGGACGAGCGTGGCCGCGCCGGTGGCGAGGCTGATTTCGTAAAGACCGTGCGGGCCTGCATCCAGCACCGCGTAGGCCCGGTTGTTCAGCGTGTCGATGTCGAATCCACCCGCTGTTCCGAAGCTCACGCCGAGCGGCTTGGCGTCCACGAGCGTGCCGTTGTTCGGCGGATTCTGCACGTAGAGCGAGCTGGTGGCCGCCTCCAGGATGTAAAGCGTGGTGCCGCCCGCGCCGCCCGCGCCGGGGAGACCGCCGCGATTGTTGTTGTAGGCGGCGGCGATGGCGTTGGTGCCGGCCACGACGTTGGTGGTGTTCAGTTTGCCATCATAATTCACCGTGGCGGTCGTGCCGCTGAAGGTGAGGCGATAATTGTCGCGCTCCTGGGTCACGATGCGCAGCGCGTTCACGCCGGCGACGGCTGCGGGATTGAAGTCGATGCCGGCGCGGGCGGTGATGTTCGTCAGCGCGCCGACGAGGGTGAGCGCCGATGCTGCGCCCGAAACAGGGTTCACGGTGTAGAGCCGGCCCGTGTTGCCCGGGTCGGCGGTGAGCGCATAAAGCTCTCCGTTGAAAGGGCGGAAATCGATGCCCACCACTTCTTCGCCGACGCCGACGCCGGTGATGATGGGTCCACTGGCGACCGAGCCGGAACTGCTGAAGACCACCAACGAGTTGGTGGATGTGAGACCGTAGATGAGGGACTGCGCGTGGGAGAAGGCGGCCGAGCCGAGGATCATTCCTCCGACTAAGACAGCCAGAAGCCCGTTGTTTGTTTTCATAGAGTTGGACCTGCGTTTGGTTTGGTAATGGCATACGAGCCGAAACCATTTTTGGATGCACTCTTTTTTTTGGAGGAAAAAACGGGGGGCTGGCGCGCGGCTTTTCAAGCCGCAGCAAAGTGTCCGAACATGAAAATTTCCTTCGAGCCGAACGCTGCCGGTCATCGGACGTGGCGGTGGACCGCCACCGCGCGCCGCCAAGTTTTGCCCCTTGAACTTTCACGCCTGACCTTTGAACCTCGCGCGCATGGATCAACCCGACCAGCTTCGCGAACTTTTCCGCATGCAGAAAACGCTCAACGAGCGCATCGGCGTGCGCACCGACGGGATGAGCGAGGAGGAAAAGACGAAGTGGATTCTCAACTACTGCCGCGCCATGTCGCAGGAGATGGCCGAATTGACCGACAGCGTGCCGTGGAAGTGGTGGGCCAAATACCAAAAGTTCGACGAGCAAAACGCCCGCGTGGAAGTCGTGGACCTGTTTCACTTTCTCATCAGCATGGCGCAGGTGCTGGGCATGAGCGCGGATGACGTCTTCGCCGCCTACGTGAAGAAGAACGAGGTGAATTTCCAACGCCAGGAATCCGGCTACACGCAGAAAGACCACGACGACTCGAAGCACATTTGATTTCCATGAAAGCGAAGCCAGTCCCGACCCCAAAACGCCGCGCGAACAAGAGTCCGATTCACGCCGCGTTTCCCGAGATCGAGCGCGTGCTGATCACTGAGGAGCAAATCGCCAAGCGCGTGCAGCAACTCACACGGCAGTTGCAGCGCGATTACGCCGGGCGCGACCTCGTGATCGTTTCACTGCTCAATGGCACGGTGATGTTCCTCGCCGATCTCGTGCGGCATCTGTCGCTGCCGCTGCGGCTCGATTTCATCGGCGTGTCGAGCTACGGCGCGGGCACGCAGGCGGGCGAACTCGTCTTCACCAAGCAA
>JBBQYK010000167.1:0-10978 GCA_038208765.1 Verrucomicrobiota bacterium
TTCGGGTTCAACGGATTCGGAAAGATGAACACCGGCGCGTGGGTGGCGGAGGGGAAAAACTTATCGCGCACTTGCAAGGCGGATGGTCCCCAAAGGAAAGGCAGCTTGTCCGCCATCCGCGCGAGCAGCTTGTTGCTCTGCGGATCGCCGAACAAAATTAAATTGTGCGCCGCGATGTCCGCGTCCGTGACTTGCGAATCATCCTTCACCCGCGCGTCGCCGCGAAACTGCGCGCGCCATTCGTTCGTGGCTTTGGCGAGTTGCGAGGAACTCCACACGCCGACTGCATCGTTTCGGGTCTCGCCCGTCGGGCGCACCACGAGGAAGCTGTCCATGAAGGCGTCATCAATCGGGCCTTGGAGGCCGGGCTGCTTGCGCGCCAGCGAGGACTTCGCGCCATTCCAAGTCCCGTTTGTCCCGAGACGGAAAGAGCAGAAAGCCCCGGAAGGATTGGCGAAACCTAAGGGAGCTATCGAAGCAGGCCGGCCATTGATCCAAACGCCGGACTTCAGCCAGCCTGGCGTGCCCTTGATGCTGTGGACCGTGAAAGCTGAGACGTTCTTCGTCCAGATTTCCAGGCGTCCATCGGGCGCATTCGTCCAAGTGACGTCGGCTCGCTCCCAATGTTGGATCAGTTCGTCCACGCGCAGATGCTTGGTTTGATTGAACCGGAGGGTGCGCGTGGTGAACCGCAATTTTTTTGGGAAGGATTCGGTCGCTGCTTCGACCGCCGCATCCACGAACGCGTTCACCTCGCGCTTGCTCTCCGGCGTGTACTTGTGGCCGATGTTCGTGCCCCAGACGCGCGGGAGTTTCAGACCCTCGGCCTTCATCGCGCGCTCCATCACGTCGCCGCTCTGGCGTTGCGCGTCCTGTAGGCCGGCGTAGGAAATCACCGGGACGTTCGCGAAGTTCGCCGCGTAATCCGTGGCGTCGTAAAGCTGCCAGAGCTTCTGTTCCCACGCGGAGAACTTCGCACGGTTCGTGCCGAGCTTCTGGTATTCCGCCGTCTCGGCGAAGCCCGCGCCCGGCGCGACCACGGCCCACTCGCCCGGATGATGCGCGCCGAGATGCCACGCGCCCGCTCCGCCCATTGAGAAGCCGCGCAGCGCCAGCCGCCGGTCATCAATGCGATAGGATTTCTTCACCTGTTCCAGCGCCTCGAACACATCCGTCTCGCCCGCAAACTTGAAGGCGTTGCAGTACCGGCCGTAGGGGTGCAGGACAAACGTGTCGGCAGGCGTGAACTCGCCATACGACTTCATGCGGTCGGAGATGAATTTCAACTCGGTGAGATTGTTGTCGCGTCCGTGCAGCCATACGTCGAGGCGGCGCGGCGTGGCTCGATCCGTGGCGAAGGTCGCGGGGACGACCAGACCGAAGGGCTGCACGGAGCCGTCAATTTTGGAAACATAACCGCGCACGACGAGTCCGGTGGCGGTGAGCCATGAAGGTTTCCCCTCGCGCAACTGTTTGGCGCGCTCGATCCCGGTCTTGAGCAACACGCGGGCGAGTCCGACTTCGTTGCTGCGATAGAACTCGTCGTAGCGCAGCGCCCAGTCCACGGCCTTGTGGAAAATTTCCACGTCGGGCAGCAGTTCGCGGCGCGGCGAAGAACGCAACGACTCGATCTCTTTCGCCAGCGCGTCCGCGCCCGAGCGCAACGCGGCGCGATCTTTCTCGGCGATGGCGAGGCCGGGCGGCGGGACTCGTGTGGGCTTGGGTTGTGCGGCGTGGGCGGTAAAAGTCAAAGCCAGCGTGCTGATGAAAAGCAGCGCGCTCCGGAGCAGCGGACAGCCTTGTCCGCTGTTCCTAACCTGGGGGTGGCGGACAGCGGACATGGCTGTCCGCTGCTCCGATGTGCGGAGGCCATCGTTCAAGAGTGAAGTTTTCATGCGCGTTTTTTCATTTGCCAGAGCATCCAGACGATCTCCTCGTGGAAAGCATTCTTGGTCGGGTAGCTGAAAATTTCCGGCGACTGGAGCTGCCACGCGGCGGCTCCGCGGTTCAGTCCGGCGTGCGGGCAGCACTGAATCAGGTCGCGGAGGAACAGGCCGAAGTTGGCGGCGGGACTGCCGGTCCTGCGCTCCTGGAGTCCGGCGAAGTTGAACTTCTCCGCCGCGAAGCTGTAGCGCATCGCCGCGCCGGTGATGATGATTTCGCCGAGCAGATGAAAGTTCCGCTCCTCGCGCGTGACGGATTCGTACTCCGTCTCCTGCACGATATGACCGCGCCCGTTGACGCGCGTGACTGGGCGGGGCTTTTGCTGGCGGACAAATTCGTTCACCCGCACCGCGCCCGCCGCGATGAGCAGGACGTGCCGCCATTCGAGCGGGAAACTGTTTCCGAGCGGATCGTAGATCAGCACATGCTCGGGCTCGCACTCCAGACGATTGACCAGCTTGGCCGACGGCAGGTCCGGCAGGAGCGATTGCTCCACGATCTCGGTTTCCATTCCCTCGCAGCGCAGCGCGCCTTGGAGCGCCGTCGCCTGTTCGGCGGAAAGATTTTTCACGAGGATGCCGAAGGCGTCGTTGCCGAGGATGCCGGCGTCGTAAGGCGTGAGTCCGGGCACAGTGCGAAAGGCGCGGCGCAACAGTTCGAGACCGGGAGGGTTCAAGTCGGTTTGCAGCACGGCGTAGCGCATGGTGTCAGTGGAAATTTTCCCGAGCATGATGAGCGCACGGCCAAGTCTCAATCTTCAACTCGTGGGGAAATGCTCCTGCCATTTCCGTGTCTTCTGTGACTTCCGTGGTGAACCGTCTCAGTTCCTTCGAACGCGGTAAAAGCGCGCGGCGTTGGTTAGCGCGTCGGTCGCGGTGCGCGGGCCGGGACTGAGGATGAGGCCGAAGTTGGTCAGCGTGGTCCAGGCGTTCGTGCCGTCCGCCGTGGCGCGCGACTCGACGCGGTGCGGATAGCCCAGCTCGGCGTGGAAGGTGAGACTGAGGCGGTTGCTCACGACTTGGACATTCGTGATGAGCAGCGGCGGCAGGTAGGTGATGAGGAGCTGCGGCGACTCGAAGGGGTCCTCGAGTTCGCGCGAGCCGAAGCGACGCGCGGTGAAGTTCGCGTCCTCCTCCTCGGTCTTGAGCATCCAGCCGAAATTTTGCGCCGGTTGATCCAGCCAGAGCTGCACGTCGGCCACCATGCCCCCCGATTCAAAAAAATACGGGTCACCGCGCACGCCCGCGATGAAAGTGCTGGAACTGAAGCCGCCCGCGAAGTCCACGCCCTCCAGCCCGCCGGGAATGGTCCACGCGTCCGTGCCCCACGAGGCGTGCGTCCAGGTCGCGTCGCCCGGCGCGGCGGGCGCGCCGAGGCCGGGATAGTTCGGATCAGCGGGCAGGTTTGCGCCCTCGTTCCACGGGCGCAACACCCGGCGCAGGGAGAAGAGCGAGTCCGCGTTGCCATCAATGGGCGAGCGCGTGACCCACACGTTCACGCCGATGTCGGTGATGGTGGAACCGGCGGGGACGGCGGCGGCGATGTCGAACTTGAGCAAGGCGCGGTTGGTGTTGCCGTTCTGCGTGGTGCCGGAGGAAATCCAAGTCACGCCGCCCAGGCTGTTCGAGGGCTGCAATTCAAACAGCGTGGCGTCGGCGACGGGAAAGAGCGTGACCTCATCCGCGCGCGCACCGGCCAGCAGGGCCAGAAAAGAACCGAGCCACGCAAATAGCGTGGCCCGGCGCGGGAGAACAGAAACGGTCATGCCCCACTCTACAGGAATCCGACTTCGCCGCGAATCGTCGTGCCATCGGTCGAGGCGCCGCCGGTGAGCAGGCGCTCGGCAGGATTGGCGTAGCCCGGGATGATGCTATTGAGCTGGTTCTGCGTGGCCCCGAGATGCTTGCGGATGATCTCGCCGAGCACAGAGCGGAAATCGGTGGTGCGCTTAAGGTAGCTGCCGCTCACGCCGAACATCGAGCCGCTGTTGCCCGTGACCCACGGGATGGTGTCGCCAGGCGCGCAGTTGAAGACGCCGGAGGGGTTGCCCGCGCCGTAGCCCTTCACGCCGCCGCCGGCGACCCACATGACGTTGCCCTCGGCGTGGTCGGTGCCGAAATCGTTGTTCTCGCGCGAGGTGCGCCCAAACTCGGAGAGCGTGACCACGACCATGTTGTCCCAGCTCGCCTGGTTCGCGTGGTTCGAGAAATATTTGCGCAGGCCGTACATGGCCCAGCCGATGACGCGCTGGAGGTTGGCGTGCGCGCCGGCGACAGAATTGCCCGGCGTGACCTGGTTTTGGTGCGTGTCGAACCCGCCGATTTCCGTGCCGGCGATGATGGCGGAAGTGTGGTTCAGCACGAGCGCCGCCGCCTTGAGGTTGTAGAAGAAACTCTGGTGGCTCGGGTCCACGACGTATTTGTTGCCCGTGATCGAGGCATCGGGCCGGCGCCAGCCGCCGTTCTTGTCGGCGCTGGTCGGGAAGAGGAAGTAGCCCTTGGCCGGATCGCCGATGGACTGGCTCTGGGCGTTGATGGGCAGCCAAGTGTTGTCGCCATCGGTCTTGAGGTCGTCCTGATAGGTGTTGCCCGCCTCGGTGAAGTTGATTGCGCCGAACTCCTGCAAGGTCGCCGAGAGGCTCTGGTACTGGTTGTAGAGCAGTTCGCGGTTCTGCTTGGCGGTGAAGGTGTAGCTGTTGGCCTGGGTGATGGCGTTGGTCGCCTTGGTGTTGCTGCCGGGCGACGCGGTGGAAGGCACGCCGAAGACATCGTAACGCTCCGGGTCGGTGAGGTTCGTGAGCGCCGCCGCCGAGCCGCGCAAGATGAGCGGCAACGAGGACTGGATGGACACGCCGGTCACGCCCTGCCCCGCGAGGCCAGACTGAATGATGGTGCGGTAGAAGATGCCATCCTTGCTCAGGTTGTTGTTCGGGTTGCCGTTCTCCCAGTAATTCTGCGAGTCAAAATGCGAACGTGACTGCTTGGGATAGCCGACGCGATGGATGAGCGCGAGGTCGCCGGCGTTATAGACCGGCGCGAGGAATTTCAGCGACGGATGGAGCGCGGCGAAGCCGTTGCCGAGGCGGACGGCAAAGGGAAACGTGCCGTACGTCGAGCCAGCCCCGGCGAGCGGGTAATCGCAGGGAATGCCGCTGGTCGCATAGTTCGTGCCGGCGTCCGTGGGAATGCGGACGTTCGGGCGGCTCGTGGCGTAAGCCGTATCCTGAACCGGAATGACCGAGTTCAAGGCGTCGTTCGCGCCGCGCAGCCAGATGAAGAGAACCTTCTTACCGCTGCCGATGGTGCCCTCGGCCATGGCGCGTTTCAGGAAACCGGGGACGTTGCAGACCGAGGCCAGCGCCGCCGCCATGCCGGCCTTGCCCGCGAGGCTCAGGAACTCGCGGCGGTTGGTGATGTTGAAGTGTTGATGTTTCATAAGCGTGGTCGTGAAAGATTATTGTTCCTGGAATCGCGGCAGCGTCATGAGCATGGCCACCATCGAACGCACGCGCAAATCGTAGGGCGAACCGGTGTTGGTCAGGCCGGAGAACAGCGACGTGCCGACGCCGTTGTCGTTCGTGTCGAGGAAGGCCATCGCGAGCGCGCGGTAGCCGTTCAAGTTGCCCGCGCCTTCGCCGGGGAAGAAGTTGGCGAGGAAGAAGTCCGCGACCGCGCCCGAGTTGTTCCAACTGCCGGCGGGCAGCTTCGCCTTCAACAGCGCGACCGGGTCGCTCAGGTTGAAATTGCCGCCGCTGATGCTGTCGTTCTTGTTCGCGTCACCCACGGCCATCAGGAAGGTCTGGATGAAGCGCACGCGCTCGGCCAGCGTGCCGGAACTGATCCACGAGGAGCCGATTTCCGGGTAGCCGTCCGGCGCGTCGCGGTCGAAGAGCATCATGGAACCCATGCGCGTGAGCGGCGCGGAACTGGACGTGCGGCTGCGCCCGCTGATCGAGTAGCCGTCGGTGCGGCCGGTGGCGGGGTTGGCGGATTGCAATGCGCGCACGGCGCTGACCGCGAATTCCACCGGCGTCTTCACCTTCTGCAACGAGCCGCCGTGGCTGCGGAACAGATCGGAGTTGAAGATCACGTTCAGCACGTTGCGGAGGTTGCCTTTGCGTCCGTCACCCGCCGGCGTGTCCCAAGCCACCATGCACTGGCGAACCAGTTCCGCCTCCGCCGAGCGGTTCGGGTTCGTGTAGTCGTAGAAGGCGGATTCGGGCGAGCCAGGAAGGGTGTTCGGATTCGGGAACCCTTCATGCACGAACAGGCGGCAGAGTTTCACGCTGAGGTATTCCATGGTGAACGGCAGGTTTGCGATGCTGGCGGTAATGTCGTAGCCGTCGGCGATGCCGTTGGTGCCGCTGCGGCTGGGCGGAATGACCAGGCGATACGGCTGTCCGGCCCACGGAGGGCCGAAGCGCGTCGGCACGGTCTTCGACTGGCCGCTGGCGTAAGGATACGCGGCGCTGCCCAGCGGCTTGGGATTCGTCTGCGAGGCGTTGGTATCCCAGTTCGACCAGATGGGCGCGCGGTTCGTGCCGTGGTTGCCGGGCTTGTAGTTGAACGTCCAGACGCCGATCAGATTCGAGGTGCCGGAGGTGCCGTTGCCCGGATAGAAGCCGACGCGCTCGGACCGGACCGCGTGCGGGTTGTTGATGTTGACCGCATCCACGATTTCGACCGACCAGCCGGTCCAGGCGCGGGACATGGCCACGATGTCGAGCTGGTCGTAGCCGTTGTCCACGCCCATGCAGAACAGTTCCATGATTTCGCGGGCGTAGTTTTCATTCGCGACGTTGTTGCCATTGCCGCGGCTGTCCACGGAGTCGAGATAGACAATTTCCGCCGGGCTTTCGACGTGAATTTTCAGGAGGTCGTAGAAGTTGCAGTTTGGATTGAGGAGCGCGGCCTGCCACTTCACGCGCTCGCGGTATTCCCAATCAGTCGAGAAGATGTCCATCAGGTTGCCGTCATCATAGAAGCGGTCGAAGTAATCCCCGCTCTTGGCGTGCTGGGTTACGAAATGGTTCTCGAGGAATTGCAGCAGCACCTCGATCAACTGGCGCTTGGCGCTGACCGCGCTCAACACATGATAGGCGCGCAGGTCATGCAGGTTCGCGCCGCCCACGGTGTTCACGGTCACGCTGCCGTTCTCGATGCTCGGGTTCCAGATGTTCTCGAGGCGGCGGCGGATGTTGCCGGGCGTGCTGCCCGGCTCGTTGGCCTGCACGATGGTGTTGCCGGAGTTCGCCCCTGAGAGGCGTGCGGTGATGGTTCGATTCCGCGTCGGCGGCAGGTACCAGAAGCTGACGGTGTAGGTCAGGCCGTTGCTGATCGAAGTGTTGTTCGTCTGGAAGATGGAGTCGTTGTTGCCCGACCCGCCGCCCGTGGCGACGATTTTCAAGCTGCCCGCGCCTGAGCGCGAGTAGGTGGGGCTGATCAAGGAATTGGTAAAGTCGGCGGTCGTGTTCCAGTTGGTCACGCCGAGCGGTGTTTCAAAATCACCGTTGCGCAGGAGGTTCGGCCCCGCCTCCGGCACGGGGCCGGAGACCAGTTTGAGATCGTCAATGTAGGCGTCGCCCGCGCCGGAGAGGTAAAGGTAGAAGGCGTTGTTCGGTCCCGCCGTGCCCGTGGCCGTGGCGTAAATCCATTCCGGCGCCGGCGCTTCCGTGTTGCCCGTGCCCACGATGCCGCTGCCGCCCAGGCGCAGCTTGATGTTCCCCGAGGTCGGGCTGGGCAGGTACCAGAAACTCAACGTGCCGCGCGTGGTCGAGTTGTCGAAGCGGAACCAGAGGTTCGACATGCGCTGGTAAATCGAGTTGCCCTCGGTGCTGCCGACGCCGGACGACACCATGTGCAAACTGTTGCTGCCGGAATAGGCGTAGGTGTTCGTGACCGTGGAATTGATCATGTTCGGCGTCACGACCCACGGGAAGAACGAGCCGCTCTCGAAATCCCCGTTGCGCAGCACGTTCGTGCTCGCGCTGAACAGCGTCTGCACATTGCTCGTCACGTTCGTGATGCTCCCGTTGATGTTCGTGGTGTAATTGGTCAGGAAATAATTCGTCAGCGGCACCAGCGAGATGTCGTCCAGGTAGGCGTCGCCCGCCGCCGTGAGGTAAGCGTAAAGATTCGAACTGGAGAAGAACCCCGTGTAGCTGACGAACCGCCACTCCGGCACGCCCGAGGGCGGCACGCCGTTCGTGGTCTGCGACACGTAGAAGTCATGCGTCTCCG
Organism: Verrucomicrobiota bacterium; assembly: GCA_038208765.1. GTDB lineage: Bacteria > Verrucomicrobiota > Verrucomicrobiia > Limisphaerales > SIBH01 > JANNGC01. The sequence continues at coordinate 8,184 of JBBQYK010000167.1, forward strand.
TGAGGGTCTCCGGCGCAAGCTGTTCGTTGATGTAAGCCTGCGGTCCCATCGTCCGCACGCGCACCAGTTCGTCCGGCGTCGGGCCGTAGGCGAGGCGGTTCAGCAAATTCACCGAGAGCAGATCGTTGCTGCTCATAGGCGTGGCCTCGACCGTGTAGAACCGGAACGGCGACGCGCTCACCGTGCGGAAATTGAAATTGCTCACCATGCCCGAGGCGTCGGGCCCCAGCGGCACGCCCAAATCGGTGCCGCTCCGGATCGTGTACTGCTGGATGGCGGGCGACGGCGTGAACTGAAACGACTTCGTGGTGTTCGAGACGGAGAAGTTGTAGATGAGCGGCGGGGGCGTGTCGGCGGCGTACGCGGGCAGCAGTGAGAGGACGACGGCCGAGAGCGCGATGAGTCGTTTCATAAAGTTTAGGAGTCCTGGTTCGCGCCCAAGCTATCATCGTGGATAGCTCGTTCAAGCGTCGAAATGAGACGATGGCGTGTCGGGAATTGTTTCTGGTGGGTTTTGTCGCGCTGCGAAAAAACCAGTCCGTGCCGAGCGGGCGGTCCGAATGAAGTCGGCGCGCGCGCCTCAGGCCGGTTCCCACGCGCCGCTCGGCGCGGCGCGACGGCTCGCAGCGCGAGCCGTTCCACCTTCTTGTCCGTTGTTACCCCGCCGGGCTGCTCGACAACCTCCCTTGCTTTGTTACCGTGCCGCCCCGTGAGTTTTGTCGCTGAGTTCAACCGCCTGCCGCTCGCCGCCCTTGTCGAGCGGTCGCTCGGCGCGTCGGCGTCCGCCGTGAACTCCGTTTTCCGCCAGCCGACGCTCACGCTCGCGGACTTCGCCACGCTGATTTCACCAGCCGCCGAAGCGAGCCTGGAGGAACTCTGCCGCCGCTCGCAGGCGCTCACACGGCAACACTTCGGCAAAACCATCCGCCTCTTCGCGCCGCTCTATCTGTCAAACGAGTGCATCAACAACTGCAAGTACTGCGGCTTCTCGCGAGACAACCCGATTCTCCGAGTCACGCTTTCGATTGCGGACGTGCTGGCGGAAGTCCGTTCGCTCAAGGCCCAGGGCTTTCGCAACATCCTGCTCGTTTCCGGCGAACATCCGAAATTTGTCTCCAACGGCTACCTCGCCGACTGCGTGCGCGCCGTTCACGCAGAAGTCCCCGGCGTGTCCCTGGAAATCGGCCCGATGGAAACCGCGGATTACCTCCCGCTCGTCGCCGCCGGTTCGGATGGACTCGTCGTCTATCAAGAAACGTACGACCGCGACATTTACGCCCAGATGCACACCGCCGGGCCGAAACGCGACTTCGACTGGCGGCTCGAAACCGCCGAGCGCGCCTACGCCGCCGGCTTCCGCCGCCTCGGCATCGGCGCGCTCTTCGGCCTCGCGGACTGGCGCAGCGAAGCACTCGCCATCGCCGCGCACGCCGCGCATCTGCTCCGGCACTGCTGGAAGGCGCAAGTCACCGTCTCGCTCCCGCGCCTCCGTCCGAGCGCCGGCTCCTTCGAGCCGCTCACCGAACTCACCGACCGCCATCTCGTGCAACTCATCGGCGCGCTGCGGCTCTTTCTCCCGGACGCGGGACTGGTTCTCTCGACACGCGAACCGGCCAAGCTCCGCGATGGATTGATTCCGCTCGGCATCACGCTCATGAGCGCGGGCAGCCACACCGAACCCGGCGGTTACACCGGCGCGGGCCGCGAAGATTTGCACCTCACGGAACGTGGACGCCGCGTCGAACTCACCGCCGGTTCAAGCGAATGGTCCACCCGCCGCGCCACCGGCCAGTTCGAGATTTCCGATGATCGATCGCCCGAGGAAATCGCCGCCGTCATCGCGCGCCTCGGCTACGAACCGGTGTGGAAGGATTGGGATGCGGCGCTCGTTTCCATCCCTTGACTTGCACCAACCCCGTGCGCACGATTCCAGTGCATGTTGAAGAACATCACACTCAGCGCTGAAGAGCGGCTCATCGAACAGGCCCGGCTGCGCGCCCAGCAGGAGAGCAAGACGCTGAACACGCTTTTCCGTGAATGGCTGGCGCGCTACACCGCGCGCGATTCCGCCGGAAGCCGCTACCGTGAAGTGATGCACAGCCTCAAGCGCGTTTCGGCGGGCCGAAAATTTTCCCGCGATGACGCCAACGGACGATGAGCACCCGCTTCTTTTTGGACACGAACATCTTCGTCTATTCTTTCGATTCCTCCAGCCCGGCCAAGCGGGAAAAGTCCCTGGCCTTGATTGAAGAGGCGCTGGCCAGCCACGGCGGCTTCATCAGTTGGCAGGTGGTCCAGGAGTTTCTCAACGTCGCCACGCGAAAGTTCAGCGTTCCGATGAAGCCCGCCGAGAGTCAAAAATACCTGACTGCCGTGCTCGCTCCGCTCTGCGATGTTTTTCCCAGCGTGCCGATTTACGAGGAGGCGCTACGCATCAAGGAGCAGGCCGGATTTTCGTTTTACGATTCGCTCATCGTGGCCGCCGCCCATTCTGGCGGCGCGGGGATTCTTTACTCCGAAGATTTGTCGCACGGACAAAAGATCGCCGGCGTCACCATTCAAAATCCCTTTCGATGACAATGACTCGTGTGCTCTGGTGCGTTGGCCTGGCGACCATCCTTACCTTGCTCAACCAGGCTTTGGGCGCGGAACTTCGCCCCCGCATCGTCACCAGCTTCTTCCCCATCTACTGCTGGACGGTGAACGTCGCGGGCGAGTTTGCCGACGTGGAAAATCTCCTGCCCGGCCGCGTCGATCCGCACGCCTACTCGTTCACGACCAGCGACGCGCGCAAG
>JBBQYK010000168.1:0-10961 GCA_038208765.1 Verrucomicrobiota bacterium
TGCATCCTCATGTGCGGCCTGCACGGCTCGGGCAAAACGACCACCAGCGGCAAGCTCGCGCGCCTGCTCGCGAAGCAAGGCCGCGCGCCGCTGCTCGTGGCGGCGGATGTGTATCGCCCGGCGGCGATGGAACAGCTCGCCACGCTCGGCAAACAGGTGGACGTGCCGGTCTTCGTGATGCAGGGCGAGACGGACGTTTTGAAAATCGCGCGCGAGGCACTGGCCTTCGCGAAGGAGCACAACCGCACCACGATCATTTTCGACACCGCCGGCCGGTTGCAGATTGATGAAGTGCTAGTGCAGGAGTTGGTGAAGTTGCGCGACTTCATCAAGCCGCAGGAAATTCTCCTCGTGCTCGACGCTGCGACCGGTCAGGAGGCCGTGAACGTCGCCACGCATTTTGATCAGGCGTTGCAGATCACCGGCAGCATCCTCACCAAGCTTGATGGCGACGCGCGCGGCGGCGCGGCTTTGAGCATGAAGACGGTCACCGGCCAGCCCATCAAGTTCATGGGCGTGGGCGAGAAGCCCGAGGACTTCGAGCCGTTTCATCCCGAGCGCATGGCCTCGCGCATTCTGGGCATGGGCGACGTGGTCAGTCTCGTCGAGCGCGCGGCGGAAGCCGTGGACATGGACGAAGCGGCGCGCATGGAAGAGAAGATGCGCAAGGGCCAGTTCTCGCTCGAAGATTTCCTCGACCAGATGCGCGCGATGAAAAAGCTCGGCTCGCTCCAGAGCATCGTGGGCATGTTACCCGGCGGCGACAAGATCACGTCCGAGCAACTGGATCAGCAGGGGAAGGAATTCAAGCGCATGGAAGGCATCATCTGCGCCATGACGATCAAGGAACGTCAAAGCCCCAATCTCCTGAACGCCAAGCGCCGCCTGCGTATCGCCGCCGGCAGCGGCGTGAAAGTCGCCGAAGTCAACACGTTGATGAACAAGTTCGCGCAGATGCAGCAGATGATGAAGAAGTTCGGCAAGATGCAGAAGATGATGGGCAAGATGGGCGGGAAGATGCCGGGGATGATGCAGTAGAACATTCTCGAACCAGAATCTCCGGCCGGATCATTTCACGACTTTCTTCACCCGCACCACTGCGGCGGCACGCTGGTGCTCGGCGAGAGCATCGGGCCAATGAGAAGTTCCAGCCGGCCTGCGGTTCGAGTTGGCGCCGGGAGGACGGATCAGACCGGAGTCAGTTCTTCGGCCACGGGCCGCGCCGACACGGCAGGTAGTTTGCAAAAACCCTCCGTGCGTTCGTTCCAGCGTTTGGCGGCGTGCTGCCACATTTCGGCGGCCAACTCGTGGAGGATTTGGAAACGATGCGGGTCCATCGCCTGGGGTGCGCACAGATCGAGCAGCACCGTCTCGCCGCCGATGTGCAGATCGTGGCGGGCGGAGCGCAGGCCGGCTTCCGCGTCCGGTTTCGCCCAGGCACAGCGCGTGTCACCATGCGTCAGCACCACTTCGTGGAAGCCCAGTTTGGACGCGGCCAGGGTGTAATCATTCCAGAGCGCGGTCAGGGACTCGCAGCGCTCGGCTTCCATCTCCATCCACTTGCGCATGTGCAGCGCGTATTGCACTTCCTTTCGCATGTCGAGCGAGTTGCCCAAGGCACGCCCCACGGTCAGCCAGTTGCGGATCAAGCCAAAGCTCGGCGCGACGATCAGCACCACCATGAAGCCGCACCCGATAAGAATGGGCGTCCAGCGCCCGCCCGACCAGAAGGCCACAAAGGCCAGACCCAGGAAGACCAGCGAAACCGCATACAGCGTCAGCACCGTGCGCCGCCGCGACCAGCCGAGGTGCAGCAGGCGGTGGTGGATGTGCTGGCGGTCGGGCCGGAAGATCGGCAGCCCCTTGGCCCCGCGCCGGACGATGGAAAAGCTCGTGTCGATGATCGGCAGGGCCAGCGCGAAGATCGGCGCAATCAGCGCGGCGGCAATGGTGCCCTTGTTCGAGTTTTCAATCGTCAGCCCGCCGATCAGGAAACCGAGGAAGTACGCGCCACCGTCGCCGAGGTAAATCTTCGCGGGCGGAAAATTGAAATACAGAAAGGCCACCAGCGCACCCGCCATGCCCATGGCGAGACAGAGCGAAAACGTGGCTCCATTCAAGCCCACATAGACCAGCAAGCCCATCAGCATGAGCGAGATGCCCGCCGCGAGACCGTCGATGCCGTCAATGAGATTGATCAGGTTCGTCATGGCCACGAGCCAGAAGACGGTGGCCACCACCGACCAGCCGCCGAGTTCATAGACCACACCGGAGAGCGGGTTCTTGAACGTGTCCACTCGCAGGCCAAGATAAAAGGCAGCGATGGAAATAACGATCTGGCCGACCAGTTTCTTGCGCGCGCCGAGCGGCGAGATGTCATCCCACAAGCCCAGCGCAAACATGGCGAGGCAGCAGAGTCCGAGGATGAGCCGCCGGTGGCCGGGCTGGTAGGGTTCGATGAAGAAGCTGAAGGCCGTGACCACGACGAACGCGGAAGCCAGCGCGATGCCGCCCAGTCGCGGCACGGGCAGCTTGTGCGTCTGGTGCATTTCGCGACGATGCACCACGGCCGGGGCGATGGTCTTGAGGACGAGCGGGACGACGAGGAAGCAGGTGACAAAGCCCAGACCGCCGAAGATCAAGGCGATCAGCGGCGTCAACGGTATCAGTTGTTCTATGGCTGCAAACATCCCAAGTGATTTGTAGGGCGCTGACTGCACGTTGGTCAGCGTCGAGATTTCAGCACTGCACGGTTGTCCAGTCAAGTGTCGGTCTGGTGAAAATAGGATGGACGTAACGGCCCCCGGAGCGGAGGCGGAAGGCGAACGGAGGGGAAGGACGGGCACCAGCGCGTACCCAACCGAGGGGCAAGGTCAGTGCGAAGCCGTGGGCAGGCTCAAAGCACGGATGAAGGCGGGCAGCGGGACGCCGCCCGGAGGGGGAATGGCGCAAGCGGTGCGCAGGGCCGAAAATTCTGCATCGCGCGCCGCCCAGCGGCGCAGCACGGCGGCAAGTTCTGCGCCGCCGGTTTGCGGATCGAAGACGAGTCCGCGCCGCGACTCCAAGATAATCCTCGCTGCCTCGCTCTCGCGCGGACCGAGGAAGAGGCAGGGCCGTCCCGCCGCGAGCGCGCCGTAAATTTTGCTGGGCACCACCAGTCCGAGCAGCGCGTCGCTCATGCAGGCGAGATGCACATCGGCGGCCGCGAGGGATTCGGAAAGTTTTTCCAGCGGCGCAGGCGGGCGGAACTCGACGTTGGCGCACGACGCCAGCGCGGTTCGCACCGATTCCAGTTTCGGCCCGGAGCCGGCGAAAACGAAGCGCACGGGCGCGTTCTCGTTCGTCAGCAGCTTCACCGCCTCAAGGATCGCCCCGAACGGATGCGCGAGTCCGAAGTTGCCGGAATACATCACCGTAAAAGGGAGTTGAGAGTTGAGAGTTGAGAGTTGAGAGCCGGAGGAAACCGCTTTGAACTCTGAACTTTGAACGGAGGACGGCTCGTCGGAGTCTCGCGCCACCGGGGAGGCGGAGGGGAGAGGTGGATTAGGATTAGGATTAAGATTAAGAGGATGAGTGAGGGACGCGCCGACGGCCCAGTTGGGGATGACGGTGATTTTGGCTTCGTCAATGCCGCGCGCGACGAGCCGAGCTTTCATGCAGCGGCCCACGGCAATGACGTGATCGTGGCGGCGGAGTGACCCAGTGGAAAGGGCGCGCAAGAGGCGCACGGCAAAACCGTTCCTCCGCAACACGCCGAGTTCTTCCGCCACTTCGGGATACACATCCTGCGCCCAGTGGACGAGACGGGCGCGCTTCACAAACTTCAACAGTGGCCCAAGCGTCAGCAACAGCGGCGGATCGGTGAGCGTCACGATCACGTCGTGGCGCGGCAGGCGCAGCGCCCGCCAGAGCAGCGCGGGATAGAGCGAAGCGTAACTGAGCGCGCGGCGCACCAGCGAGGCGCGCGTGAAGGGGAGGCCGCGCACGCGGTGGATGGAAAGGGTCGAGGGTCGAGGGCCGAGGGTCGAGGGCATTCCTGCTGTGGCCAACTTCGGTGTTTGGTGTTCAGTGTTCGATGTTCGATGTTCGTTCCCCTTTCCCGCCGCCAGCACGGTCACGCGCCAGCCCGCGCGCGTGAGTTCTTGCGCCAGTTCCGCAAGCAGTTGGCCCGTCGCGCCGTCGTCGGGCGGATAGACACGGTTGATGAAGAGCACAGAGTTCAAGCGACAAAAAAGTGAACCGCTTCTGAACGGTTTTTGCACCGCTTCATTTTTTCCCGGGGCACCGGCAGGGCCAACGCATCAAAACTCATCGGGGGGCGTGTTGCCCAAATCGCCGGACGGAGCGGCAGACGAATTGGGGCAGACGAATGGAAAAACTGCGGACAGGGCTGTCCGCGACGCCTTTCCATTTGAGCAACACGCCCCCGAGAGGCACCCCTATCGCACGGGTTTCATTCGGACACTGTTCTTACGGCCAGCCTGGGAGCGCCGGCATCTTGGCCGGCGCGATCCCTGGTTTTACCACGAACACGCCGGCTGGAAGCCGGCGCTCCCAGGCCCAGCGTCGGCGCGTCTGAGGATCAGCGTCGATGTCTTTCCATTCGTCTGCCCCCATTCGTCTGCCGCTCCGCTGCCGGAATGAAAGGTGGCAGACGAATTTGGGCAGACGAATTAAAACCCAGATCTACCAAAGCGTTTAGATGCGTTTGCCTTGGGGGCACCGGGGGCCATCCGGACACTGTCACCTGAATAGTGGGACCAGCACCCTCGCCGGACATCCGTCCGACAGGCCCCGCCTGTCGAACTGCGGGCGGGGCCCGCGAGACGAATGACAGCCGGAGGCGGCTGTCCCACTACCAAAAGTGTTTGGAACTCGGGCCCTTCATCGGAGACAACTGGCCATGCCCATTTACGAATTTGCATGTCCGAAGTGCCGGAGGATTTTCAGCTTTCTCTCGAAACGCGTGAATCCCGAGCGTCGGCCCGTCTGCCCGAAATGCGGGAACAAAAAATTGACGAAGCAAATGAGCCAGTTCGCCATGACACGCGGCTTGAAGAAGCCGACGGCCCAAGGCCCTGACGATGGCACGCAACCACCCATGCCAGACCTGGACGACCCGCGCATGATGCAGGCGATGAGCGAGATCGAGCGCGACATGGAGCACCTGGACGAGAACAACCCGCGTCACCTCGCGCAGATGATGAAGAAGATGCGAGACGTGATGCCCCCGGGAACGATGCCCAAGGAGATGAACACCGCCATCAAGCGGCTGGAAGCGGGCGAAGACCCGGAGAAGATCGAAGCGGACATGGGTGATGTTTTTGGGGATTTGATGGGAGGCGAAGGAGGGTCCGGCGGAGGCGGAGGTTACGCGCGGGATGCGGGCTTGTACGACTATTGAGGGCGTGTTGCCCAAATCGCCGGAGCGGCGGACAGCCATGTCCGCCCCGGGCAAACGCATCTAAATGCTTTGCTAGTTCTGGGGTTTTCATTCGTCGCCCCCGCATTCATTGGCCAGCTTTCATGCCGGCATCGGAGCGGCAGACGAATGGGGGCAGACGAATGGAAAAACTGCGGACATGGCTGTCCGCAACTCCTTTTCATTTGAGCAACACGCCCTTGAGGGGAACCTTTTTCAGGAGCGTGGGCTTCAGGGCAGGAAGTTTCGGAGATAATTGAAAGATGGACGGCGCGCACGGAGTGACGCGCCCCACCTTGGGGCTGCCGGGCCGGAGGCCGGCGCTCCAAAAAGGGAGCGGACTGAAAGCGAAATGGAGAGTGCGTGGCCCATGGAAAGATCAGCGAATCAATCGGGGCAGTTCCTCGCGCAATAATTCCTCCGCGTGCTGTGCGTCGCGCGCGCCGGAGATGGCAATCTCGATGACGCGCTGGCCGAGGCCACGGTTCCCTTCCCAAGCCGCCTGCCAGCGGGCACGATGGGACTGACGCATGTTGGCGGCACCACCCACAGCCGTTCCATCCTCGCGAACGGCAAAGAAGACAAACAGCGGATCACGCCCCGAGAATTCATAGGCCCGAAAAACCACGGGCGCGCCAGGTAAGCCCACGCGGATGGGATCGAACTCGCGTTGCAATTTCCAACCACCGGCCGGGAGGCAGGCTTCGGGCCGATGACTCTTAGCCAGATGCACTCGTACGCGATCTTGCAGGGCCGTAGCGGGATTCCAGCGGAAATAGAAAAACTGCCAGGCCGTCCCGTCCGGGTTCCGCCACGAAGCCGTCACCGCCGAGTCATAACGCAGTGCCGCCCGCACCTCGGGTGAAGACTGAGTTTCGCGAAAGCCCGCCCGCGTCGTCGGGAGAATCACGGACCAGGCTTCATCGTGGACATTCCCGCGCTCGTGCAGCCGGAACCAGAGTTCGGTGCCGAGGACGCTGAGGAGGGAAACAGCAAAGACAATGAGACACGGAGACAGTGAGCGGGTGGGTCGGTGAGTCAGTGAGTCGGTGGGAAAGCATGGAGCGGCGAGCAGCGAGCTACGAGCGGGGATCGTGGAATCAGGAGCGAGATTAGGATTAGAATTAAGATTAGGATTACGAAATTGCAGAGAGCGGCTGAGCAGCCAGATGAGAGTGAAGCAGCCGAGCAGCACGGTGACACCCGTCAGGTCATGCCACTTTTCAGACAAGGCGATGCCGCCATGCGCGGCGAGGCCCACGAGAATGGAGGTGCGCCCGATGTTGAGCAGCATGGCGATGGCAAGCCCCCCCGCGAGCAACGCCACCCGTGCACCAACGCGCAGACGACACATTTCACCAAAAAACAGGGCGAGCATGAAGACCACCTGCGTAGAGCGGATGCCACTGCACGCCTCATCAATGCCGAGCAAGCCGGTGCTGACTTCAATCACATTGCCATGCGCCAGAGCCGCCACGCCCAGAGCATTCATGATTTCGATGACAGCAACCGTATTCAGCCGGGTGAGCGATTGAATGACCGCGCTTTCGATCGGTGTAGGCCAGGGAACCGCGACGAGGAAAAAGACGATGGGAAACGCCAGGTGCCGCAACGCCCGAACGCCGCCGGCGAAGAAGACCAGCGCCAGCGTGATGACGACGACCTCGGCGGTGAGCGCGTAGCTGGCGAAACGCCAGAGGGGATTGGCTTCCTGAAGAATGCGCGTGGGCAGAAGGGCCAGTGAAACAGTAATCAGTAAGGCGGTAATCAGTTGATGGCGGGAGACAGTGCCCGAGGTTGGAGGCCCGGCGGCAGAGAGCGAATTCGACACCTCACCCTCATTCCCAATACCTCGCTCGTGCCCACTCGCTCGGCCCGTTGGGCCTTCACCAAGGTGAATTCCTTCCGCTCCTTCCCTCGTCGTGGAAGTCCCCGGTCGAGGCGGAGAGGGAGGCTCAGCCAGAGGGGGAATGGAGGGGTGGATAAGATCAGGAGTATGTTTAGGAGTAAGATTAAGAGGATAAACTGGGGATGGCGCGCACGGAGTGACACGCCCTACCTTGGGATCGGGCACGGGGATCGGTCCATTGCTCCACCGCCGCCAGAAGAGGAAGAGGCAGAGGAACGGCACGGCCCAGCCGTAGTTGTATTGTTCGTAGATGGACCATTGGGCGCCCAGCAGCCAAATCAAAGGGAGCCAAAGCGCGCCGAGCGCGAGCACGGTGATCACCAGCCAAGTCGGCCAACGACTACAAGATGACATGGATAGTCCTCAAAAGCTGAAATTGCGAAAGCAGAAAGCAGCCCGGTGAAGTACGCAACAGACTTCACGGGCCGAGGCCCGTTGAAGTAAGGAGCAGACTTCACGGGCCAAGGAAAGCGGAAAAGCGGAAGTTTTTAACCACGGATGACACGGAAAACACGGATGGGGTCGAGCGTGATTAGGATGCACGGGACTGCGGGACTGCGGGAAAGTTGAAAGTTGAAAGTTGAAAACTGAAAATCGAAACCCAACAGGCAAAACCTCGGGACGGTGGCCAGGGAGGTCCACTAATCGCGGTCAGCCTGCTCAACCCGAATCACCTTCACTTCTTCGTCCGTGATCAACCCAGTAGTCAGGGCGCAAGTCCCAATGATTTTGATTTGGACTGGTCGCCCCACGCCGTCCTTTTCTTCATAGTCACCCTTTTGGAACGGATCGGCGGCCAGCCGGTCGAGGAAGGACAGGATACGGGGCCGTTCGCCCGCCGGCGGTTTGCGCAACGACAGGACTTCGTGCGTGATGAGTACCTTGTAAGGTCTCAAGGGCTAATCCTTCCAATGCTCCCTCAACTGCTCGGTGGAAATCCAGCGGTCGGACCGATCATCAATCTGGCGGGCGAGGTCGGTGGGAAGCTGAGGGTCACGAGCATGACGCAGATGAACCAGATACGCGGCCAGGTGACTTTGCTGATCCTCGGGCAAGGCCGCAAGTTCGGCCTTAATCTTCTCAAGCGTCATGGTGGCTACACTACGTTCTTGAAGAGGCAAATCAAGCGCGGGGATGTTCTTGAAAAGCAGAAAGTGGAAAGCAGAAATAGGACGGCGGGCGCAATCGTTTCTTGGAGTGCGGGGACTCGTCCCCGCCTTTTCGTTGGGTGACTTGTCACCAACTGGCCACGTTGCCCACCGCGACCTGCTTCCTCCTTTGGCACGAGTTACGGGCAACTGGAGCTATAGCACGCATAAGGGACGGGGCGCAGGCGATAGAAGCGCGCGACCTGATTGGTCGCCGAGAGGTCCAGCACTTCAGTGCTCGAACTGTAGTAAGCGGTGGCGGCCACGACGGCCCAATTACTGGCCACGACCGACGAGGCCGCTTGAATCTGATAACTCAGCTTGACGGGAAGATTGGTCACCTTGAGGACCGGCACCCCATTGGAGAGGCGCAAGGCCTGGAGGGCCGGGGGATCGACGACCGGAATGCGAAGCACATTGGTCACTGCGAAGGAGGCGTCCTCCATGGCCGTGGTTCGAATGACAAATTCCGCCGTCGTGCCCAATAGAACGGCGTCCACCCGCCAGTCCATGACCAGAGTCGCTCCTCGATCCCAGCCGACGGAAGCGGAAACATTGGTCGGGCTGGAGAGCAGTTCGTATTTGAGATCCTGGAAATCATTCGTCACGTCATAAACCTGCGTCTCAAAGAAGATCTGCATCCCGGGATGAAGGAACGCCGGCGCGGTGGACCAGAACACGTAGTCGTCCGCCTTGGCCATCGGTGGATTGGCCACGGCCAGCAAGAGGAGAAAAGCGGAGATGCTGAAATGCTGAAGTTTCAAAAGCAGAAAGCAGAAAGTGGTAAGCGGAAATTTTTAACCACGGATGACACGGATGACACGGATGTTTCTAAAACGCTGAAAGGAGAAAGCTGCCCGCTGAAGTAAGGAGCAGACTTCACGGGCCAAGGAAAGTGGTAAGCGGAAGTTTTGAACCACGGATGACACGGATGACACGGATGGGGTCGAGCGTGATTAGGATTAAGAGTAGGATTAGGATTCACGGGACTGCGGGACTGCGGGACGAAAGGACAATGCGACCACAAGACCACGGGACCAAACCGAGATCACGATGGGGAGATAAAGGATGACAGGGGATTTTCGGCTGCTCCTGCCGCCCACGTTTTGGCCAGCAGTGTGGCGTCCAATGTGGCCAGCTTCAAGCCATGTCGTTTCGCCAACGTGACCAGATGCGCATCGGTGGTGTCTTTGTAACTCGTCAGCGGCGGAAGCAGTGCGGCATGAATGTCATCCACGACGAAACGATGGCCTTTGAGCGCGCGCAGCGTCGCCAGCGATTTTTGCGCGCTCTGGAACGACGCCCGATAAGCAGTCGTCTGACTAATCCGAATAAAGCCGGATTCGCTGATGGGGCAAGTAGCCCAGTTTTCCACCTGAAGCAGCCAGTTCAGCAAAGGAACATGGTCTGCATGACTTTTCCAGCCGCAGCCCAGGAGCGAGTTCACGTCCAGGAGCCAACCACTCACGGAAAATCCTCAAGCATCAGTTTGATCACCTCGGTCGTCATGGGAGGGGCACCGGGCGGAGCTTCCAGCAGCATGGTGTCAGCAGGGCCGGGAACGAGCCGGGCCGCACGCAGCGGCTTCTCAACCGGATGCAATTGCGCGGCCAGAGATCTAAATAACGCCCCCTTCTCTTCCCAGGTCAGCTTCTGCGCAGCGGCCTCAATGTCAGCGAGCGTGCTCATGACGAAAGACTAGTAGGAAAACGGCAAGTTGAAAGGCTGAAATGGGCGGGACGGCGCGCACGGAGTGACGTCGCCCTACCTTGGAAAATGGGAAAGCGAACCACGGGACTTCCGGAAACGGAAAGTTGAAAGCTGAAATGCTGAAAACCGGAAAACCATTTGAACCACGGATGACAAGGATGACACGGATGGGGTCGAGCGTGGTTAGGATTAAGCCGGAACTATTCTTTAGCCACGGATGGAACACGGATGGAACACGGAGGACCGTGGGACGGAGGACGGAGGACTTCGGCGGGAAACTTTGAACCTTGAACTTCGAACTCTGAACTTTGAACGGAGCCTGGCGCGCATGGAGTGACGTCGCCCTACCCTGGAAATTGGGAAAACGGAGGACGGGACGGAACGCGGTGGGCGGTGGCCAGGGGGAAAATCTGGTGACAGAAATCAGAAGTAGTGGTCGGTGCATTGCGCGCTCTGGCGCGGTAAAACAGGACACTCCCAAGACAAATGAGCGGGTAGTCAGTGCTCGGCAGGCGGGTGTGAAACTTCAGAGATGAACAACTCAAAGTCGCTCAGATGGGCCTCAATAATACTTTGAAGAATGGTTAACTGAAGCTCCTGGTAACTATGCACGGCTATGTTGCGAAATCCCACCATGGCCCGCATCAATCGCGCCGTTTCGGGTTGCAGGATTCCGGCCGATTCCAACAAGACAAAGGCATCTCGACTGGTCTGCGGCACTCCGAGGTGCCGTTGAGCCACCAGGTGCATGGCCAGGTCGATGGACGCTTCG
>JBBQYK010000169.1:0-10851 GCA_038208765.1 Verrucomicrobiota bacterium
CGGCTTTTCGCAAGGCTGCCTGATGACGCTGGAAGCTGGGCTGCGCTACCCGCACCGCTTCGCCGGACTGATCGGCCTGAGCGGCTACGTGCTCGATCCGCTATCCGTTTTGCGCGAGGCCTCGCCGCTCGCGAAAGAGCAGCGATTGTTCATCACGCACGGACGGCAGGACCCGCTCATTCCTTGTTACCAAGTAAAAGAGCAGATGGAACAACTGCGCGCCGGCGGTCTCGCGCTCGAATGGCACGAGTTCGACAAGCCGCACACCATCATCGAGCCGGAAATTGAACTGATGCGGAAGTTTGTCGCGCAGGCGATGGGGCGCGAGGCGTGAGGAGAAAACTTTGTGAAAAGCGTTTCCAATCCGCCCGGCCAAAACGTGACCTGCGGATTGGCGCCCTGGAAAATCACAATTCGCTCACCAGTTCACGAATCCGCACTCCGAGGGCCGCAGCTATTTTCCGCAGCGAGCCAATGGTCACGTCCTGATTGCCGCGCTCTATCTCGCCAATGAAGTTGTGATGCAGCCCGGCCTTTTCGGCCAGTTTCTCCTGGGTAAGTCCAGATTTCATGCGCCGCGCCCGGATTCCCTCTCCGAGTTTTCTTAGGTATGGCGGCTTTGATGGCACTTGGCAGCCACCGAATCAGGGATCGGCAGACCGCATCCACCCACGTAAGTGTGTATTTGAGGCTTGCGGTTGAACTTCGGAGTTCTATCGTGCGCCGCAGCAGGGGCAACCAAGCCTCTGTCGGCAGTTCAACCTTGGTTATGAAAAACTCACGCCTCACTCGCGCCGTTTATGGCGTTCTCTGCATCTTGTTCGTCGCTGGCTCAATTGGCGCGCAACAAGTCCTGTCAGAAAAAGCCCCGCCGCAACTGATCGCCAACGCGCCAGCGATGGGAACATTTTTTCTGCTCGGGCGCATTCCGTCGCCCCCGTACCCGTTCGATCCCTACTTCGGCACGCTTCCGGTGTATGCCTATGACGGCGTGTTTTTCGTGGACGACTCGCAGGTGAGTTTTAGCGAGCAGTCGTTGGGTTTCAGCGGCGAAGGCGGCGGAATGATGCTGATGTCCAGTCCTGCGCCCTGCGATCCGTGTCCGACGAACGGCGGGGGCGTCGGCACGTCTTTCACCGGCCCGCCCGCTTACAGTTATGAACAGACGAACGTCTGGCTGGAAATCAACGGCGTGACGAACGGGCAGGCGTTCTTCACGGTGCGGACGCCGGACAGTTTCGAGATGTTTGACATGTTCTCGACGACCAATCTCACCACGAACGTCGCGGGGCTGAACCTCACGAACTGGCTCTGGCTCACGCGCACGTTGAGCGGACAGACGAATCTCACGCTCACGAATCTTGGCCGGGCGAGGGCTGGTTCAAACTCGGCACGATGCTGGACAGCGATGCGGACGGATTGCCGGACGCGTTCGAGATTTTGGTGAGCAAGACCAACCCGCAACTGCGCGACACGGACAACGACGGACTCGCAGACGGTGATGAGATGGGTCCGAACGGTTTGCCGTGGGGACTGGAACAGGCCCGGCGCAGTTCGGTGATTGTCCATGCGAACACACCCACGGCAACGGAAGGCGTTTCATGCGGACAGGTCACGGTGTATCTGCCCAAGCCCGCGCCGCCGGGCGGCGTGACGGTGCAATATCGTTTCGGCGGCACGGCCTTGCCGGTTTCCGAATACACGACCACACCTTCGGGAAATACGCTCACCATTCCGTCGGGTTCCAGTTCCGGCACGATCACGATCTGCGCGGTGGATGACAACGTGTGGGTGGACCTGGACCGCTACGTGGAAGTGACGCTGACGAACGCGAGTTGTTGCGTCGTGGACTCGCAGCCCGCGCGGGTGACGTTGCTCGACACCGACTTGCCGCAAGTGCGCGTGTTCGCCTTTCCGCCGTGGGTGCGGAAGCCCTCGCCGACCTACGGCACGAACACCGCCGCGTTCTACTTCATTCGCGATGGTGATGCGGCGGGCGCGCTCACGGCAGGCTTTACCCTGAGCGGCAGCACGGCGGTGAGCGGGGTGGATTTCAATCCGATCAGCCCGTCGTCCGTGACTTTCCCAGCGGGCGTGCGGACGAACTTGTTGAACGTGGTGCTCAAGCCCACGACGAACGTGGCGGACAGGATTTTGCAGCTCACGATCAACAGCGTTCCCGGCTACCAGATGGATCCGGCGGCGGGTGCGGCGACGATCACCATCGCCTCCTCGACCATCGCCTTGCCGGTGGTTCAAGTGATCGCCACGGATGATGACGCGCGCGAAGCGGGACTGAATCCGGGCACGTTCACTTTCACGCGCACAGGTTCCACGACGGCGCCGCTGCGCGTGTTTTATCGCGTGAGCGGCACCGCCGTTGTCGGCAGCAACAACAGTGATCGTGATTACGTGGCCCTGCTGGGGTTCGTGGATTTCGCCCCCGGAAAATCCAGCACCAATGTCACCGTCACGCCCATTGATGACGCCATTTCCGAGACGATGGAAACCGTCATCGTGACGATCTCCTCCGGGGAATATCAGTCGGGCGCGAACAACACCGCCACAGTGTACCTGGATGACAACGAGCCGGTTTCTTACGACCCCGAGGTCTTGTTCCAAGGAGTCCACGGAGCCAGCTACAACCGTCCGCTCTACACCAAAATTACGCGCTACGGTTCGGCGGTGAGTGCGGCCGCATTGGGCTGGACGATGACTAACTTTTTTACGCCGAACGTCCTGCAAGGCGCGACGGCCTCGGGCCACGCTTCTGGATCGCAAGTGCAGTGGGCCGCGCGACAGAGTGTGGCGTACGTGAACTTCACGCCCGCTTGGATTGGTTCCGCAGGCCAATCCGACGCCACGTACACGATGACCCTTCAGTTGAACGGCGATCCGTTCCAGCCCCAGGCCACCTACCGGCCGCAGGGGCAGGTCATCCGTCTCACCGCTTCCGCCGGAGCCACCAACATTCTGGAGGGCACCACGGCTTCCGGGGCGTTGGTTTTCACCCGCCCCCATCCGAGCGCGTCCGCCGTGGTGGCGGCTTACGCGCCGGATGGCAGCGCGCAAAACGGCACGGATTACACCGGGTTGGGAAGTTCCGTTTCTTTCGCCGCCAATGTCGGCGGCTCCGTGTCCGTGAACATCACCGCGCCCGCCAACCCGCTGACCAACGGCTGGCGCACCGGCGTGGTCAAGCTGGGCACCGGCCCCGGCTACCTTGCGGACCAAGGCTACGAACGGGCGTTCTTCCGCATCCGCGACGCGCAAGTCAGCAACCCCGTCCCCGACACCGATATTGATTTCGATGGTTTGACCGACGGCTGGGAACTCGTCCGACCAACGACCAACGACCCGGACCGGCCCGACGATCCGCACGTTGATGCTGACCGCGACGGCCTTGGGGCTGTGGATGAAATGCAACTTGGCACCAACCCCGACGTGGCCGACGCTGCGCCCGTGTATCCTTCCGAAGACCCGGATGATTACGCGCCGCTTACCCTGTTCCTGGGTGCCGGCGGCAAGCTGGCCGACCAGACGGGTTGCGCCACCTGCCATCAGGTCGGCGTGCGCGCTGGCTCCTACCTCCGCTACAGTCCCACCATGAATTGGGAACAGGCGGGCAACGTGGATGCTCTCGTCCGTTTCCTGCGTGGTACGAACTACCCCGTCGGCCTGCTGGCCCATCCTTACAACCGCGTCCTGAGCAGCGCCGTGACCAACACCACCCCGCTCAACTACACCGCGAACTACACGGCGCAATTTCTGGTGGGCAGCAACCGCTACCCGTTCGTGAACGATCCCAACGGCTTGTTCGCCACCAACCAGCCCCTCGTCACCCAGACCCTGCCCCGCCAGGCCACCCTCTACATCCCCGACCTGCTCATCGCCGCCGACGTGGACCGCAACGGGATCGTGAACACCAGCAACCGCACCGACCGTACTTCGGCCAACGAACCGTTCACCTTTTGGATCAATGATGACTCCGACTTCGGCAGCGATGATGAGGCGGAGGATCGTGATCCTTCCGTGAATGTTCTCAATCGCTCGAACGCAACCATTGATGGATTGCGCGATTTGGAGGACTTCACCCGGCTGCATTTCCGCGTGGAAGGTCTGCCGGGAAATCTGCTGACCAACGCGAACATGCGGACGCGCATCTACCTGACCAACCTCTCCGGCACGCCGTCCTTGCGATTGTTCCGCACCACCGAAGCCAACGGTGGAGCCGCCTACCTCACTAATGAAAGCACGGCGACCTTTCAACTCGCCCTCGGTGCCTATGGTTTGTTGACCAACGGCACGCCGTTGACGCTGCTCGGTTCGGAATGGAAATCCGCCGGCAGCAACCGCTTTTTCCTGCCCACCCTATTTGAAGGATTCAGCACTGGACGCTGCGTGATTGTCTTCGCCATCGCCAGCAACACCGGCCCGGACATCGCCGTCTCACGTCCGTTCCATCTGAACCTGCTCCCGGTCAGCCGCATGTACGAGCACTGGACGGTCGGGGATAATTACACCGACGAATGGAATGATCTATTGGGCCGCCGTGCAACAAGAGCGACGGACAGTGTGACTTTCGTCACTCCACAATCATCGCAAGATTTGGACTACATACTGGTCGCGCACGGCTGGCGGATGCAGCCGTGGGAACGGCGTGCCTTCGCTAGCACGAGCTACAAAAGACTCTGGCAGTTGGGATACAAAGGTCGCTTCGGTTTGTTTAGCTGGCCGACGGATTGGACATTTGTGGTGGATTTTTTCAACTGGTCGGTTCCCAATCCAGCCGACCCGCAAAACTATGATCGGAGTGAACGGCGCGCGTGGCATTCGGCTCAAGCCCTACGCCTGTTGCTGTCCGAGTTAAACAGAACTTACCCGAATCGCGTCCGGCTCATGGCTCACAGCATGGGGAACGTCGTCGCCAGCGAGGCTTTGCATCTGCGCGGACAATCTCGCCCGCTGCCGTTGATCCATACCTACATCGCAAGCCAGGCGGCGATTCCCGCCCACGCTTACGACGCAGTGAACCCGGTCGTGGTAGAAACGGACGCAACAACGGACACCCCGGAAGTCTATGCGAGTTATCCCGCGACCGGTCTGCCGTATCTCACAAAGATGACGAATGCAGTCAATTTTAACGCGGCAAATCAGCGAGCCAGAATTTTCAACTATCACAACTCCCAGGATTTTGCTTTGGGCGGCTGGCCCATCAACCAAGACACCAAGCCAGACATTGGTTGGGAATACAACAAGCGCACTAAACGTTGGTGGCGGCTGGCATATAATCCAGCCGGTGTGACACGATTAGATTTCCCAGCAGACACGTACGAAATTTTTGCTCACATGGCCGAGTCACGCTCCGAGGCTCTCGGAGCAGAAGGGCTGACCCGAGGTCAGGTGGGCAGTGAGGTTGATTTGAATTTGCCTCCTTACTCATATGGGGCGCTGAAACATGAGCATAGCGCACAATTTAGCAGCATTTTGATGCGGCGCCGGAGCTACTGGCAGCAGTTGCGGCAGGATTTTCAAGTGCCATGAAAGTCCGACGAAATTTCATTTTAATTTGTGCCGCAATCACTGTCATAGGGGGAGCATTGGTGTGGTCCTTGCGTGTTCAACTAGAACAGGCACGCCACATGTCGGAAAAGAAAACTCCTCCGCTGACGGCTCGGGCTTGGGAAACGGTTTCTGGCCGTGCCGCAGAAAGAAGAGCCGCAGAACGCCGCTGGTCAGGCGGTCAGAATGGTTCGGTTCAGTTTTTTGCCAAGGCAATGGATCAAAACGGGCGCGTTGTAACGGGGGCAAAACTAGTGGTGAATCTAAGCCGTCACGTCGTCGGCTCAAGCCGTCCCGTCCAAGACGAAAGGATTGAAGTTTTCAGTGACGCAGACGGCAATTTCGATTTGATGGGCACTCAAGGGGTGTCGTTGCGAGTTCTACAGCTTGAGAGGGACGGCTATTTGTGGACCGACCCTGGGCTGGGCTCCTTTGATTTCAGACCCGGGAAATCCGGACGGCAGTCAACCGATCACCTTGATCCCGAACGCAGGATCATTTTCCACTTTTGGAAGAGGGGATCAACAGAGCCTGTTGTGCTTCAAGGATTACAGGCGCAGGTCATTGATGGAGTGACAGCTGTAAATCTGCTGACTGGAAAACTAGGTGGCGAGGACGGCAAAGCCGATCTGTTGATTAAAACCCAGACTGTGGCCGATGAGGAAAAAGCCAAGCGTGGTGAACGTCTGTTCATTTTTGAAGCCACCAATGGTGGCATCATCGAAACTTCGGACGTGTATCCGTTTTTGGCACCAGATGTTGACTACCGGCAGAACTGGCAATGGCTTTTTCAACCTGCCAGCACGACTCCAGGCACAGAAAATTGGAAACGAAATTTTTACGTCAAGACGCGAGGTGGACGTCTGCACTCAAGTTTGAGGATCGCTTTTGAATTCAGCGGGCCTCGGCTGATAATTTCCATCGTAACTAATCCGTCTGGCTCACCCTTGCTTGAACCCGATCCCGAAAAACAAATCACCGACCCCGAGGAAATCCGGCGGCTGGATGAAAAAACCCGCCCATGAACATGCAATCACTCAAACAAATCACCTTCGTCCTGCTGTCCGTCTGGCGGTCGCGCACTTTCCTCGCGGTCCTGACGGGAGGCTTGTTCCTTTCCACCGGCGAAGCTGCGGTTCGCGAACTGTGGCGGGTTCGTTCGACCGACACTCGGGATGCTCACAGTTTTAACGTGGCTGCGTCGGCGGTGGACACCAATGGCAATACGGTGATTGCCGGAACTTACTCCACGTCTCCCAGTCGAAACTTGTTCGTCGCCTCTTACGATTCCACCGGCGCGAAGCTGTGGGAGTTCACCGGACGGCCCACTTTTCGGGTGTTTGTGGATGGGCTGGTGATCAGGCCCGACGGCGCGGTCATTGTTTCTTTTGCGGAACACGACGGGCAGTTCCAAACCACCTCTTCGCTCCTGTGTGTGGCTGGCGGCGAGCTGCGTTGGGAAAGGAGCGAACCGAATGTGGCCTACGGAGCGGGCTATAGAAAGTTGAAGGTTAATGAGAGCGGAGAACTGTTCATCTATGGCTTCGATTGGCTGGAACAGCCGGCGGTGCTGAATTTTCCGGCCTCGGTCTCGAAGTATGACATTGCCGGGCATGCATTGTGGCTCACCCGCCCACCTTTCATTTCCATTGGCACGGCTTATTCAGCCATGCCGTTTGATTTGAGTTCAGCCGGACACCCTGTCGTGGGCGGCGTCGGCCATGACGGTTTTCCAAACGTCGTGGCCTGCCTGGACGCGGTGACTGGCCGAGTCCGCTGGCAACGCCGTCCGCGCGGGATTTTTTCCAACAACGTGGCCGTGCGGGCTGGCCCCAGATCAATCTGTGTTTCCGGCGATGACGGCTATGTAATCTATGCCAACAACGGTCGGCGGCTCGGGACGCGGCGGGACCACCGATATTTCGCGGACAGAATCACCCCGACCCGCGAAGGAGGCTTCCTGCTGCTCTCGCCACACAATGGAATTTATCAGGCCGTGCTGAGCCCCTCCGGGCGGGTCAGGTGGAATAATTTCTCCGAGCCGCAGCCGGCCATCGGATTTTTTGAACATGCCGTGGCAGGTTACGTTCGCTTCGGGATTACGGGTTCCTTGCTTGTCTATAGCCGTCTGGATCAACGAGGACGGTTGGTGTCCTCGGAGGTTCTCGGCGAATATCCGCAAACGTCTTCGCCTCCGTTGGGCATGACGGTGCTGGCCGCGCCGGATGGGACTTGGAGAGTGGTGAGCAACCAGGGCAACTACGATTTCAGCATCACGGCCTACGGAGAAGATGCAGATGACCTCGTCCAAAATGAGGCGGTGAGGCCGGATAAGTTTGTCCATTTCCCGCCGTGACATCGCCCTCGAGGAAATCCGGTGGATGGATGGCGCGAAGCTGGTTAAGCATCTTCGCTTTGCATCGACCTGATGATCCTGGAGTTTTTCCTTGCCGGATGGTTGCTGGAGTTTGAGCTTCGTCCTCGTCAGAAAAAAACCAATGTAGAGTCAACAAACCAAAATTTGCGTCTTCAGCCGCTGTCCACATCGAAACTGGTAATTTCACGGACTCCATGCGGCGCAGGAAGCACGCCCGCCTCGGGCGTGCCGAAAGCGTTCTTGGAAGGCATACCAGTGCCTGATGTGGAGCGTGAGTAGTCACGCCCCTTGTTTTGGGGAGATGGATCGCGGGCGCGATGGAAAGGCCAACATGAAGTCTCCCCGCCCTCGAAAGTTGAAACTGAAACCAGGCGACGCCTTGAACGACCTGGATCGCGCCGCCGCCTGCTGCCGGAACATCGCCGCGCTTTCCGCCCTGCTGTCGGTGCATGACGATCCCCGGCGCAAACATGCCGTGCCGCCCGAACTGCTGGCTCATGCCGGCTGGATGATTTCTCAGGACATCGGCGTCCTAACTTTGATCGTCCGCCGCTTGGCACCTCCGCCCCTCAACCATCCGATCCCGAGAAGCAAATCACCGACGCCGAGGAAATCCGGCGGCTGGATGAGGCGACCAGGGTGAAGTGATTACCGGCCCCGACTTTCCACGGAAATGATTTGCCCTGTTTTCCCGGCCCAAAAAATCACAAATACCTGTTGCAAGGGAAATGCCCTCTGCTAAATATCCCGGCTCCGTTTCCCGGCCTGCCGGGCGGCGGGATTTTTAATCACTGTTTTTTAGCAATGCCGACAATCAATCAACTCGTTCGGAAAGGGCGCACGAAAGTTCGCTACAAGTCGAAGTCGCCCGCGTTGGAAAACGCGCCGTTTCGCCGTGGCGTCTGCCTCCAGGTCATGACGCGCACGCCCAAGAAGCCTAACTCCGCGATGCGCAAAGTGGCGAAGATCCGGCTCACCAACGGCCACGAGATCATCGCCTACATCCCGGACGAAGGTCACAATTTGCAGGAACACTCCATCGTGCTCGTGCGCGGCGGCAAGGTGAAGGATTTGCCGGGCGTCCGTTACCACATCGTCCGTGGCACCCTCGACGCCGCTGGCGTCGAGAAACGCCGTGTGAGCCGCTCGAAGTACGGCGTGAAGCGCCCGAAGGAAGCCAAGAAGGCCGCGTAATCCCGTCTGCGATTCAACCTTTAACTTTTTAAGAAACCATGTCTCGCCGTCGTCAAGCCACCAAACGCCCCCTGATCGAAGATGCCAAGTACCACAGCGCGCTCGTTACCCGCGTCGTGAACACCATCATGCAGGGCGGCAACAAGAGCATCGCGCAGCGCATCGTCTATGGTGCGTTCGACACCATTGCGGAAAAGAACCCGCAGACCAGCCCGCTGGAAATTCTCCAGCGCGCCGTGGACAACGCCAAGCCGCGCATCGAAACGAAGGCCCGCCGCGTCGGCGGTGCCACGTATCAGGTGCCGCTGGAAATTCCCACCGACCGTCAGCTCGCGCTGGCCGTGCGCTGGATTGTTGATTTTGCTGACGCCCGCAAGGGCACGCCCATGAAGCAGGCGCTCGCCTCCGAAATCATGGAAGCCTACCAGGGCCAGGGCAACGCCATCCGCAAGCGCGATGAAGTGCATAAGATGGCGCAGGCGAACAAGGCGTTTGCACATTTCCGCTGGTAGCCGAACATCTTAACCCTGCGCCCCGAGAGCGGAAGCCATCGGGGCGCTTTTATTATCTAAATTTATGGCAGAAGCAGTCATCGAAACCGGCAACCCGATCAATTCACCCCTCCGGCAGTACACGCTGGAGCGCACCCGCAACATCGGCATCGCCGCGCACATTGACGCGGGCAAGACGACGACGACCGAACGTATTCTCTTTTACACCGGCCTGATTCACAAAATCGGCGACGTCGATGACGGCAACACCGTGACCGACTGGATGGAGCAGGAAAAGGAGCGCGGCATCACCATCACGTCCGCCGCCGTGACCTGCTACTGGACGCAGAAGGCGACGAAGCCGGGCGAGGACCAGTTGAACAAGTCGTACCTCAACATGCCGCACCGCATCAACATCATCGACACGCCCGGCCACGTGGACTTCACGGCGGAAGTGGAACGTTCGATGCGTGTGCTCGACGGCGCGGTCGCCGTGTTCTGCGGCGTGGCCGGCGTGCAGCCGCAGTCCGAGACCGTCTGGCGTCAGGCGACGAAGTACAAAGTTCCGCGCATCGCGTTCATCAACAAGATGGACCGCACCGGCGCGAACTTCGACAACGCGCTGAACGACATGCGCAAGAAGCTCAACGCGTATGCCTTCCCGATTTTCCTGAACATCGGCGCGGAGGATCAGTTCCTCGGCGTGATCGACGTGGTCAGCCAGAAGGCCATCGTCTGGGGCCCCGGAGACGTGCCGAACGAAGGCCTGAACTACGAAGTCACGGACATTCCCGCCGAGCACAAAGAACGTGCCGAGGCCGCGCTCGCCGAACTCATTGATGCCGTCTCCAACAAGGACGACATCATCGCCGAGATGGTCTTGGAGGAAAAACCCATTGACGTTCTCTCGCTCAAGGCCGCCATCCGCCGCCTGACCTGCAAGATTGAATTCGTGCCCGTGCTCTGCGGTTCTGCGTTCAAGAAGAAGGGCGTGCAAGTGCTCGTCGATGCCGTCATCGATTACCTGCCCAGCCCGATTGACATTCCGCAGGCCGAAGGCCACGAGCCAGGCACGGACACCAAGGTCACCGTGGCGTCGGACGACCGCGCGAAATTCTGCTCCCTCGCCTTCAAGCTCTGGACTGACCCCTACGCGGGCAAGCTCGTGTTCTTCCGCGTCTATTCCGGCTCGGTCAAGAAGGGCGACAACATTTACAACCCGCGCAC
>JBBQYK010000170.1:0-10833 GCA_038208765.1 Verrucomicrobiota bacterium
GCGCCGCCGGCCATACGCCAAGCATGCCGCGCCAGCCCGCCATCGCCCACACCACCCAGAACGGCACGAGCACGGAGAAGAACGGCAGTTGCCGCCCGACCATCGCCGAGAGCGTGAGTTCACTGATGCCCGTCACGCCGGACAGCGCGATGATGGGCGTGCCGAGCGCGCCGAACGCGACGGGCGCGGTGTTCGCGATGAGCGAGAGGCCGGAGGCTTGCAACGGCTTGAAACCCAGTTGAATCAAAATCGCTGCCGTCACCGCGACCGGCGTGCCGAAGCCCGCCGCACCTTCAAAGAACGCGCCAAACGAGAACGCGATGAGGATGACTTGCACGCGCGGGTCGGGCGCGATGGAAGCGAGATTGCCGCGCAGCACGGCGAACAGCCCTTTCTCCACCGTGAGGTGGTAAAGAAAAATCAGGTTGAGAATGATCCAGCCAATCGGGAACAGCCCGTAAGCCGCGCCATAAACCGTCGTGGCCGCCGCCGCCGTCACGGGCATCCGATACGCGAACACCGCGACGGCCAGCGCGACCGCGAGACCCAACAAGGCCGCGTAGTGAATGCGCATGTGAAACCACGCAATCGCCCCCAGCAACACCACGACGGGCAGTGCGGCGACGAGGGTGGAAAGCAGGACGCTGCCGAGCGGATCGTAGTTTTGGAGCCAAGGCATGGGCGCGAGCTTAAAGAAGCGTCGCCCGCGCGCGAGTGATATTCGCGGAGTCCCCTGTCGGGCCGACATCAACCGCGCGGCATGATTTTGTCGGCTGAACAGCCCAGCGCGTGGCGCAATCGGATCAGGGTGGTCGTCAGTGGATTGATCTCGCCCGCCTCGATGCGCTGAACATTGCGGAGACTGATGTCGATTTTTTCAGCGAGTTGTTCCTGCGTCAGCCCCTTGTTCGTGCGCTCTCGGCGCACATTGGCACCGAGTTTCTTCAGTTGGGTGGCTTGGTCTCCGCGAAAGGGCACGGGCGATTACGCGCCGCTTGCCTCTTGACTTGAACGCCGTACTGCGTCGTATGCTCCGGCGCTGGTTTTTCATGAAAACGAAGGCCGGTCACCAAACTGGGGAAAGGCAAACTGTGAATACATTCGGAAAACTTTTGTTTATCGGTGCCCTGCTTCTGTCTGGAACTGCGGCCCGACCTGCGTCGGCCCAAGGTCTCGCTGATCTCATTCAGGAAAAAATACCGCCGCAATTGGTGAAGCAAGCGCCCGCGCACGGCACGTTCTACCTGCTCGGACGGATTCCCTCGGTGCCATATCCCTTCGACCCTTATCACGGCGCACTCCCGGTCTATGCCTACGACAATGTGTACTTCGTTGATGACAGCCAGGTCAGTTTCCTGGGCCAGGAATGGTCCTTCGGCGAAGGCGGCGGCGGAATGATGCTCCTGTCCAGTCCGTCACCGCCGGGCTTAGGTGGCACGAATTATGGCGCGACCAATTTGTGTTGCGACAGCCTGACGAATTTCGTGGTGGATTACCTCCATACCAGCAACGGCCTCACGCTCGGCATTGCGCAGACGACCAATCCCTGGATCCCACTCACGATTCAAACGGCGACGACGAACGCCAGCTACGATGTGTTCGGCACGACGAACTTAGTGGCACTGGCGTTGCCCTCGCTCGGGCGGACGAACTGGACGTGGCTGGTGCGGGCGAACAGTGGCGTGACGAACTTTTCATGGGGCCTGACCAATTGGTGTGAACGGTATTTCCAGCTCGGCACGATGGACGATGGAGACGCGGACGGTTTGACCACCGCCTACGAAGATCTTGTTTTGCATACGAATCCGAACTTGTGGGACACGGATGGCGATTTGATGCCAGATGGCTGGGAATGGCTCAACGGTTTGAACCCAATGGCGAGCGATGCCAGCGGCGACGCCGATGGTGACGGCCTGACGAACCTTCAGGAATACTTTGGCGGCACCAATCCCTTTCTTGCGGACAATTTTGGTTTGTTCACGGCGGTGCCGAAACCCGGTTCCAATCTCCCCTGAATTTCCCGCCATGAAAACCATGAAACTTTCTTGCCCACTGCTCGCGCTCCTGCTCGGGAGCTTCACGTTTGGAAGTCATCCCGCCGCGCAGGCGCAGGACTCGAATTCGATTATTGCTGCCGTGGTGTGGACGGGCGACACCGCGCCCACGGAGCCGGAGTGCGCGATGGTGGCGGCGGTGGCGAATTCCACGGAAGCCTTGGAAGCGTTCGCCGTGGCCTACCCGGATTGCGGCTGGGCTCCCGGCGCGCGCAAGGTGTTAGGGACGCATTACCGTGAATCCGGCCTGGCGACGCTGGGGCTGACCAATTGGTCTTTTGCGTGGTGCCGCTTGAAGGACATGACCAACGACGCGGCCAAGTCGGTGGCGAACTACGCGCTGGCCAGTCAGGCGGAACTGCTTTCCAGCTTGGGGCGGGTTTCCGAACTCCACACCGTGTTGCAAGCCGCCGAGGCCCGAGAGTTTTTGGAACACAACGACCGGCGGCGGATAGAAACTGCGCGCGAGGCGTATCAGATGATGGTCAGCCATCCGGCCTTGAGTTTCCGCTGCGGTAGCCTCGCCTTGGCGAACATCGCACGCCAGCAGGAGCAGCCCGACGAGACGATAGCCGCGCTCATTGAAGAACCGTCCACGACGATCGGCATCTCGCTGGCGCGGCTGGTGGAGTTAAACGCATCGCACGGGCTGGGCTTGGTGGCGGTCAAGCGGACAAATAGCGAAGCGGTGCCGGTTCCTGCCGTGGTGCATTGGTCGCAAAGTCATTACGGCGCGCTGCTCGAATATGATTCGGCGATAGATTTCTACAAAGTCGTTGACCCCACGTTTGGCGAACCACGTTGGATTTCCGCTTCCAATCTGAACGCAGAAGCCAGCGGTTATTTCATGGTGCCGACCAATCAAGTGCATGGCTCGTGGTCGCTGGCAACGACGCAGGACTGCGCGGCGGTCTGGGGACGGGGCTTTCCCTACGGCATCAACGACCGGCAAGACAAAGGCTGCAAGATTGATCCCACCACGCCGAACCAGCAATGCGTGCCGTGCCAGGGCATGCCGCAGTGGTGGGTGAGCGAGCCTTATATGAACGTGTGGTTCGCGGACGAGCCGTGGAGCTACGCCACGTCGCGCGACGAGCAGGTGCCGTTTCGCGTGACAGTGAAGCAGCGCGAAGCCATCACGAACAATTTTGGCTATCCGCGCCCTGGGGTGCTGCACAACTGGTATTCCAGAATCTACATTCGCGGCATGCCCACGACCGCTCCGGCCACTTCGGCTTTCTCGGACTGGTCGGCCACGCTCTATCTCGGGACGGGCGGGGAGCGTAGCTACACCAAGTCCTCGATGTATGATGCGGACTCGAAAAGCTATTTGCGTTTTTCTTACGGAGACTTGGCAGACGGGACGCAATACATCGTGCCGGGTTTTCCAAAGGGCGATGCTTCCACCGTGCCGCCGGCGACGGGTTGGAACGACAGTGTCAGCGGTTTCCGCGTGTTTTACCCCGATGGCACGGTGGACCGATACGGCTTCATCTACTGGCGAACCAATGCCTCGGCTGGATTTTATGAGTGTGAGGCGCTTTGGACATCTCGCATCGATCCTTTGGGGAATGAAACCACCCTGACCTACGCCTGTGCGACCGGCTGCTCCGGCAATCCCCAAAACCGCCAATATCGGCTTTCGACGGTGAGGGACTCCGACGGCAATATCACCACTTTTTCTCACGACGGCGCGCAGAGGTTGCAACAGGTAAGCAGTCCCTTCGCGCAAACCGCCGTCATTACCTACGATATTTTCGGCAACCTTGGCACGATTACGGATGCCATGTCGCTGACCAGCACGTTCACCTGGAGTTCGGGCCGCGTGACGAAACTGGTCACACCTTATGGCACGAACACGTTCGATCATTTTGAGATTCCGCTGACCGAACCCTTCCCGACCGGGGGACACAACAAAATCAACCGCGCCGTAACGGTCACGGATGCGAGCGGCGGCAAGCATCTATATGCCTACCGCTTTGATTGCTCGGACATTATGGGACCAGCGTTTGACTCGGCTGATGTTCCCCAAAGCACGCCCACCTCCACGCTCGACACGGGGACGAACACCGCGGGTGTCAATTATGCGGCCACTTCCTTCCGCAACACGTTTCACTGGAATCCCCGCCAGTACGCAACGCTGTCCACCACGGTCATCACCAACCTGACCGCCAACGATTACACGAACGCGCGGATGCAGCATTGGCTGGGCGATGCGAACAATGTGGCCGTCTCGGATTTTGTTTCGGTCACACGTGAGCCGTCACCGGATGGAACGACCGAAGGACAAAAGACCTTCTACGATTACCCCGGAAAGTCTTTGAAGTATCTTCAAGGGAGCGGCCAGCAAGCTGGGCTGGTTTCCCGAAGGCAGCCGTCAGGAGCCACCGAATACCAGTGGACGCGCTATAACTCTGACGGGTTCGTGACGAACCACGTGTCCACGTACGCCCTGGCTGATGGCGTGGCGCGAGCGCGCACCAATATCTTCGTCTATCGCTCCAACACGTATCTGCTCTATTACAAGGCTTTTCCCAACCCGTTCAGCCCCGTGGGTTCCCCCAACCAAGCCTGCTCTTCCGCCCCGTACGCTACGAACGAATCCGTGCCTCTGGTGGGCGCCTATAGTTATTCGAGTTCTTCGGATTCATATGCGGCTACGTCCAGAGTGGTCTTTGCCAACCTCTTGATAGCGGCCACCAATGCTGACCTGACTTCGCAGCGCTACGGTTTGTTTGTGGATGCAAACAGAAGTTGGGAAGTAAGTTGCAGTGAACGATACGAGTTTGAGAGAAGGCAACTCAGCCCAATTCCTAGCAAGGTAACCAATGAGGTCGGTCAAATCACCACTTACACCTACAACAACCTTTCCCGACGCCTGACCGGCGTGGAGTATCCCTCCGGCCTCACGCTGGATTTGAACTACAACGGCGCGGGCTATCTCACCAGCATCCGTGAGGTGGAAACCCGCCGCACCAATTCATTCACCTACGCCGATGGCCTGGTGCTGACGCATCAGGACGAATACGGGCGGCGTAGCACCAACCTGTGGGACAAGCTCCAGCGGCTGACGCGTCAGTCCGATGCCGAGGGCTACATTTCCAACCGCTACGACCGGCTGCATCTCGGAGGCCAGCGCGACAAGCTGGGGCGCTGGACGGAATTCGGCTCCGACGCTCTGGTGCGCCGCATAGCGGTGACGAACGCGGCGCAGGAAGTGTCTCTCGCCAGTTATTGCGCGTGCGGTTCGCTCGACTCGCTGCGCGATCCACTCGGGAACTTCACCTACTATAACTACGACCGCGCGGGGCGGCTCACGAATGTCCTGCACCCGGACGACTACTCCGTCACCAACACGTTCAACGCACTCGACCAGCTCGTGGCGAGCAGCGACGGCCTGGGCAGTGTGGCGCACCTTTACAACCTGCAAGGGCTGCTGACCCGTGCCACGGGCGCGAGCGGCCTTTTGCAAACCAACGTGTTCGACGTGCGCGACCGTCCGCTGGCCGTGACGGATGCACGCAGCGTGGTGGCACGATTGACGTATGACAACGTGAACCGCCCGCTCACGCAAAGCGTGGACGGTGGCGCAACCAACACGCTCGTGTGGGCGGCGGATGGATTGAGCCGGGTGACGGACGCGCTCGGCAACGTGACCGGCTATAACAACGACGAGTTGGGCCGCCCGCTTACCGTGACGAACGCGAACCTGGAACTGACGCAACTGGCTTACAACTTCACCGGTCTGACCAACCTGTTCGACGGCAAGACCAACCGCACGCGCTTCCAATCCGACCGCTTCGGACGGTTGACCAACAAGGTGAATGCGGCGGGCGTGTCCATCCTGCGGCTCACTTACGATGCCAATGGCTTCGTGCAGACGCGCACCACGCCGGAGAAAGGCACGACCACTTTCATCCGCGATCTCGTGGGCCGGGTGCGGACGAACAGCTACGCGAATGACGTGCCCGTGGTGTTCACCTACGACGCGAACGGGCGGCTGGAAAGCATGGCCGACACGAACGGCCTGACCACGTTCACCTACACGCCCGCCGGACAGTTGAGCAGCGAGGACGGGCCGTGGGCCGGTGACGTGGTGACGAACATTTACACGGCACGGCGGCGCACCGCGTTGGGCTTGTCCTCGTGGCAGGCGAGTTATGGCTACGATGCGGATGGCAGATTGAGCAGCGTGACGAGCGGCGCGGGCGCGTTCGGCTACAACTATTCCGGCGCGGGCGATTTGATTCGCAAACTTACCTTGCCCGGCGGCGCATTCATCACCAACACCTTCGACGGCGCGGGCCGGATGCTCTCGACAAGGCTGCTCAATTCCTCGGCCACCACGTTGAACGCCCACGCCTACACCTACGATGCCGCCAACCGGCGCACCAGCGTGACGCGCGCGGACGGGAGCATCGTCACCAACAGTTACGACAAGATTGGGCAGTTGAAGCTCGCGACGGCGAAAGAGTCCGGCGGCACGTCGCGCCTCAACGAGCAGTTCAGCTACGGCTACGACAAAGCCGGGAATCTGACGCACCGCACGAACAACGCCTTGGTGCTGGCCTTCACCACGGACACGCGCAACCAGTTGAGCAACGCCACGCGCAGCGGAACGCTGACCTTTGGCGGAGCCAACGCGCAGACACCAGATGGTGTGACCGTGAATGGCATGAGCGCCGCGCGTTACAATGACAAGACCTTCGCGGCCACCGGCTTCACGTTGAGTAATGGCACCAACACCTTCACCACGGTCGTGACGTATGGCGGCAACTCGTTCACCAATATCACCGCACCGTATCTGCCCGACACGGTGGCCTTCCAATACGACACCAACGGCAATCTCCTGAGCGACGGCGCGCGCGGCTTCACCTACGACGACGAAGACCGCCTGACCCGCATCACGCTCACGAACTTTTGGAAGACGGAGTTTGTTTATGACGGCCTGGGCCGGAAGCGCATCACCCGCGAGTCGGCATGGAACGGCAGCAGTTGGACGACCCAAGGCGAGACGCGCTACGTCTATAACGGCCTGTTGGTCTTGCAGGAACGCGATGCCAATAACAACGTGCTCGTCACCTACACGCGGGGCACGGACTTGAGCGGCACCATGCAGGGCGCAGGCGGCATCGGCGGCTTGCTCGCCCGCACCGACAGCAAAGGCAGCGTCTTCTACCACGCCGATGGCAACGGCAACGTCACCGCCCTCGTGGACGCAGCCCAAACCCTCGAAGCCCGCTACCTTTACGATTCGTTCGGCAATCTACTCGGCCAGTGGGGCCCGCTGGCCGACGCCAACCATTACCGTTTCTCCTCCAAAGAATGGCACGCCGTCTCCGGCCTCTACGACTACGGGCGACGCTTCTACCAGCCCAACCTGCAACGGTGGATGAACGTCGATCCGATTGGCGAGGCGGGCGGAATCAACCTGCACGAGTTCGTTTACAACTCTCCGCTCAACTTCGTTGACCCGTTCGGCCTCGACAGCTACACGGCCTACACAATGCCCGTGCGCAACGCGCCGTATCCTGGGGCGAGGGGTTACACCGATCCGTTTGGCAACTGGTCGCCGACGTTCTGCCTGTCGTGCCACGGCAACACGCCGACATCGGACTTTTACAAACAACAGTCCGTGTTAGCGAACATGCTCGACTACAAAGTCCTCGCCTATGAGCAACTGTTGGGAGCAGGCCTGACGCTGGGGTTTGGTTCGATTGCAAGGAACATGGAGAATGCGACCTATTTGAGAAACCTCCCGCAAATGAACCGTGCGTGCGGTCTCGCAGCGGAAACCCGAGTTCAGCAGCAGTTGCTCGCCGAAGGGAACACGCTCTTGGGAGCGCACGTAGGCGCGCGAACGTCAGACGGCCTCCGCTTCATTGATCGGCTTGTGCAAACCCCGTCCGGGCAAATGCTGGCCGTTGAAGTTAAATCCGGGGATGCGGTCAGAAACGCACAACAACTGTTGCGCGACCAACTGATGGCGACTCAGGGAGCAACGCTTGTGGGAAGAAATGCTCCGCCTGTGTTGAGAGGCCAGCAATTCATCATCCAAACAATCGAGCGAAGATAGGATTGAAAACGCTATGGCTGTTCAAGACGCAAGTTCGATTGATTTCGTGACGTATAACCCAAGAGAGGATCGGGTGATGTTGGTCATGGTGGAGGCGCGAGAATGGGGTGACGCCGGGGCGCTGCTTCCCGAACTCCAGGACAAACTCAACACGTATTTGGGTTACGCGCTTGATGGTCGGTTGGCGTGCGACTATCCGGCTTACGCTCAAAAAGAGGTTCACATCGAACTGCGAA
This sequence comes from Verrucomicrobiota bacterium, assembly GCA_038208765.1. Classification (GTDB taxonomy): domain Bacteria; phylum Verrucomicrobiota; class Verrucomicrobiia; order Limisphaerales; family SIBH01; genus JANNGC01. The sequence goes on from JBBQYK010000170.1 coordinate 8,367, forward strand.
CGCAGTATCCGCCGTCACCGCGCGAACAGCAGTTCCTCGACATCGTTGCAAAGGAAGACTTGCAGCCACGCGGAATAAGTTTCGGCTGGCAGTTAATCCAGTGAAATTTGAAATTGAACATGTACACTCCAACCAAGGCAGCGTTTGAACTCGTACGCGCCAACCACTGCAGCGCGTATGCCTGCAAAAAAGCTTCGGCGCATGGAACAGCTTCTCGGCTACGAACCAAGTGAAAGCTCGCCTACATCTGACTGAACATCCCGACAGCCTGCCCACCTCGTGCCGCCGTCCTGGTTCACCAAGGACGCGGTTTGACGAGGGTCTGTAAGCGCTCCACCAAGCACCACTGGTTGAGCGGTTAGTAAACGTCGTAGCGTAGGGGCTATGACATCTACGCAGTCCAAGGAAGTAATCCTCAAGAGCGACACGCGGGGCCGTGTGTTCACGTCGGCGGCGCGGCGGGAGAGTCTGCTCGACGAGTTCGAGCGCAGCGGCCTGTCGGGCGCGAAGTTTGCCCAGCTGACCGGTCTCAAGTATTCGACCTTCGCCTGCTGGCTGCAACGCCGACGGCAGGAGCGGGGCGCGGCTCCGGTCACTGGGCAGAAGGATCCGGTGGCGGCGACGCGCTGGCTCGAAGCGGTGGTCGAACAGGCGGGCCAGGACGCTGGCTCCGAGGGGGTGCGAGTGCGGTTGTCTTCCGGGGCGTGGGTGGAAGTGCAACACGCGGGCCAGGCGGCGCTGGTCGCGGCCTTGTTGCGGGCCTGGGAGAAGGCGGCTCCGGCATGTTGAGTTTCGCCGGCAGCTTGAAAGTGTTCGTGGCCCTGGAGCCGTGCGACATGCGCAAGGGGTTCAACGGGCTGCACGCACTGGTCACGGAGCGGCTCGGAGAAGATCCACGTCAGGGTGCGCTTTTCGTTTTCACTAACCGGCGGCGGTCGCGCCTCAAAATACTCTGCTGGGATGGGACGGGCTTGTGGGTCTGCACCAAGCGGCTGGAGCAAGGCACGTTCTCGTGGCCGCGCAGTGCGGAACCACAAAGCACCAAACTGCGCCTGACCCCGGAGGCGCTGGCCTTGCTCACCGATGGGGTCGAGTTGCGCGGGGCCAAACTCCGTCCGTGGTATGAGCGCGCGCCGGCCTGACAGGCGGTGGAAAAAGTTTTCCAAAAAAGTGCGCCGGCGTTTTGAATAAAACGCATCCCGCCGCGATCCGATCCCGCACGACGATGCCTGACGATGCGAGCCAACCCGAACTGACCGCCCTGCGGGAACTCGTGGGCACCTTGCGCACGGCGCTGGCCGCGTCCCGGCAGGAGAACGCGCTCTTGCGGCAAAAGGTCGAGGCGCTGGTGCGGCGCGTCTTCGGGGCCAGCAGCGAACGGCTCGATCCCGCGCAACTCGAGTTGCTGCACCTGCCGGTGGCCGACCTGGCTCCGGTCGTCAACCCAACGCCGAGCCTGACGGAGCCGCGAGCCGCGCGTTCTAAAAAAGAACGCGCCCCGCGTCTGCCCGAACACTTGCCCGTGGTCGAAGAGGTGCTCGATCCCGAGCCGGTCCAGGCGCAGCCGGAACAGTGGCGCTGCATCGGTCAGGAAGTGAGCGAGCAACTCGATTACGAACCGGGCCGCTTCCTGTGCCGGCGCACCATCCGCCGCAAATACGTCTCTCGGACCCAGCCCGACACCGCTCCGATGATAGCCCCATTGCCCGCGTGTTTGCAGGAACGCAGTCTAGCCGCGCCGGGCTTGCTCGCGCAGATTGTGGTGAGCAAATACTGCGACCATCTTCCGCTCTACCGGCAGGAACAAATCTTCGCCCGCCGCCATCAAGTGCATCTCCCGCGCCAGACCATGACCCGCTGGATGGAACTGGCCGCCGACTGGCTGCGCCCCATCTACGAACACATCCGCACCGGCGTGCTCGGGGGCGGCTACGTGCAGGTGGATGAAACCCCGATCGAATATCTGGCCCCGGGCCACGGCCAGACCAAACAAGGCTACTTCTGGACCGCGCACCGGCCCGGCGGTGACGTGTTCTACCGCTGGGAAACCAGCCGGGCCGCCGCCTGTCTGGCCAACATTTTGCCCGTGGACTTCACCGGCACCGTGCAATGTGATGGCTACGCCGCCTATCCCGCCTTTGCCCGCGCCCGTTCCGACCTGCAACTGGCCGGCTGCTGGGCGCACGTGCGGCGGAAGTTCCACGAATCCCTGGCCCAGGCTCCGCGGACGGCCGCCTGGCTGCTGCGCCAGATCCAACACCTCTACCAAATCGAAGCCCGCCTGCGCCAACCACGGGCCGGCCCCCAACTCCGCGCCGCCGTGCGGAGGCACCAAAGCCGCCCCATCGTGGACCGGTTGAAGAAAGCCCTCGTGCGCCTCAAAGCCAGCGGACGGCACCTCCCGCAAAACTTGCTGGGCCAAGCCCTCGACTACGCGTTGGGTCAATGGCCGAACCTTGAAGTTTAC
>JBBQYK010000171.1:0-10811 GCA_038208765.1 Verrucomicrobiota bacterium
GGCATGAATCGCAGATGGTTTTCCACAATCTTGGGAATGCTGCTGTGCGCCGTGGTTCACGAGGCGGCCGCCGCCGAGTTTCAGGCGCTGCCCTCCACCCACCTCCACAACGTCTTCAGGGCGACGCCGAAGATTTTCTCCGGCAGTTCGCCGGACAATGAGGCGGGCTTCGCAGAGATCGCGAAACTCGGCGTGAAGACCATGGTCAGCGTGGACGGCGGCAGGCCCGACGTGGAGACGGCGAAAAAGTTCGGGCTGAAATACATTCATCTGCCGATTGGCTACGATGGCATTCCGAGCAATCGCGTCGTGGAACTGGTCAAGGCGGCGCAGACTTTGGAAGGCCCGATCTACGTCCACTGTCATCACGGCCTGCATCGCGGCCCGGCGGCGGTGGCGGTGATGTGCGAGGCGGTCGCGGGGTGGAGCACGAACCTTGCGGAGCAATGGTTGAAGCGGGCCGGCACCTCGCCGGATTATCCGGGGTTGTATCGCAACGCACGCGAGTTCAAGACGCCGACGGCGGCAGAACTCGCGGCGGTGAAGTCGTGGCCCGAAGTCGCGCAGACCTCCTCGCTCGTCGAGGTGATGGTCACGATTGATGAACACCTCGCCCGGCTCAAGACCGCGCAAAAGACGGGCTGGAAGAACGTACCCGGACAGCCGGACATCGCGCCCGCGCACGAGGCCACGCTGCTCTGGGAGCAATTCCGTGAGATGGCGCGCTTCAATGACCGCGAGAAGCGCCCGGCGGAGTACCGCGCGAAGCGCGCGGACGCCGAGAAAACTGCCGACGAGTTCCGCGCGTTGCTGAAACAGAATCCCGGCGACCGCGTGAAAATGGACGACGCCTTCCAACAAATCGGCCAGTCCTGTGCCGCCTGCCACAAGGCGTATCGCAACTGAGGACGAATCGCAGTCCAAGGTGGGACAGGACTCCGTCGAGCCACGATTTGGAGCGCAACGAGGCGAGCAGAGCGGGCATCCCGTTCCAACCATGCGGTGTGAACTTGTCAGTTGGTCAACACGCGCACGCGGGGGGCCGCGCTCCTATGCCGCACCGGCACAAGTTGGATACCGAGAATCTATTTCCGTTAAAAGTGGCGGCTCCCTATCGTCTCTCAAAATGCGCGACTTCATTTCATGAACAATCCGCAACTGGCTGTTCAATTCTTGCTCCAGATTGCCGTCATCCTGCTGGCTTGCCGGCTGGTGGGCGTGATCGCGAAACGCTTTGGCCAGCCGCAGGTCGTGGCGGAAATGCTCGCCGGAATCGTGCTCGGCCCGTCGCTCTTCGGACTGTTCTGGCCGGAGGCGCAGCAATGGTTGTTCGCCTGGGACCAGACCCAGACCGCGCGCGACACGCAGAGCTATCTTTACCCCGCCTCGCAGCTCGGACTGGCGCTTTACATGTTCGTGGTCGGCATGGAATTCCGCGTGGACATCGTGCAGCAGCGCATGAAGAGCGCAGTGGCGGTTTCCGTCGCCGGCATTCTCGCTCCGCTCCTGCTGGGGGCGGGCTTGGCGTGGCTGCTTTTTCATCACACCGATCTTTTTCCCCAGCAGACTTCATTGCCGGTCAGCATGCTCTTTCTGGGCGCGTCCATGTGCATCACCGCGCTGCCGGTGCTGGCGCGCATCATCCAGTTCAAGAAACTTTCCGGCACCACGATGGGCACCGTGTCGCTGGGCGCGGGAGCCATCAACGATGCCGCGGCGTGGGGCCTGCTCGCGGTGGTGCTGGCCACGCTCGACAACAACTGGAGTCACGCGCTGATCAACATCGGCGGCGGCGCGGCGTATGTGACCTTCACGTTGTTGCTGGTGCGGCCGTTGGTCGCGCGCGCGCGGACGTGGCTGGTGCAGGAGGACGCGCTCACCGAAGCGGGCCTGGTGATGATGCTGGCGCTGATGGCGCTGGGCGCGTGGTTCACGGACCTCATCGGGCTGCACGCGGTCTTTGGCGCGTTCATCATGGGGGCGGCGATGCCGCGCGGCGTCATCACGCGCGATCTGATCGCGCGCATTCAACCACTCACCGTGGCGCTGTTGTTGCCGCTGTTCTTCACCTACTCGGGGTTGAACACGAAGATCACTCTGCTCAACACCGGCTTTCTCTGGCTGATGTGCGGCGCGGTGCTGGTGGTGGCGGTCGTGGGCAAAGGCGTGGCCTGCTGGCTGGCCGCCCGTGCCACGGGCATTCCGAATCGCGAGGCGCTCGGCATCGGCACGCTGATGAACGCGCGCGGTCTGATGGAACTGATCATCATCAACATCGGTTTGCAGCGCGGGATCATTTCAGAAGGACTGTTCGCCGTGCTGGTCATCATGGCGGTGGTGACGACGCTGATGGCTTCGCCGATTTTTGAACGGCTGGTCGGCACGGGCACCTATCTGCCCGAAACGGAAAAACAACGGGCCACGTCAACGCCGGCGGTGTGAATTGCGATGAGGTGGTGGGGCGTCGCGGTCCCGAGCGCGCCGGGCTGCGAGGCGGAGTAACGCCCGAGAATTTCCCCTCCTCACCCTGGCCCTCTCCCGCTGGAGCAGGGGAGCGGCAGCCGGGACAGCGACGCCCCCGTGCGCCTGAGATGGCGCAGACGGAACGGTGGAAGTCCGTTTCCCTGCGGCGACGAGTCGTGGGGTATCGAACCGTAACTGCGTCGCCGCAAGGCGGGGTGGAGAGCAACAGGGAGAGAACGACCCGTCCGTAACAAGGTCTCGAGACACCGAGACAAGGTGAACTCGCTTCGGTCGGTGAACGCGGGCGAGTCTGCTGGGAAAAACGAAGCCTGTCGGGACGGGGGAAAACCCGCTGGCAGCCCGGCGGTCCCCGGTCGCGCCACCGATGGTTGGAGACGGAATGGCCGGAAGTCCGCGCGCAGGAATCAGGGAGACCCGACGGGACAGGACGGAGTCCATGGCTCAGTGGCCCGAAGAACTGCCCGCCGGGAGTCAGAGCGTCCGTAGTAGCGCAGAAGCGGGTAACGACCGTGGAGCCAAGGGGCGCTAGGAAAGTGGAAGGCCGATGAACCGAAACAACGAACCAATCAAAACGACCCCGGCGTCAGTGATGGCAACACCTCAGCAATCCGGAGAAGCCCCCGCACCCGTCCGGTTCGGGGAAGGGGCCAAGTTCAATCCCTTGCTCCTACCTTATCCTGTTCCTCCACAAAAAAAGCGGCGCTGGTTCGCACCAGCGCCGTCGTGAGAAAATGTCCGCAGCCGATTACTTCAACACCGCCGCGTGGAATTCCTGCCAGTCGTCGATGTTGTTCAAGTCCACCGCGCCGGGGTTCACGCTGCTTTCATCCGTGATGCCGCTCGCGCTCAGGATGCCCTTGCGCGTGGCGTCGTCGTGGATGTAGCCGAGGATGGACTGGTTGTGCTTATAGCGCGTGGCCGCGTCGAGCTTCACGCCGGGCTGCGTCTTCACCCACGCCTCGAAGGCCGGATAGGTCGGCTTGCTGTCGGTGATGAACTTGCGCACCGCCGCCTCGTTCAAGCCGAGCGCGCCGATGGTCATGCCGTCATAGCCCTTGCCGCAGCCGGGATAGCCGGCGGCGAGCTTGCCGCACGCTTCGAGCGACATCTTCAGCCACAAACGCGGCAGGTGCAGGACTCCGAGTGGACCCGCCACTCCCGAACTGATCAATGGAACGTAACTCATAATTTTTTTCTGTTGGTTTGACGACGCGCGTTGCTTCGTGCGGCGCGCGGAATGCGGCGAGTTCTAAAGCGCGCCCGTGAATGATGTCGAGCGCGAAGAATGAAACGCGCGCGATGCGGGGCGCATCTCGGGGGCGTATTGCTCAAATGGAAAGGAGTCGCGGACAGCCATGTCCGCAGAATTTCCATTCGTCTGCCCCAATTCGTTTGCCGCACCGCTGCTGGAATGAAAGCTGGCCAACGAATTGGGGCCGACGAATGAAAACCCAGATCTAGCCAACCACCCAGATGCGTTTGCCCTGGGCGGACATGACTGTCCGCCGCTCTGGCGACTTGGGCCACACGCCCCCGGCAGTGTTCTTGATCAACTGCGGGGGTTGGTAGAGCGTCGTCGCTCCGCGCGCGCCGGTGTGAGGCTTGAGCCAGTTCCCCACGCCTCCTCCGCTGCTGGCCCGGCGCGCGCGGAGCGACCACGCCCTACCGCGCTTGGCTTTGCCTCGCCCTCGCCGGTTAAGAACCGTGCCGAGAAGCACATTTATCCTCAGCCCGCAAATTTTTCCTCGTCTTTCCACGGTCGCCTGATTCATCGTCGCGGCGCGCTGGATGGGAGCCACCTAAACTCCCGTTCGGGAGTGGCGTCAGGGCTTCAATTCCGTTCCGGGACCACCGTCCAGGAACGCACACAAGCACCCCGCCACGGAAAACTTATGAAACCGGCTTCAAGCCTTCGTGCCAGGTCTTGCTGTTCTCCACGGCAAACGGCCAAGGGCGGCAGCGTGTCCTAAACGCTGAAATACTGAAAAGCTGAAATCTTGAAATGAAGACCCGCGCTCGCCTGTTCCAACGCCCTTTCAGCCTTTCAGCTTTCCGTTTTCAGATTTTTCAGAATGGGTAGCACAGGCGGCTCGCCGGTCCTGGCGGGCGACTCGCCCGGCACATTCCAGTTTCGACTGTTCAGCTTTTCAGCATTTTTCCTTTCCCACTCGGTTGACCGGGCGAACGGAACCCACCATTTTCTCACCATGAATGCCATCGTGGAACTCCCTGCAACCGAACTGGGCGCCATGATCGTCTGCACACCGGACATCCTCGGCGGCTGTCCACGAATCAAAGGCCATCGCATTGCCGTCCACCGCGTGGCCGGTTGGTGGAAATTGGGTTTAAGCATCGAGCAGATTGGCGAACGATTGCCCTCGTTGGGCGCGGCCGAAATCCACGCGGCCCTCGCTTTTTACCATCTGCACCGGGCAGAAATTGAGCATTTCCTCGAAGCCGAGCGCGCGGCTTGCCGCAGTCTTGAACGCCCGCCCTCCACTTAAACTTGAGCGCCATGAAGTTGCATCTGGATGAAGATGCCGACTCCCATGCCTTATTGAATGCGTTGCGCCAACGTGGAATGGACGTCTCCTCAAGCCGGGAATTGCGGCTGCTGCAAAGTTCGGACGACGCACAACTGGCCTGGGCCTTGGATCAGGGGCGTGCCATTTACACCTACAATGCGTCCGACTTTTGTCGTCTTCATTCCGAATACATTCGCCAAGGACGCCACCACGCGGGGATCATCATTGGCGATCAACAAGCCGTTGCAATTGGCGAGGAGATGAGACGCCTGTTGCGAATCGCTGATGCCAGAACCGCTGATGCCATGAGGGACACCCTAGAATACCTCGGCAACTGGTAGCGTGGCCCAGTTCTTCAAGGTGCCAGCCTTTCAGCTTTTTCCTTCGTCAGCATTTCCGAATGTTAATCCTCGGCCTCAACGCCTTCCATCCTGACGCCGCCGCGTGCCTGCTGCGGGATGGAAAACTCGTCGCCGCCGTGGCCGAGGAGCGTCTCGGCCTCCGCCACAAACACGTCGCCGGCTTTCCCGGACGCGCCATCCAGTCCGTCCTCCAGATGGCTGGGGCCACGGTGCGCGACCTCGACTACGTCGCCATTGGCAACGACAGCAACGCCAACCTCTCCGCCAAGGCCGCCCATGTCCTGCGCACCCCGTTCAAATCCGCCCGCGGCGTGCTCACCCATTTTCAACGGCGTTCGAAAATGCAGAGCCTCCAGCAGGTCGTGGCGGACGCTTGCGGCGTCCCGCTGGCCGACTGCCGTTTCCAAGTCCAGCGCGTCGAGCATCACCTCGCCCACCTGGCCAGTTCCTTCTACTCCAGCGCCTTCGAGCGCGCCGCCGGATTCAGCTACGATGCCGCCGGTGATTTTACCTCCGCCATGTATGCTCGTTGCGAGGGCCACCGCATCGAAGTCCTCGATCGCGTCTTCATGCCGGATTCGCTCGGCATCTTCTACACCGCGCTCTGCCAGTTCATTGGCTTCGACCGCTTTGGCGAGGAATACAAGGTCATGGGCTTGGGCGCGTATGGCCAGCCGCGCCACCTCGACCTCATGCGCGAACTCCTCTCCATCCCGGAGGTAGGGCGCGTCGCTCCCCGCGCGCCGCATGTCGCACCGTCCCCCGGCTCACCGCTCACCGGCTTACCGTCCACCGTCCACCGTCCACCGTCCTCCTCCTCACAATTCCGCCTCCACCGCGACTACTTCCGGCCCCTCGGCAAAAACCTCGAGGAATGCACCGACCCCGCCACCGGCGAGATCACCCTGCCGCCCCTCTATTCTCCTGCGCTGGCGAAACGCCTCGGTGAACCCCGCCTCCGCACCGCCGAGATTAGCCAGCGCGAAATGGACATCGCCGCCTCCTGCCAGGCCCACTTCGAGGAAGTCGTCCTCGCCTGCCTCGGCTGGCTCCACCAGCAAGTTCCCGTCGAGAACCTCGTCACCGCCGGCGGCTGCGCCCTCAACGGCGTCTGCAACAGCCGCATCCTGCGCGAAACCCCATTCAAACGATCCTACATCCAATGCGCCGCCTCCGATGACGGCACCGCCATCGGCGCTGCGCAGTATGTTTGGCACCATCTGCTGAACAACCCGCGCGTGGACGCCATCGATCACGCCTACTGGGGCCCCGAACACCCCGAGTCCGCTCAAGAAGATGCCTTGCGCCAGGCCGGTCTTAGCTTCACCCGCTTTGACCGTGCCCCGCTCCTCGACCGCGCCGCCGGGCACCTCAATGCCGGCCACGTCACCGGCTGGTATCAAGGCCGCAGCGAGTGGGGTCCGCGCGCCCTCGGCAACCGCTCCATTCTCGCCCACCCCGGCGCGCCCGGCATGAAGGAACTCATCAACGCCAAGATCAAACGCCGCGAAGCCTTCCGCCCCTTCGCCCCGAGCATCCTCGCCGAAAAAACCGGCGAGTACTTTGAGCAGACCGTCGAAAGCCCCTTCATGATGCACGTCTGCAAGATCCGGCCTGAGAAACGCGCCGCCCTCGCCGCCGTCTGCCATGAGGACGCCACCGGCCGCCTCCACACCGTCAAACATTCACAGAACGCCCTTTACCACGACCTCATCTCCAAGTTTGCCGAACGGAGCGGCGTTCACGTCGTGCTCAACACCAGCTTCAACGAAAACGAGCCCGTCGTGGACACCCCCACCCAAGCCGTCGCCTGCTTCCAACGCACCGACATGGATGTTCTTTGTCTCGGACCGTTCGTGACGACAAAAGCCGGTAAATCACTGTAGGCGGTGGACAGTGGACGGTGCGCCGGTAGGTGGCCTACCAAACGAACGAGAAGATCACATGAGCAAACTGGCCCAGAGTTTCCGTGATTTGGAAGTGTATCAGGAATCTTTCCGCTTTCAGCAAGAGGTGTTCGTCGCCTCCAAAACATTTCCGGTCGAAGAGCGCTACTCGCTTACCGACCAGATTCGCCGCAGCTCACGCTCCATCGGAGCGAACCTGGCAGAAGCTTGGGCGAAACGCCGGTACCCGGCTCATTTTTTGAGTAAGCTCACGGATGCCGATGGCGAATTGCAGGAAACATTTCACTGGCTCGGTTCTGCCAGTGCCTGCGGCTACCTGAACGATCTTGAGTTGAAGAAACTCAACGAGCAAGCCGGGCTGGTTGGTCGTCTGTTGGGCTCGACGATCAACAACTACCAATCCTTTTGCATCCACTGACGTCGCACCGTCGCACCGTCGCACCGTCAACGGGCTGCTTTCCGTTTTCAACTTTTTCCTCCGTCCCCGCCCTTGGTGCTTCCAACCTTTCAAAAAAATATCCCGCGCCACGCTAGCAGTGGCGCGAGATGGTTGTGCTGCCCACTAGGCCGCCTTTTTCAGTTCCACTACTTTGCTGCGGCGTTTTCCCGTGCGACGTTCACTGGCCCGGATGTAACCCACGGCCTCATAAAGGTCGCTGTCTTCACCCAGCTCAGTGTCCGCCTTGATGGCATTGATCAGCCGCTTCACCAGCTTCAGGCTCGCCTTGTCCGCAGTTTCGCGGCTATTGATGCGGCTGAGCAGCAGGTTTTCACCGGCGGTGATTTCGTTTCTCGCATCAAAGGAGGGCTTCAGCGACTCCTCGGCTTGGACCAGCGTCAGGTCGCCGATGGTTTTTGCCGCCGCCAGATCCTTCCACGCCTTGAGGAAGTCTCTGAGCTTCTTTTCCGTTTGTTTCGGAGCTTTCATAGCGATGCGCTCCTTTGGTTGTGGTGTGTTTCCATAACTGGTTTCTACCGACGCCGGATTTTTATGTTGATGTTAACCGGCTGTATTTTCTCCATCGGAAGCGGTAAAAATTCCTGAAGAAGTTTTTGAAAATAGTTTTTCCGATGCTCCTAACCCCCACAATTTCAGCTCAATGCGGACCGATAATTTTTTCTCGGGAAAGCTTTTGGAGCACGTTCCTAAAGGTCGGAACTCAGGTTCCAAGAGACAGAATCGTCCGCCCAAAACCGGGCATCGCCCTTCCCTCCTTTGGGATCGCGATTCCTGGGATCTGCCCGGGCCAATCCAAAAGATGCCCTCTTGCTCCCTAAATTCGGAAACCTGGATTCTATGAATCTGAATCGGCCTACCACCGTTGCGCGCCCCACTTCAGGCTTTTAGCCATTCAGCTTTCCGCGTTTCAACTTTTTCAGAACGGGTAGCACAGGCGACTCGCCTGTCTTGGCGGGCGACTCGCCCGGCCCATTCCAGCTTCGACTTTTCAGTATTTCAGGTTTTCAGCTTTTTCAATGACCCTCCTCGTCACTGGTTCCTCCGGCCTGATCGGCTCTGAAGTGGTCGCCTACTTCTGCCAGCTCGGCTGGCAAGTGCATGGCGTGGACAACAACATGCGGGCGGATTTCTTCGGGCCGGGCGGAGACACCCGATGGAACCAGCGTCGTTTGCTCGCCACCCACCGCCATTTCCAACATCACGAACTCGATATTCGGAACCGCGCCGACGTGTTGCTGTTGCTCGAAACACTCCGGCCCGATGTCATTGTTCACACCGCCGCCCAGCCGAGTCACGACCTCGCCGCGTCGCGCCCGTTCGATGATTTCGATACCAACGCCGTTGGCACCCTGAATCTGCTCGAAGCCACCCGCCTGCACGCGCCGAACGCGGTGTTTGCCCACATGAGCACCAACAAGGTGTATGGCGATGGGCCAAACCGAATCCGCCTCAAGGAACTGGCCACGCGATGGGACTATGACGACCCGGCGTATGCCGAGGGCATTGCGGAGACGTTCTCGATTGACCAAAGCAAGCACAGCCTTTTCGGCGCGTCCAAGGTCGCGGCCGATGTGATGGTGCAGGAATACGGACGTTATTTCGGGATGAAGACCTGTTGCCTGCGCGGCGGTTGCCTCACCGGCCCGAACCACAGCGGCGTCGAGTTGCATGGCTTCTTGAGTTATCTCGTGAAGTGCAACATTGAAGGCCGCACCTACAAAGTGTTCGGCTACCAGGGCAAGCAGGTCCGCGACAACATCCATTCCTACGATGTCGCCCGCTTCATCCATGCCTTCACCGAGAAGCCGCGCTGCGGCGAGGTTTACAACATTGGCGGCGGACGGCCCAACAGTGTCAGCATCCTGGAAGCGTTCGACCGCATCGCGGCTTTGAGCGGCCACAAGATGCAGTTCGAATACGTGGACAAGAACCGGGAAGGCGATCACATCTGTTACATCTCCGACCTGACGAAGATGAAATCCCATTACCCCGGCTGGGACCTCACCAAGACCCTCGACACCATCTTCGAGGAAATCCACGCCGCCAGCGCCGCGGCCCTCCCCATCCCCTAGTCCCCATTTCAGCCTTTCAGCTTTTCAGCTTTTCAGCTTTTTAGAACATGTGTGGTCTAGCCGCCATTTTCGCCTATAGCCCCGACGCCCCCGGCGTCGATCCCGACGAACTCGTCGCCATTCGGGACCGCATGACCGCGCGCGGCCCGGACGGGGCAGGGGAATGGATTTCTCCAGACGGTCGTGTGGGATTGGCTCATCGCCGCCTCTCGATTATCGATCTCTCGGAAGCCGGCGCGCAGCCCATGTGGAATTCACAACGCACGCTCTGCATTACCTTCAACGGCGAAATTTACAATTACCAAGCCCTTCGCACTTCACTCTCGGCTCTTGGCTATTCGTTCCATTCCGGCAGCGATACCGAGGTGCTCCTCCATCTCTACGCCCAGAAGGGCGCGGACATGGTGCATGACCTGCGCGGCATGTTCGCCTTCGCCATCTGGGATGCCACCCGCCGCAGCCTCTTCTGCGCCCGCGACCCCTTCGGCATCAAGCCGCTCTACTACGCCGACGATGGCCGCACCATCCGCGTGGCCTCCCAAGTCAAGGCCTTGCTCCAGAGCCGGCACATAGATACCGCACCAGAACCCGCCGGCCATGTTGGCTTTTTCCTCTGGGGCAGCATCCCCGATCCCTTCACCCTTTACCGCGGCATCCGCGCGCTGCCCGCCGGCCACACCCTGACGATCTCTCAACTCTCAACTCTCAACCATCAACCAAAGAGCTTCTGCTCCATCCCCGAACTCCTGGGGAGCACACGCGCCTCGCGTGTTCCGTCAGGCGCCTCGCCGGACGATTCAGATCTCAACCTTCATCCCTCAACCCTCAACGCACAGGAATTGCTTCGCGACTCCCTCCGCGATTCCGTTCGCCACCACCTCATCGCCGACGTTCCCGTTGGCATCTTCCTCTCCGCCGGATTGGACTCCTCCACCCTCACCGCGCTCGTCAGTGAAATTCACCCCCACGTCCGCACCGTCACGCTGGGCTTCGAGGAATAT
>JBBQYK010000172.1:0-10801 GCA_038208765.1 Verrucomicrobiota bacterium
GGCGCGGGGCCGGGCATCATGCAGGCGGGCCACGAGGGCGCGGGGCCGGAGAACAGTTTCGGCGCGAACATCCGCCTGCCGTGGGAGCAGACGGCGAACCCGATCATTCAAAAGGACAAGAAGCTCATCACGTTCAAATACTTCTTCACGCGCAAGCTCACCTTCCTGCGGAACTCGGACGCCATCGTGCTCTTCGCCGGCGGCTTCGGCACGATGGACGAGGGCTTCGAGGCGCTGACGCTGATGCAGACGGGCAAGAGCCGGCTGATGCCGCTCATCATGCTCGACCCGCCGGGCGCGGATTACTGGCACACTTGGGACCGGACGATTCGCGAGCATTTGTTGCGGAACAAACTGATCTCGGTGGATGACCTGCGCCTGTACGAATGCACCGACGACGTGGACCACGCGGTGAAAGTCATCACGAAGTTCTACCGCAACTATCACTCGATGCGCTTCGTGCATGACAAGCTGGTGATCCGTTTGCAGCACGTGCCGTCGGAGTCCGCCATCCAGGCGCTGAATGAAGATTTCGCTGACATCATGGTGGGTGAAAAAATCTGCGTGTGCGAGCCGTACATCGAGGAGCGCGAGGATGATCAATACCTGCACCTGCCGCGCATCTGCTTCGACTTTGACCGCCGGCACTACGGGCGGCTGCGGCAGTTGGTGGATGTGTTGAACACGCTGTAGGAGAAGTTTTTTAACCACGGATTTCACGGATTCCACGGATGGCTGGGCTCCCATCCGTGTCATCCGTGAAATCCGTGGTTAAATTATTTGTGCGAACCTGCCTGCTATAAAACGCTTCTGCCGCGTCGCCGATTTGTTTTACTCCAGCCATGTCTTTGCCGGTTATTTCTGTGGAGCAGATGCGCGCGTGGGAACGCGCGACGTGGGCCGCGGGGCCAACGGCTGCCGCCGTCATCGCGCGCGTTGGCGAAGCATTGGCGAGGCGCGCACTCGCCCTCACGAAGCCGGGCGACTCCCTCCTGCTGCTCGCCGGTCGCGGCCACAACGGCGATGACGTGCGCGCGATGCTGCCGCATCTCGGCGGGCGCGCGGTGAAGTTGATTGAAGTTGTGGCGCCTGAAACGGCGTTGCCGGAAATCATCCGCGAGTTGAAATCCCGCCACAGCCTTGTCGTGGATGGATTGTTCGGCATCGGCTTGAACCGTCCGCTGACCGGCGCGTGGGTGGAATTGATTTCCGCGTTGAATCTGTCTGGCGCACGCGTGCTCGCGGTGGATGTGCCGTCGGGGCTGGATGCGGACACCGGCGAGCCTCAGCCCGTCGCGGTGCAAGCCGCGCTCACCCTGACCATCGGCGTGCCGAAGCGTGGACTGCTTGCTGAGCGCGCGGCCATTTACGTCGGACGGCTGGAGGTCGCGGACGATGTCGGGCTGATTCCCTGTCCTGCCCAGAGCGACGTGCAATGGACGACCGCGAATGACTTCGCGGATTTTCCACCGCCGCGTCCCGCGGCGGGACACAAAGGAACTTTCGGCCACGCGGCCATCATCGCGGGCAGTCTCGGTTATCACGGCGCGGCGGTGCTGGCGGCGCGCGGTGCACAACGGGCGCGGCCCGGACTCATCACGCTGTTCACGACGCCGGAAGTTTATGGGCCCGTAGCCTCGCAGTTGCAGGCAGTGATGGTCAGCCCGTGGACGGAGAACGCGCGCGGACGTTCCGCCGAAAGGTTCACCGCGTTTCTTTTCGGTCCCGGACTCGCGGCGGAAATGTTGCCGCCTTCGGTGCGCGAATGGTTCTGCCATGTTTGGTCAAACCATCCGCGCCCCGTCATCGCCGACGCCAGCGCGCTGGACTGGCTGCCGGACGGTGCGACACCAACGGGCGCGGGCCGTGTCATCACGCCGCATCCGGGCGAGGCGGCGCGGCTCCTGAACAACTCAACGGACGACATTCAGCGTGACCGCCTCGGCTCGCTGCGCGCGCTCTCGGAAAAATACGGCGGCTGCTGGGTGGTGTTGAAGGGACGCCATACTTTGATCGGCAGGAGCACCGGCGAAGTGTTCGTGAACAGTTCCGGCAACAACGGCCTGGCCCAGGGCGGCACCGGCGATTTGCTCGCGGGCTACATTACCGGCTGGCTCGCGCAACCGATGATGCAGAGTGATCCGCTCTCCACGCTGCGCCACGCCGTCTTCGAGCACGGCGCGGCGGCCGACCGACTGGGCGCGCGTCGGGGGAACTGGAACGTCGAGGAACTCGCGGAGGAACTGGGTCTGCGAGGATGCAACTTGGCACTGTTGCTTGATAGTGGGACCGGCGCCTCCGCCGGTCAGGAGTCTCACAGGCGCCCCCGCCTGTAGTTCTGCGGGCGGGGGCGCCCGCGAGACTAGTGACAGCCGGGGGCGGCTGTCCCACTATCAAGCAACAGCGCCAAGATGCACCCGGTCTGCGGGGACCGGGATTTTTCCTTCCGTTGCCGAAAGTGCTTTGTTAATCCACACCCATCATGTTGTTCCGATGCGTAGTTTGCTGGCTGGTGCTTGCGGCGTGGCCGTTGTGCGCGCAGATGCCATCCACGATCTTGGAGTTGGAGAATGGCGGCAAGATCAGCGGACGGCTCGTCTCGTTCAAAGATCAGCACATTCAGGTCGCGCTCGAAGGCAGCGTGGACAATCCGGTCTATACCAACGTGCCGTGGGCAAAACTGTCGCAGAAGACCTTGCGCGAACTCGCCGGGCATCGCGACCGGCAGGCCGCGTTTTACGCCAACGTCTTCCTCGATCCGCCGGTGGACTCCGTCAGTTCGTCCGCTGACCGCCGGCCGCGCATCGTGATCCCGCCGCGTCTCGACCGGCCGCAGGGCGGCAGCCTTTTCGCGTCGCCGATCATGATCACACTTTTGCTCCTCGTGTATGCGGCGAACATTTACGCGGGGTTTGAAATCGGTATTTACCGCCAGCGCCCGCCGATGATGACGGCGGCGGTGGCGGCGATACTGCCGCTTCTCGGCCCGGCGTTGTTTCTCGCCATGCCGACGCACCGGCAGAAAGCCTACGAAGCGCCGGTGGAGGAAGCCGCCTTGGTCGAGGAAGCGCCCGTGGTGGAAGAAGCCGCGCCGGTCGAGGAGCAGCCCGCGCAGCCGGTGCTGCCGCAGGCCGTGGTGTACGCGCGCGGCCAGACCACGTTCAACCGCCGTTTCTTCGAGACCAAGTTCGCCGGCTTCTTGAAAGTCGTGCCCGGCGAGGCCGAGAAGGACAAAGTCATCCACATCAAATCCGCGCGCGGCGAATACACCGGCCAGCGCTTGAGCAAGGTGGAGCCGAACGAAGTTTTTCTCCAGGTGCGCAAAGGCATCGCGACGGAGGACGTGATGATTCCTTTCAGCGAAATTTACGAGGTGACGGTCAAGCACAAGGACACCTGACAGTCGAGAGACGAGGGGCGAGTGTCGAGAGCCGGAGGGCGCGATGCGCGCCCGGAAAACAAAGCGCATGAAATATCGCACGGTTCTATTGTTCGGAGCGCCCGGTTCGGGCAAAGGCACGCAGGGCAAAATCCTCGGCACCATTCCCGGCCTGTTCCACTTCGCGTGCGGCGACGCCTTCCGCAACCTCCGCATCACCGATCCGCTCGGGCGCACCTTCATTGAGTATTCCAGCAGGGGGCAGCTCGTGCCGGATGAGCCGACGATTGATCTCTGGCGGCGCAACATCGAGGCCAGCCGGATCAATCGCACGTTCGATCCCGACCACGACATCATGGTGCTCGACGGCATTCCGAGGAACCCGCGCCAGGCGGAGATTCTCAAGGACACGCTCGACGTGCGCGCGGTGTTTCACCTCGCCTGCGTGGACATGGATAAAATGGTCGAGCGCCTGCAACGCCGCGCGCTCCGCGAGAACCGCCTCGACGACGCGAACCTCGACATCATCCGTCAGCGCCTGGAAACGTATGAACTCGAGACGAAGCCGGTGCTCGATTTCTACGGCCCGAAGCTGGTGCATCATGTGGACTCGACGCAAAGGCCGCTCAACGTCCTGCGCACCGTCCTCGACACCATCGCGACGATGGGCGTGACGAAGTGATGAGCCAGGAGCCGCTCCGCTCGCTGATTTTCATGGGCACGCCGCCCCTTGCGGCCACGGTGCTCGAAGCCTTGATCGCCGAACCCGCGTGGAACATATCCGCCGTCGTCACGCAGCCCGATCAGCCCAAGGGCCGCGATCTGAAACTGCAACCGTCCGCCGTGAAGGAACTGGCGTTGCGGAAAAATCTCCCGGTGCTGCAACCGCAGCGCGCGCGTGAGGAATCTTTCATTGAGCAAGTGCGTGCGCTCGCGCCTGACCTCATCGTCGTTGCAGCGTACGGACAAATTCTTCCGCAAGCCTTGCTCGACGTGCCGCGCCACGGCTGCCTGAATGTCCACACTTCGCTGCTGCCCAAGTATCGCGGAGCCGCGCCGATCCAGTGGGCCATCCTGAACGGCGACGCCGAGACCGGCGTGACCATCATGAAGATGGACGCCGGGCTCGACACCGGAGCCATCGTCAGCGAAGCGCGCACGGCCATCACCGCGGAGGACAATTCACAAACGCTCCACGACCGCCTCGCGCAACACGGCGGCGCGCTGTTGGTGCGGACCATTCCTGACTACGTCGCGGGCAAAATCATTCCACAACCACAGCCGGCGGAAGGTTCGAGCTACGCGCGGAAAATCAAAAAGGAAGACGGACGCCTCGACTGGTCACAACCGGCGCGCGTGCTCTGGAACCGCGTCCGCGGCCTGACGCCGTGGCCGGGGACGTTTTCGTTTCTGCAAACGGATGGTCTGCCCCTGCTGTTGAAAATCTGGCGCGCGGAAATGGTGGCTGATGCCCAGGGCACACCCGGGGAAATCCTTTCCGCAAATCGCGACGGCCTGACCGTGGCGTGCGGTGAAGGCGCCTTGCGTCTGCTCGAACTTCAACGCGAAGGCGGCAAGCGCCTGGGCGCCGCACCATTCCTCGCCGGCCACCCGCTGCGCGCGGGCGCTCGCTTCGCCTAGGACTGGAGCGCCGATTTCCAAATCGGCGCGAGCGTGATCGGTGGGGCCGCGCCGAATTGGAAATCGGCGCTCCAGTCCCGGCACAATTCCCGGCTTTCACTTACGCCCCGCTTCCGCTTAGCCTCGCCCCGCATGAAAAAACTCATTCGCATCGCGGTCGTGCTGGTCCTCCTCGTCGTCGTGCTTCTCGTCGTCGGCCTGTTCTACCTTGGCAACATCGTCAAGTCCGGCGTGGAACGCGTCGGCCCCTCCGTCGCCAAGGTGCCGGTCACGCTGGACAGCGCCGCCATCTCTGTGCTCGGCGGCAGCGGCGTTTTGAAGGGCTTTGTCATCGGCAATCCCGAGGGCTACAAGTCACCCGAGGCTATCAAGGTCGGTACCGTGTCCGTCTCGCTCGTGCCCAGGTCCTTGCTCAGCGACAAGGTGGTGATTCGCTCGATCAAGGTGGAGTCGCCCGAGCTCACTTTTGAAAAGAACAGCCTCACCGGCAGCAACCTAGAAAAAATTCTTGAAAACCTCGGCGGCGAGAAAAAACCGTCTGACCCTTCGTCCAAGCCCGCCACCCCGAGCGAGAACGCGCAGAAGAAGTTGCAGGTCGATGAATTCATCATCACCGGCGCGAAAGTTCACGCCATCGTCCCCATCGTAGGGCCTTACACCGTGCCGTTGCCGGAACTCAAGCTGATGAATCTCGGCCAAGGCCCGGAAGGGATCACCGGCGCGGAACTCGGCCAGCGCGTCATGACGCTGGTGCTCGAAGCCACGACCAAGGCCGTGGCCGAGCATGCGCCCGGCGCGACGGGCCAGGCCGCCGAGACGATCAACAACGCCAAGGATACGGTGAAGGATCTGTTCAAGAAGTGAGCTGCGGAATGGCTCGACGACGATGGTAGGGCGCGCTGTCCTCAGCGCACCGGAGTGTGCGAGAGTTATTAACCGTCTCTCCGATTCCAGCACGGCGCAGTGAGGACACCGCGCCTACCTTGGCGGCGGGAAACTTAGAGACCGTCAACCGGTTACAACCCCATCACCTTCATCACCGCCTCTTTCGTCGCCGGCACCACGGTCGGTGCGAAGCCGGCGGTTTTGATGGCCGTGTCCGGGTCTTTCAAACCGTGACCCGTCATCGTGGCGGTGATGAGGCTGCCTTCGGGAATCATCCCGGCCTGCACGCACTTGATCAGTCCGGCCAGCGGCGCAGCGCACGCAGGTTCCACGAAAATGCCTTCGCAACGCGCGATGAGTTTGTAGGCGGCCAAAATTTCCTCATCCGTCACCTTGTCGATGTGGCCGGTGGATTCCTGAATCGCATTGCTCGCGCCCTGCCAGCTCGCGGGATTGCCGATGCGGATCGCGGTCGCAATGGTCTGCGGGTCGGCAACAGCATGACCATCCACGATCGGTGCGGCGCCCGCCGCCTGAAAACCAAACATGCGCGGCAACGTGTCGGCCTTCTCCGCCGCGTGATATTCTTTGTAGCCCTTCCAGTAGGCGGTGATGTTTCCCGCGTTGCCCACGGGGAGAAAATGAAAGTCGGGCGCGTCGCCCAGCGCGTCGCAAATTTCAAAGGCCGCAGTCTTCTGGCCCTCGATGCGGAAGGGGTTGATGCTGTTCACGACTTCCACTTTTCCCGTCTCACCGAGTTCACGCACAATGCGCAGGGCCACATCAAAATTGCCTTCAATCGAAATCGTCGTCGCGCCATACATCAGGGCCTGCCCAAGTTTGCCCAGGGCGATGTTCCCGTGCGGCAGCAGCACCACGCACTTCATCTTCGCGCGCGCCGCGTAAGCCGCTGCGGAGGCCGAGGTGTTGCCTGTGCTGGCGCAAATGACGACTTCCGCACCGCGCTCCTTGGCCTTCGACACGGCGAGTGTCATGCCGCGATCCTTGAACGAGCACGTCGGGTTCAGCCCTTCGTATTTGAGGAAGAGCGAAAACTTCCCGCCGATGGCTTCGACAAAATTCGGCACTTCGATGAGCGGGGTGTTGCCCTCGTTCAACGTGATGACGGGCGTCTCCGCCGTGACGGGCAGGTATTCAGCATAGCGGCGAATGACGCCGGGCCAGTTGGATTGCATGTTGTTAGCCATTTTGAAAATTCAGTTCACTGCGTTGGTAATGGCGGCCCGTGGCTCGCCCGACTTGAGGCTGGCAAACCAGCCGTGAGGGAATAAAGTCCTCGCGACATGTTGCGAGACCTCTACTGGGTGAAGGCCCGCATCGGCGCCCGCATCCTGCTCCGTGCCGAAGCGGGCACGCTGACTGCGCGAGACGTGCGCTGGGCGAAACGGCTGGCGGCGGAACGAGGCGTGGAAGGCCGGCTGCTGGATCAAGCGGTCTCCTGCATCCGCGCCGAGAAACGGGAGCGCGGCCTTTATGTTCCCGCCGCGTGAACCTTGGCAACCGCAATTGAACTGGGCGGCTCCAGCGGGTCGTCTGCTGGATCGCGTCGTCGCAGCCCTGCCGCCCGAACGAGCGTGGGAGATCATCGTGTTCGGTTCCGCGCCTTTGCAACTCGGGCTTGACCCCGGATTTGTCAGCGGCGACGTGGACTTGATCGCCGATCTCGCCATTGAGCCGTTCCTTGGTCTGGCCGGTCTGCTCAAGGAGCAATGCCCTTTCTACGCTGACCTCTGCCAACTGCACGTTTTCGCCGCGCCCGCTGACTGGCGTGTCCGCGCCCATGCGGAAACGCGTCGGCACGTCCGTTTCCTTTTTCCCCACCCGATTGACATTCTCACGAGCAAAGTCTGCCGCATGGATGAGAAAGACCTCGCGGCCTTCCGCCTGGTCCGTGAACACACCGGGCACCCGACGCCCGAGGAAATGATTCACGCCTTGCGTTGCGCCGTGGACATTTACCGGCCCGGCTTTGAGGGAGAGGAGCGCGGCGATGCCATCGCCAACACCGAGCGGCTCTGGCGGGAAATCTTCGGGGCCAGAATCGACGTGCGCCGCGAAATCATCCAGCCGGCGGTGGCGGAACGTGGCCGCTATTTTGATCCGACCGTGGGCCAGGCGCTGAAAGAGCGATTGCGGCAGATTGGCGAAATGGGCGGACCGGGGTGACCGAAACAACCGGCCGGGGGCGCGCTCCTTGGTTCGCTCCGTTCGCATTACTCGAAATTCTCCACGCGAATCATCACCGGCGTGCCGCGCACCACGGGCAGTTTCGCAATCTTCGCCAGAGCTTTCGCCATCGCCGCGTTCGTCGCGTCGTGAATCATCAGGATCAGCGGCACCACTTCGCCTTCGTGGCCTTCGGGCTGGATCACGGATGAAATGCCAATCTTCGCGTCGCCCAGAATCGTCGCGACTTTCGCCATCGTGCCGGGCCGGTCGGCCACGTTCAGCCGCACGTAATAACGCGACACCACGTCGTTTATCGGCAGCACCGCGCCCTCGCGCTCGTGCGGAACGAACGGCGGGATGCGGCTCTTGGTGCCGAGCTTCAAGTCCAGCGCCGCGTCCGCGAGATCGCTCAACACCGCGCTCGCCGTGGCGTCCTGCCCCGCGCCGCGTCCGTAATAAAGCGTGTCGCCCACGATGTCGCCGCGCACGAGGATCGCATTGAACACCTGGTTCACGCTCGCGAGCACATGAGCATTCGGCACCAGCGTGGGATAAACCGAGACTTGAATCGGCGCACACCCAACCTTGGACCTTAGACCTTGGACCTTGGACTTCTTCACGATCCCCAGCAGCTTGATCGTGTAACCCAGCTTCTCCGCAAACGCGATGTCGAGCTTCGTGATGTGCCGGATACCTTCGGTGTAAATCTGCTTGGGGTTCACCCAGAAGCCGTGCGCGAGCGAGGCCAGAATGCCGGTCTTGTGCGCCGCGTCGTGACCGTCCACATCGAGGTCGGGCGGCGTCTCGGCGTAGCCCAGGCGCTGCGCGTCGGCGAGCACGTCGGCGAAGTCCGCGCCTTCGAGCTTCATGCGCGTGAGGATGTAATTGCAGGTGCCGTTGACGATGCCGTAGAGCCGCGTGATGCGGTTCCCGATGAGCGCCTCGCGCACGACCTTGATGATGGGAATGCCGCCCGCGACGCTCGCCTCGTAATAAAGATTCGTTCCGTGCTTTTGCGCCGTGGCGAACAACTCCTCGCCATGCGCCGAGAGCAGCGCCTTGTTCGCGGTGACCACCGGCTTGCCCTGCTTCAACGCCGCCAGCACCACCGCGCGGGCCGTGGTTGTGCCGCCAATCAATTCCGCCACCAGATCAATCTGCGGATCGGCGACGACGCTTCGCCAGTCCGTGGTGAGAAGTTTTTTGGAAATCTTAACCGCGCGCTCCTTGTGCAAATCGCGCACGACCACGCGCGCAATCTGAAGCTCGACGCCGAGACGGGAAAACATGAGCGCGCCGTTGCGCTGAAGCGCCTGCACGACGCCCCCGCCCACGGTTCCGCCCCCGATGATTGCCAGCCTGACTTGCCGCATGAAGCGCGAGAGATTGCAGAGAAGGCCCACGAGGGACAACGAGATTTTGCGGCTGATGGTCTGCCGTGCGCACCTTCACACGGTTGTTGCCCAGCCGCGAAGCGGCCCAGGAAATTAGCCAGACACGAAGTGTCTGGTTTGGGATTCGACACGGGGTGCGTCCTGAAAGGACGCTGGAGTTCCGCCGTCCCGCCGGGACAAAATCACTTTCCAACCACCCACCCGGCACTTCGTGCCGGGCTAATTTCCTACGGTCGCTCCGCGACCAAAAAGCCATCGCCGAGACTCAACGACCACAGTGGCAAGATGCACCCGGTCTGCCCTTAACAGCGCGCCCCGAATTCATGCGCCCGCTTCCGGCCAAAACCTTGCCGCGCCCGCCACTCACCGGCTAACTTGGCCGTGGCCGTGCGCGGCCCCGTATGTCAGCCGCTTTCGATTTCACGCTGAACGGACAAAACGTCCGGGTGGAAAACATCTCTCCGAACACCACGCTGCTTGAATTTCTCCGCGCCACCGGACGCACCGGCACCAAGGAGGGTTGCGCGGAAGGCGATTGCGGCGCGTGCTCCGTCGCCATCGTCGAGAGTGTTGCGAACGGGAAGAAGACGTTCCGCGCCATCAATAGTTGCCTGATGCCGATATGCCTGCTCGCCGGTCGCGAAGTCATTTCCGTCGAGGGCGTGGCCTGCGGAGCGAAGCTGCATCCCGTGCAGCAGAAAATGGTCGAGTGCCACGGCTCGCAATGCGGCTACTGCACGCCCGGCTTCATCATGTCGCTCTTCGAAGGCTACTATCGCGACGACCTCAAGACCGCCGAGCAACTCGACGAGCAACTGTGCGGGAACCTCTGCCGCTGCACGGGCTACCGTCCGATTCGCGACGCGGCGCTGGAAGCATTCGCCGAACGGAGCGCCGGCCTCCGGCACGGCTCGTTGGTGAACGAACAACACGCCGGGCCAGAGGCCTGTGCCCCGGTGGCATACGAGTCGCACGCCGAACAATTCTTCCGTCCAATTTCACTAGCGCAATTGTTTCATCTCATCGCCACCCATCCCACCGCCCGACTCATCGCCGGCGCGACGGAACTCGGTCTCGACATCACGAAGCGGTTCAAAAAGTTTCCGACCCTCATTTCCGTCGAGGCAGTTCCCGAACTGCGAAGCATCGAATCTAAGGATGACGAATGGCGCATCGGCGGTGCGGCCACGCTCACGAACATCGAGGACAAACTCGGCGACGAGTTCCCGGCGTTGCGCGACATGCTGCGCGTCTTCGGCTCCCGGCAGATTCGCAACCGCGCCACCATGGGCGGGAACATCGTCACCGCCTC
>JBBQYK010000173.1:0-10702 GCA_038208765.1 Verrucomicrobiota bacterium
GAGTTCATCCAGCCGCGCCGCGAGCAGGCGGTAGCACTCGATCATCACCTTCGGGTTCGAGGACTTCATCGAGAACTTGAAGTTGTGGAAATCCTGCGCGCGGGCGATGCGGGCGAACTCCAGCGCGCTCTCGACCATGCCAAGCGGCGTGTCGCCGTAGCGGTTCATGATGCGGTCGCTAAGCGAGCCGTGATTCGTGCCGATGCGCAGCGCGCGCTTCAGGCGTTTCGCCTCCAGCACGAGCGGCGTGAATTTTTCGTCAATGCGCTGCAACTCCGCCGCGTATTGCTCATCGGTGTATTCCTTGACCGCGAATTTCTTCGAGTCGGCGTAGTTGCCGGGGTTCACGCGCACCATCTCGACCCACTTGATGGCTTCCATCGCCGCGTCGGGCTTGAAGTGAATGTCGGCGACGATGGGGACATTGCAGCCGCGTGCGCGCAACTCGCGGACGATTTTCTCCAGGTTCGCCGCGTCCTTCACCGTGGGCGCGGTGATGCGGACGATCTGGCAGCCGACCTCGACCAGTTCCAGCGTCTGTCGAACGGAAAGCGCGGTGTCCATCGTGTCGCAGGTGAGCATGGACTGTTTCACGACGGGGTGGTCGCCGCCAATGATCACGCCGCCGTGCGCGGGATCGCCGACGATCACTTCGCGCGTGGTGCGCCGCTGAAAAACGTAAGGAGACGGGCAGTAATTCATGAGTTCGCGTTCCGGTTGAACCGGGCGCAGAAATTACGAGCCGTGGGAAAGGCGGTCAATGTTCCTAGTGGGGCAGCCGTCCCGGCTGCCTTAGTCCACTGGCCGTCCCGGCTGGTGGTTCTTCAGCCGAGACGGCCAAAGGACGGGTGGCAGCCGAGACGGCTGCCCCACTTACAGCACCGCCCGCTACTTCTTCGGCGCGAAGACGGGGATCTGCTCCTCGCGCGCTTCCCGGCGGGACGACCGCACCCAGTCTCCGGTGTCGAAGAAGGCGATATAGACCATGAAGGTGATCAGCAGCATGGCGAACCCGCTCTGGATGTAGTTGAGAATCTTCCCGCTCACCGGACGACGGCGGGCCATCTCGATCAGGGCCAGCGTGATGTGCCCGCCATCGAGCACGGGCAGGGGCAGCAGATTCAACAGTGCCAAGTTCACGTTCATGATCACGCTGAACCACAGCACCAGCCGCCAGCCGTTCTCGTTCTCGAAAAGATTTTTATACACACGGATGATCATCACCGCGCCGCCGAGCTGCTGCACGCCCACCTCCGACTTGCGGGAGACGAGCACGCGCAGGGTGCCGACGATCTGGCTGACGCTCGATTCGATCTGCGCGCCGGGCGAAGGGTGATCCATTTTCGTGGCGTTGGTGGAAGTCAGCCAGGCCAGCACACCCAGCGACGGCGTGCCGTCCGTCGGCTTGATCGGTTTTTCCGCGAGCAAGGTTTTGTCGAACTGGTCCGACCCGCGCACCACGGTGAGCGTCACCGGCTTCGCGGCGATGCTGGCGTTGGTCATGGATTCCTCGAGATGTAGAATGCGGAGAACGGAGTGCATCTTCTCGCCGTTCACGGCCACGACCTTGTCGCCGCGCTGCAATCCGGCCACCGCGGCCGGGCTGTTCGTGGCCACGTCATGGATGAAAGCCTCGTGCGCGGGCGCGATCAGAATCTGCCGCATGGCCTTGCGCTCGTACCATTTCGTCTCGCGGCGTTTCGCCACGGGATAGGCCATCAGTTCCTGGCCGTCGCGCACATACTTGATGGGAATGTTCGTGCCTTCGCTGGCGATGATGCGCCACGTCACGCTGTCTTGCGCGGGCGGGGCGAACTGCGAGACGGGCTGGTTGTCCACTTCGAGAATTTTATCGCCGGGACGCAGGCCGGACTTCCACGCCGGCCCGTTCAAATCCACCCAGCCAATCGTCGTCGTCTTGTCGGCATCCACCGGCTTGCCCACGACCCAGACCACGAGCGCGAAGAGGACGGCCAGCCCGAAACTGAACAGCGGTCCCGCAAACGCCACGATGATTTTGTCCATCGGCGTGATCGGCGGCAGCTGCTCCTTCTTTTCGCCGTCGTCGGCCTGGCCCTCGATCATTTCCATCGGGGCCATTTGCGGGAGCGAGACGTAGCCGCCGGCGGGGATGGAGCCGAGGACGTATTCCACGCCGTTGTATTTCATCTTCCAGATGGGCTTGCCGAACCACACGGCGAAGCGCTCCACCTTCAGCCCGCGCCAGCGCGCGGCGAGGAAGTGTCCCAACTCGTGGACAAAGATGAGGAGATTGAAGAGCAGGAGCACTTCAAGAACGATCAAGACTGTTTTAACCACATGCATAAATCGGCAGTTCCGGCACGAAATCGGAGCGGAATATAACGATGAACTTCGCGTGGGCAATGGAAGTTTCCAAACGCACGGGCGGCTGATTTAACCACGGAAGACACGGAAGACACGGAATTGGAAAGCCACGCGGCTGAAGTCGGTGAACATGACTTTCTCCTCAGCCCCATTTCCGTGTCTTCTGTGTTTTCCGTGGTTCATCCCATTCGTCATTTGTCATTCATCATTGGCCCTCCCACACTCCGCGCGATGCACATCGAACGTGTCACCGGCTTTGACCGGCCCGGGCTCGCGCCGTACGCGACCTTGCGGCAAAGCGACGAGCTGCGGCGCGCGGGACTGTTCGTGGCCGAGGGCGACAAGGTGGTGCGCCGCCTCCTCGCCAGCGATTTCGGCGTGGTGAACGTGCTGCTGCCGGAGCGACGCCTCGCGGAGTTCGAGCCGCTGGTGCGGGCGCGGCCCGAGGACATCACCATTTACATCATGGAAATTGAGGAACTGGAAAAGCTCACCGGCTTCCCGTTCTTCCAGGGCGTGCTGGCCGTCGGGAAAATTCCGCGCGTGAACACCCTCGACTCCGTGCTCGCCGCCGCGCCGCGTCCGCATCTGCTCGTGGCGAGCGACGGGCTGACGAATGCGGAAAACATCGGCCTGCTCGTGCGCAACTGCGCGGCGTTCGGCGTGCAGGCGCTGCTCGTGGACGAGACCACGGCCAGCCCCTTCCTCCGCCGCTCGGTGAGGAACTCAATGGGGACGATTTTCAAACTGCCTGTGATTGAAGCTGCTTCCGCAGGGGAGGGTGGTCTTGTCCGCGCGCTGACGGAACTGCGCGCGCGCGGCGTGCGCGTCATCGCCGCGCATCTGGCCGCCGGTGGCCGCACCATTCACGAAACGGATCTGTCTGGCGACTGCTGCGTGGTCTTCGGCAATGAAGGCTCCGGCGTATCCGCCCAAGTGCTGGCCGCGTGCGACGAGGCGGTGCTGATTCCGATGAGCGGTGAAGTGGATTCGCTGAACGTGGGCAGTGCGGCGGCGGTGTTTCTCTACGAGGCGGCGCGGCAGAGGAGGGGGAAAAGCAGAAAGCAGAAAGCAGAAAACTGAAACACGGAACCGGCGTCAGAACCTCCACACGCCCTTTCTACTTTCAACTTTCTGCTGTGCCGATCACTTGGTCTCCACGTGACCGTCGGCGAACACGGAGTTCTGCATGCCGTTGCTGTTGGCGCGGGTGTGGAACGGTTCGTAGTCGTAGAGCATGCGCACGCGGGCGAGGTTCGGCGCGGTGGAGAAGCGGCGCATGGAGCGCGGGGGGTTCTCGGTGGACTGGTTGTTCAAGTTGTAATTCCAACCGTAACTGGAGCCTTCGGTTTTGTAATAGCCGACGCGATCATCGAGGCACTGGAAGACTTTCATGGCCCCGCCCACTTCGTTCGAGAGCACGAGGCTGATGGCCGGCTGGATATTGGTCGGGTCCACGGGGATGGTCGGAACTTCCTCCGCCGAGGGAAAACGTTCCTCGTGGTCGCCCGCCCACGTCATGACCGCGATGCCGAGTTGCTTGAGGTTGTTCACGCAACTGATTTCCCGGGCCTTGCCCTTGGCGCGGGCCAGCGCGGGCATCAGCAACGAAGCGAGAATAGCAATGATAGCAATGACCACCAGCAACTCAATGAGCGTGAAGGCGAGGCGAAGTTGGATGCGCAGGGTTGATTTCATCGTGCGGCTTGTTGTTCGCGGCGCTTGCGCGCTTCCAGTGAACGGCGCGCGCGGTCCACCCGTTGTTCGGGCGTGCTGTTTTTGAAGGCGGTGTTCGCGCGATTCTCCATGCGCGCCCGTTCCTGGGCAAACTGCGGATCGTTTCGCATTGCCTCGAAAGCCTGGCGGCGCTGGTCCTCGGGCAAGTTGCGCATCTCCTCAAACTTCTGCTGCTGCTCCTTGGCCTTGGCCTGTTCCTCGGGCGTCATGGTGGCGAGGCGGGCTTCCACTTCGCGCTGGCGGGCCCTCTCGCGTTCGTCGCCGCGCGTCATCCAGTTTGTGTCGCGCTCGCCGCCGCGCCGTCCGCCACGTTCTTCATCAAAACCGCCGAAGCCCGCAAAACGGTCCTGATCGGCCTGTACGGAATAGAACACCTTGGCCTGCATGCCCGACGCTTTGGCGACTTTCTCCACGGCGGTGAGAAAGGGGACTTCATTCAGCTTCAACGAGATGAGTCCGCCGCGTGCGCCGTCCTCGGTGATGACTTGCGCGTTCGCGTGCCGCGCGAGGGCGAGGGTGGCGAAGCCCAAATCTTTCGCCGCGAGCTGGAGGGTCACGGGACTGTTCTGCGCCAGCAAGCCGCCGCCGAAACCGCCCGGCCCTCCGGGGCCACCGCGTCCGCCGCCGAAACCGCCGCGTCCGCCTTCCATGTTGAAATTCGTCCAGCCCACCGTGTTTTTATAGACGTCGCCGCGCGCGAGCTTGCGGAGATTCACGTAGGCGCTGCTCTTCGAGTAAATGGGATAGACGGCGGTGATGCGGAGGGAGGTCTGATCGGTGATGATGCCGAGGACTTCTTCGAGCGGAGACTTGACGACATTGAAGGTGACTTTCCCTTTCACGTCCTTGTGGACGACGATGGTTTCCCACGTCTGCCACTGGATTTTGCGGAGCACGTCGCGCACGTCGGCGTCGCGGACGTCGAGGGTCACGAGGTTTTTCTGCGCCTGCCACGCCTTGGCCCCGAGCCAGAACAGGGCGAGCACCGCCAGCACGGAACTCCAGATGTAGATGCGCTTTTTCACAGCCTGTAACGACGGAAAGCCCCCCCGCATGGTTACGGGAGAGTCGGGTGGGACAGAGCGCGGACCGCCGAGTCAGCGTGTTCAGAAAAGTGGAACCACGGAAGACACGGAAAACACGGAATGCGAAACCTGAGTTCTTGCTTGAAAATTCGTCTGGGCAGCGAAGGCGGCCCTCCGTCCACGAGAAGTTTTCCTTTCCGTGTTTTCCGTGTCTTCCGTGGTAAATAAAAAAAACGCGGCGAGCTTGCGCCCGCCGCGTTCTGGCTGTTCACCGTGTGATTGTTCAGCTCAACCGCGCGTTCACCACGTCCCAGTCCACGAAGTTCATGAACTCGTCGATGTAGCCCGCGCGCGCCGTGAAGAAGTCCACGTAGTAGGCGTGCTCGTACACGTCCAGCGCGAGCAGCGGCTTCACGTTCCAGACCGGGAACGTGTTCTGCGCGTCGCCGATGTAGTTGAAGAGCAGGCCGGTCTGCGGATCAAAGCCGGTCCAAACCCAACCGCGCGCGGCGATGCCGGTGGCTTTCAAATCTTTCTTGTAAGCGTCGAAGCTGCCGAAGCTCTTGGTGATGAGGTCGGCGAATTTGCCCGTGGGCACTCCGCCCGCGCCGCCGAGGTTCTCGAAGAACAGCTCGTGATTGATGACGCCGCCGAGCGCGAAGGTGAAGTCCACCTTGCGCGAGCGGATCTCGGAATAAATCTGGTTGGCGTGCGCTGGGTTCGCCGGGTCGAGCGTGGTGGCGAGGGTCTCGAGTTCCTTGAGAATCGCGTTCGTCTTGTTGATGTAACCCGTGTAGAGCTTGAGATGCTCTTCGTGGGTCTTGTCGGAAATCTTGCCGGTCTTGCCCTTCACCTTGGCGAGCAAAGCCTCCTGCTTGTTGACGTATTGGTAAGCCATAATCTTCCTTTGTGTTCGAGTTCGGTTGCCGCACCGCGCGAGGTTTATTTCCACGCAGCCAAGGCGCGCGAACTATAAAAGTGCGGAAAGTCGGCGCAAGGGGGAATTCGGCGCGCGCACACGCCGGAGCGCGGACCGCCGAGTCCGCGTGTTCATCGGTTCTGGTCGGACGTCACGTCGGTCCACGATTGCTGACCGTGCTCCTATCTCCGCGCGCGTTCCACCTCCAGAACTGCGGACGGCACGCGCCCGCCTTCACCACCACCGCGCCCGCATAGTTTTCGAGTTCCGGCAGTTTCGTCATCCACCAGTCCGCCGCCTCGCCGCCGGTCACGTTCAGCACGCGCGGTTCGCGGAGTGACACTTCAAACTTCTCCAGCCCGGAGAACACGCCGTCGCCGCGCGCTTTCACGAAGGCTTCCTTGCGCGTCCAAAACTCGAAGAACGCTTGCAACCGCCCGGCTTCGGCCATGGACGCCAAGGCCGCGCGTTCGCCGGGCGTGAAGAAGCGTTGCGCGATGGCTTCGTGCCGCCGCATTTCGCCGCGCACTTCCTCAATGTCCACGCCGACCTCGCCCGCGCGCGTGAAGGCGAACGCGGCGTGGTCGCCCGAGTGCGAGGTGTTGAAGTGCAGTCCGGGATCGCCCGGCGGCGCGAACGCCGGTTTCCCATGCGCGCCCAGTTGGAAAATAATTTCCTGCGCACCAACTCCGGCGTAGCGGGCGAGCAACGAGCGGAGAATCGCCCGCGCCAATGCCCAGCGTTCGCGCAGCACCCAGGTGCGAAAACGTGCGGCGCGCTCCCGTTCCTCCGACGTCAGCAGCGCGGTGAGTTGCTCCAGTTCCCCGCGCGCCGACGGCAGGTGCGCGAGCCAGACGTGAACTTCACCCGTCGCGAGCGCGGGCCAGGATTGCGGCTCCGTCCATCCATCGCTCATGGCGCGCTCGCTCCGTCCGAGATGGTCACGCCGAGCTGGCGCAGTGCCACCAGTTCAGAAAATGGAATCGCCAGTTCTCCGAGAATCGAATCCTCGATCACGAGCGACGCGGGCTTGGCCCGGACTTTTTGGGCGCGCAGCACCGAGCCATCGAGCAGGCGCACTTCGAAGCCGGAATTTATCGCCGCCACATCATTGAGCACCACGACGAGCGCGTCGTTGCCTTCGACCGCGAACCGTTTCAATCCGAAGAGCACGGAACTCACCGTGAGCGTGTTGTGTTCGAGACCCTGGAAATCGCTCTCGAAAAAATCGCCGTTGCGCATGAACACACCGCCCCGTCCGAGCGCAATGTCGTAGGGCAGGGGCTGGCGCGGCGGACGCAGGACGAGCCGCGCGACACGGCTGCTCAACACCGGCGCTTCCGGGCCGCCCAAAATCGAGAAGCGCACGGCGGACTGATCGGCTTTCACGGCCTGACCGGCGAGGAACGTTCCGTTGCGCAGCATCACCCCGCGCACGGCGGGGCCGACGTTGCTCATCCGCGCCAGAGCGATGCTCTCGGGAGAATTCGCGCCGTAAAACAGGTGGTGGAAATTCGTCATACCGATGAGTTCCGGCGGCTCGTTCACGAGCCCCCAACCGAGTTTGATCGCCGCCGGGGATTCGCTCACGAACTCCACTTTGATGTCCGTCGGCCGCCCCGCCGTCAGGGAGACGTAGGGAAATTCCGGGCCTTGTGCGGGCCGCGTGAAGCTCGCCGTCGGCACTTCCTGATCGCCAATCCAAAGCTGCGCGCGTCCCGGCGTGTCGATGTAGAAACGGTAGGAGCTGATTTTTCTGGGAATGATCCGGCCCGTCCAGCGCACCGAGAAATTCGTCCGACCCAGCGCGGGATCAGGGGGGCCGGCCTTCCAGTCGAAACGAATTTGCGGATCGAGCCGCGCCATCTTGAGGTTCGAGAATTCGCGGTCGGCAAAGTATTCCCCGACCAGTCCCTGCTGAAGAATGACGTGCGCCGTGACGCGCGCGGTGCCCAGCGTGCCCGCGCCCCGGCTCGAAGCGAACACGCCGCACGACGCGCGGAGCAGTTGCAGTTCACCCTCGCTCTCGCGCCAAGTTTTTTCCACGCCCAGCTTGATCGGTTCAGTGGCCAGCGTCTGCCAGGACTTCGGCTCCGTGCTGTAGAGCGCCTGAATGCTCTTTTCGTACAACCGCAAACGCAGCCAGACGGGCGCGGACATTTTCCCGCTGGCGGTGGTGCGAATCTCTTTCTTGTCGCCATCCGTGCGGCGTTGAAACCAGACCTTGCCATCGCTGCCGAGCGACAGCGCGGCGAACGCGCCGGAATGGTGCGCGCGAATCATGATCCCCGCGTGCGTCAGCCCCGTCCCGCTCACGTCATCCACACGCACGATGATTTCGCCGTCGCTCGGCATGGCGCGCGAGACGAAGTGGCAGGCCGTGGCGTTCGTGCCCAGCCCGGCGACGCGCAACGAAAACGTGTTCGTGTCCAGCCGCGTCGAGCCGCGGTTCTCACCGTAGTCGTTCGCCGTCCAGCCGTTCGGGAGCATGCTGCCGCTGGAAAAATACGAGCCGGAGGCAAACGTGGCGCTCGATACTTTGTTCAACTCCACGGCGATGGCCTCGCCCTGCGCGGGACGCACCACCAGCGCGCCTGTTTCATTAAAGCGCAGTTCGCCCTCCAGCGTGCGCCCGTCGAGCAGCCACACCTGGCCGGCGGACGCATCGCTCGCCCACAGCGTCGCGGCGGCGATCAGCCGGGCGAGGGGGCGGCGAAAATAATTCCACGGGGCGCGCACGGGGATCATCGTCCGCGCTTTCGATGCGGGCCTCAAAGGCTAAATTCGAGCGGGTGCAAAGCGCGGTTGCGTGCCGATGCCGCTGTGGCAATCTTCGCGCATGGCAAAATTGACTCCCACACAAATCAAGGCCGCGCTGCCCAAGGTCAAAAGCTGGAAGAAACAGCGCGCGTCCATCACGCGCACTTTTCAGTTTGAGGATTTCGTCGTGGCGATGAAGTTCGTCAACCGCGTCGCGCGCGCGGCCGAGGCGGCGGCGCATCATCCCGACGTGGACATCCGCTGGAACAAAGTCACGCTCGTGCTCGCCACGCACAGCGAAGGCGGGCTGACGCAGAAGGATTTTGATCTGGCGAAGAAGATCGACGGACTCGCGACCGACGCGAAGTAGGCGGCCTGCCGCGGCGGCTACGCGCCGGGATGGGACATTTTCCTCGCGGCCGGGTTCACTTTGCCCGTGGCCACGTCCACTCCGCAGAGAGGACGGGACATTCCGTGTCTCGTCACGCCCATTGCTCAAGTGGTGCGGGTCACTTTGCCCGTGGTCATGTCCATTTGGCGGAACGGCTGGGACACTTCGTGTCTCGTGCGGGACATTTCGCGAGTGGTCAGGCCCACAATTCGAGCGGTGCGGGACATTCCCCGTCTCGTGCCGGCCATTTTGGTCTGAGAGCCTGCTTGAAAAAGGGTGGAACGGGCTACCAGCCCGTCCCGCGGGGCAACCTGCCCGGCGGAATGGGAACGGGCTTCCTTGGCTGAAGTCAGTCCGGCCTGCTCGCGTCGCCCTCACCCTTTCGCCGGGCTGGTAGCCCGGCGACCCAGGCCGGTGGCCTTGTGCTACCCGCATTACATTTTCAGACAGGCTCTGAGTGCAATCAGCAGGCCGAGCGGTTAGTCCCCACAATTGACAATCGCTCCGGGTGTCGCTTGAATTCCGGTCAGTAAACCGATCCAAAAGAAAACGCCATGCCAAGTCCATTGCGCATCGAATATCCGGGGACCATCTATCACCTCATGAGTTGGGGGACCACCGGCGATCCGAAGAAGACGCCATGGGCGTTACGTTTGCGCGAGGAAACTCCGATGACGCGCCAGTGGATTGCCACGCGGCTGGGCATAGACAGCGCCAGCTACCTCTCGCACCTGTCGGTGAAAGGAAAGGATTGTCGCTTGTGAGAACTGTAGAGCATTAAGCGTGAGCTGGCCAAAGAGTGGTCTCCGGGCGGGTCGGCGGGGTAGCTTGAGGTGTGTCGTAAAACTCAAACTAGAACCCTCAACCCACCGGAGAACCACGATGAAAATCATGACTGGAATCGACCTGCACAGCAACAACGCCCTGTGCGGCCTGATGGATGAAAGCGGCAAACGCGTCCTGCACAAGAAA
Organism: Verrucomicrobiota bacterium; assembly: GCA_038208765.1. Taxonomy (GTDB): domain Bacteria; phylum Verrucomicrobiota; class Verrucomicrobiia; order Limisphaerales; family SIBH01; genus JANNGC01. The sequence goes on from JBBQYK010000173.1 coordinate 10,151, forward strand.
CTCCCCTGCGAGCTGCCGGCCATTCTGCAAATGCTCGAACCGTACAAGACCCAGATCGCCCAGGTGGCCGTCGAGTCCACCTACAACTGGTATTGGCTGGTCGATGGTCTGGAGGACCACGGCTATCCCGTCGTGCTGGCCAACCCGGCGCGCATGCACCAATACGACGGCCTCAAACACACCGACGACGTGTCCGACGCCTATTTCCTGTGCGAACTCATGCGCCTGGGCATCCTACCCACCAGCCACCGACACGACCGGCAGACGCGCCCCGTGCGCGATCTCCTGCGCCGCCGCATGCTGCTGGTTCAATTGCGCACCAGTTTGATCCTCAGTTTCAAAAGCCTCAACGAACGCACGCTGGGCCAGCGCGTGCCGCTGGCCCGCGTCAAAAGCCTGAGCATTGAGGAGGCGCAAGCACTCTTCACCGCGCCGGCCGATCAACTCCTGAGCGGCGAACAGATCGGACTGATGGGCTGCCTCCAGGAGTCCATCACCAAGATCGAAAAGCACCTCCTCGAAGTCACCCGCGAGTGGAAGACCCTCCAGCGC
>JBBQYK010000174.1:0-10635 GCA_038208765.1 Verrucomicrobiota bacterium
CTTCCGGGCAAAAGGCGACGAACCATTCGCCTTCGCGATGCACTTCAGCGCTGAACTCATGTTTCATAATCGCAAAATACTTTTTGTGTCGCGCCGTCACAAGCCCGCGCTGCGTCACACCTTCTCCGGCTGCAACTTGCCGAGCAGCCCCGCCGGGCGGAAGAGCAGGATCAAAATCAAGATCGCGAAGGCAATGCCGTCGCGATAGGGCGAGATGGCGGGGATGCCGCCGGCCACCGTCTCGATCAGGCCGAGCAGGATTCCGCCGAGCGCCGCGCCGGGCAGATTGCCGATGCCGCCGAAGACCGCAGCCACGAACGCCTTCAAACCCGTCTGCACGCCCATGAGCGGATCGATGCTGGCGTAGCTCATGGCGAAGAGAATTCCGCCCGCCGCCGCCAGCGCCGAGCCGAGGCCGAAGGTGAACGAGATGATGAAGTTCACGTTGATGCCCATGAGCGCCGCCGCCTTTTCGTTGAAGGACACCGCGCGCATGGCCGTGCCGACTTTGGTTTTCTGGACGATGAAGGTGAGCGCAACGAGCAGCACCAACGTGGTGACGAAGACGAGCACCTGCTGCGAGCCGACCACGAAGCCGCCGAGCTTCCAATTCGTGACGGGAATCAAATCGGGAAAGCTGCGCGGAGCCGCGCCGAAGACGGCCTTGTGTTGGCAAGTGTATTCGATGAAGAGCGACACACCGATGGCCGTGATGAGCACGATGAGCTTGGGCCGGTTCCGCAGCGGTCGATACGCGAGAAATTCAATGAGCATTCCGATTCCCGCGCAGATGACCATCGCCGCCACCAGCACGAGGGCCGCGCCGAGATACGACTGCGCGGGCAGGAAGCGATTAACAATCGGTGAAAGAAAATATCCCGCGAACGCGCCGAGCATGAAGACATCGCCGTGCGCGAAATTGATGAAGCGCAGGACGCCATAGACCATCGTGTAGCCGAGGGCGATGAGCGCGTAGATCGCGCCGAGCGCCAGGCCGTTGACAAGTTGTTGGAGTATTTCAGACACTCGTTCGGGCGGGTATAGCGGCGGCGAATCGTTTTAGCAACGCGCCCGAAACATCCGGTTCGGCATCAAGAACGACGACGACACCTTCAGTCGCGGCCATGCAATCCCCATTCGATGTCAGCGCGAAGATGTTTCTCCAAAACCTCCGGAGTGCGGAGGCGCAAGTAGCGGCGCAACGCCTCGACGATGGCGTCCTGCGACGAATCTTCCCAGCCTTCTTCGACGAGACGTTTCAACTGCGCTTCCAACTCGTCGGGACAGTTAAAAGTCATCGGTTTCATGGCGGAACTTTAATTCCTCCGGGTCGGGAAACAAGGCGGCAGAAGGCTCACGGTGTTAAGGCGCGATGGTTTCGCGGTGGATGAATTTGCCGCCCTCAACCTTGAGAATCACTGCGCCTTTACTGGCGTCTCGTTTTTCGTTGATCGTGATTTTTCCGGTCACGGCCTCGAAGTCCTTGAGGCCGGCCAATGCTTCGCGAATCTTTGGGCCGTCGGTTGAGCCGGCGCGCTTAATCGCTTCGGCCAGCACGATGGCTGAGTCATAGCCGCAGGCGGCGAGCGCGTCTGGTGTCTTCGGACTGCCGTCAGATTTTTTCCAACGCTTCTTGTAGGCGGTCACGAATTGCCGGCTTTTTTCCGTGGCCACAACTTCATGGTAGTGTGTGCTGAAATAATTCCCCTCGACGGCTTGCTTGCCGATTTCGGTCAGTTTTTCGGATTCCCAGCCGTCGCCACCAAAGAGTGGGACATTGAGGCCGAGTTGCTTCGCCTGAATGGCGATGAGCGCCGCGTCGGTGTAGTAACCCGGGATGAAGACGCCGTCCGGGTTTGCGCCCTTAATGGCAGTGAGCTGCGCCTTGAAGTCCTTGTCCCCGCCGTTGAAGTCGAGTTCCGCGACGACCTGGCCACCAGCAGCCACGAAGGCGTCCTTGAAATATTTCGCCAGTCCCTTGCTGTAATCACTCTTTACGTCTGTGAAAATTGCGACTCTCTTCGCGTTGAGTTTGCTCAGGGCAAATTTGGCGATGACTTCGCCTTGGAACTTGTCCGTGAAACAAACGCGAAAAATATAGTCGCCCATCTCCGTGAGTTTGGGATTGGTGGAAGAAGGCGAAATCATCGGCACCTTGAACTGCTGGCAGATTGGAGCGGCTTCCATCGAACGGCTGGAGGCGACTTCACCGAGCATGGCCACCACGCCGTCCCGCGCAATGAGCTTGTTCACGACCGTGGCGGGCTCACCGGATTTGGATTGCGTGTCTTCAGTGAGCAGTTCGAGTTTCTTGCCGAGCACGCCGCCCGCGGCGTTGATTTCCTCGATGGCCATGAGCGTGCCTTCGTGCGACGAGATGCCGAAGGTCGCTTCCTTGCCGGTGAGCGAGGCGAACTCGCCGATTTTGATGACGCCGCCGTCTGGTTTGTTGCAACCGGCGACGAGCGCCACCGCGAGAATGGCCGAGAGCCAGGAAATTTTTTGGTTCATAGTGCTATGGGAAATTTTGCCCGGCCGCGACCGTAGGAAACGGCCACGGGGTTTTCAACAGCAATGGCGGGGTGCGTGCAGGGCGTAAGCCGTGAAAAAATCCGAAAGTTTGATCGGGAAACTTATTCACCACGGGAGTTTTTAGGATCGATTCGCTGGTGAACAACTTTCTTCGCATCACGTTCAGCCTTGCAAACAATGGCTCAAACTCACTCCGCAAAATCCGCGCCGGTGAACAACCCGGTGGATATGATTCAGTTCACGAGAATAGAAAATCTGCTAGTCTCTTTTCAGTTCATTGAAAGAACAACGGGCCGGTTAAGATGAAAGTTGAGACTGCCCCGTTCAGGATAATCCCGGGCGACCGGGGAAAGATTGGACCAGGCTGGTTGGTTCGGTCCCTCTTGGAGCGATGGGCGAAAGCCGCGCCGACGGAGGCAGGATTCACCGGTTCCTCGGACAGCGTTCGCGCGCCGTCTGAAACGCGAAAATGGAACCCAAGCGACGAGCCGCGATGAGAAGCCGCGGCCAGTCGAGTGAAGTAACTTGTGGGCGGTTTCGGCCCGCAGGTGAATCGCAGTGGCCCAGAGGGCCGACGGTTGTTACTGCGCACCAGCACGGAACGGATGACTCTGGCGGTCTTCGGAAACGAAGGTCTGCTCAACGAAAGACGCCGAAAGGCGGGACAAAGGGAGCATGCGGTCCGGGAAGGACACGAGATCGAGGCAGGATTCGTGAAAACCTTCCGCCATGTCGGCGATGTCGAAAAAGGCACCGCTGGCCTGTGAGCGAAAAACAACCTGAGAGTGAAGAGGCGAGACCCGTGGCCCGGGGCGAACGCACGGTCAAAAGCCGTGGCTGACCCTGAGCTAAGCGGTCAAGACGCGAAGAAGATTACAGGCGTGTCTTGACCTGGTTCGCAGGCCGGTGGCGCAACCACCAGTCGAAGCGAGCTGAAAAGCCTCACTCAATAATTCCGTGGCAGCAATGCGCGGGACGGCCCTGCTACGAGGCCGAAAACTCCGCTTGCCGTGGAGAATAGCGTCGGGAAGCCGGCAGCCCTCGCGAGAGGACGCGCCCAATGTCGGCACGGGAAAGAGAGCATGGCGAACTCCCAGCACCCCCTTTCGGGCCCGTCGGTCGCAAGACTGGCGGGCCCGTTTGTTTTCGGTCAGGACATTTCCTCACGCCAAGGCCGCGAAGGGCGCAAAGGAAATCAATTCACCCTCTGTGCCCTTCGCGGCCTCGGCGTGAGGCATTTTTGTCAGGATGATTTTCCGCTGTGATAGGCTCCTCCGCAGTTTCGGAGCGTTTCAAAAGTGCTCGCCTTGGTGCCGCTGTTCTTCGGTCCGCCCGCCGGCGTCCGTCACCTTTCCCGCGCCCCCGCCGTCTCCGGCGTCTCCCGTTCGCGCTGGAATCGAATTTGCGCGCGGGTTCGGAGTCATTAAAAAAGTCTCATGCACGAATCATCGGCGGAAGCAGTGTCGAAACGCGCGGCCCATTTTGCGAAATGGCTCGCCGCGCTGCTGCTTTGCGCCCTCGCCTGGTCCGGTTGCACCGCGGCTCATCACCGCCGGGCGGCGGACAAGGAGGTCTATCGCATCGTGCAGCAGGCGGAATGGCAGATTTTTGGGAAAACCAACGCGCTGACCATCGACACCGCCTACTCCGCGCGGAAGCCCACGGAGATTCTTCCCGCCGAGTTGATCGAGGACCGGCTCCAGACCAACCGCCGCAAGCTGACCATCGAGGGCGCGCTCGATCTCGCGGTTCACAACAGCCGCCGCTACCAGACGGAGAAGGAGCGCCTTTACCTTACCGCGCTCGCGCTGACCGGGGATCGGTACGCTTTCAGCCCGCAGTTCTTCGCCCGCAGCAGCGCGAGCATCGAGCGGACGCCCGGCGGTGAACGGGTGGGGCGGCTCGGCACCGCTCTCGGGGTCGGCCAGCTGCTCAAGACCGGCGGCGCGTTGAGCGTGGCGCTGGCCAATGATCTCCTCCACTACTACACCGGCGAGCCGCGCCGGGAGGTACTTTCGTTCATCTCCGTGAACCTCACGCAGCCGCTCCTGCGCGGCTTTGGGCGCAACAGTCCCGAGGTGGAAAATCTCCGGCAGGCCGAGCGCGAGGTGATGTATGGCATCCGCGACTACTCCTTTTTTCAGGACGAGTTCGCGCTGGAAATCGTGAACGACTATTTCGCGCTGCTGGAGCAGAAGGACGTGATTCGCAACCGCTACACGAACTATCTCGGGCGCGTCCGTTCCACGCAGCGGCTCGAGGCGCGCAAGGATCGCGACAAGTCCTCCGACGTGGACCAGGCCCGGCAGGCCGAGCTGTCCGCGCGCAACAATTACGTGAATGCCGTGGCCAGCTACCGCAACTCGCTCGACCAGTTCAAAATCAAGCTCGGCCTCCCGATCGGCGAAAAAATTTATCTCGATGATCAGGCGCTCGCGGAAGTGAAGGCCACCGGCCTCGTCCCCGCTCCGCTCCCTCCCGGCCTGGCTTACCGCCTCGCGGTGGAGAAGCAACTGCCCATCCTTAACGCCATTGATCAGTTCGAGGACAGGAAACGGAAAATCCGCGTCGCGGCGGACGCGTTCAAACCCGGCCTCGATCTCGGCGGGCGCGTGTCGCTCGACTCCACGCGCCCCACGGATTACACGCGCTTCAATCCCAAGCTCGTCCGCGCCGAGGCCGGCGTGACGCTGGACCTGCCCATTGACAATTTGTCCGAGCGGAACACTTACCGCCGCACGCTCATCGCCTTCGAGGCCGAACTGCGCAACCTCACGCTCACGTTGGACAGTTTGAAGGACAGCATCGAGCGCGGGCTGCGCACGCTGGAGCAACGCCGGCAGAATTATATGATCCAACAAAGCGCGCTGGAGCTGGCCAACCGCCGCGTGGTCGGCGGCAACCTGCGGATGCAAGCGGGCGTGGCCGAGGTGCGCGATCTCGTGGAGGCGCAGGACGCGCAAATCGCCGCGCAGAACGCCGTGACCTCCGCCCTCGTGGATTACCAGGAGTCCCGCCTGCAACTGATGCTCGACATCGGCGCGCTCCAGACCGACGGCGAAAAATTCTGGCTCAAGGATCATCTGGCCGGATTTCTCCCGGCGAATGCCGTGGCGGAGAATGCGCCCGCGCCGGATCAGTCCGTCATTCCGCCCGATGAATTTTTCAACAACTGACCTGCGCGCTGGAATGAAACGTAGAAAACAGTCCACGCGTTCGCCGGCCAGGCCGGAGGCCTTGAACATGAATAGCCCCGGGTTGCGAGGCACGAGCGAACCCGGGGAGTGGGTGGACGGAGGCGCACAACCCCGGAGGGGGTTGAATCGTTTGATGCAGAAACGCGGCGAGGTTCGACCCCTCCGGGGTCGCAGGGCTTGGGCGTTCGGCACCCCCGGTTGCACCACGGGCTATTCACATTCAAGCCCTCCGGGCTTGAGGCAACCCGGTTTGTTCAAGCGAGTCGGGAACAGGCTCCGCAACTTATGATGCAATTGTTTTCAAAGTTTTCCCGGCTGGTGAAACAGCGCCCCCTCGTCTGCGCCATCGTCGGCGCGGTGGTGCTGGCGGGGTTTGTTTTTCTCTTCACGCGCGGGCGTTCTGCGCCGGTGGCCTACAGTTCTTATCAGGTGAAGCGCGGCGATTTTCTCATCTCCATTGTCGAAGGCGGCACGCTCGAAGCGGTGGATGAAGTGAGCATTCGCAATGAAGTCGAAGGCACCGCGCGCATCATCCGCATCGTGCCCGAGGGCAGCTACGTGAAGGCGGGCGACCTGCTGGTGGAACTGGATTCGCTGGCGTCGCAGGATGCCGTGAACCTGCAACAGATCGCCGTGGAGAAGGCGCAGTTCGCCCTCATCCAGGCCGAGCAGCAACTGGATATTCAGAAAAGCACGACGGAGAGCACGGTCGAGGCAGCCGAGTTGAAGGTCGAGTTCGCGGCCTCGGACTTGAAGAAATATCTCGAGGGCGAGGCCGTGCAGTTGGAGCGCAACGCGCAGATCGAAATCACCAACGTCGTCGAGGCGCTGGCCATCGCCGAGGACCGGCTGGCCTGGAGCCAGAAACTTTACGAGCAAGGTTTCGAGACCAAGAGCACGCTCGACAAGGACCGACTCACCGTCTCGCAGAGCAAGCTCAAGAAGGAGCAGGCCGAGAAGGCGCTGGAGATGCTTATCAAATTCGACGCGAGGAAGAAACGCCGCGAGTTGGACTCCGCGCACCTCGAGGCGAAGCAAAACCTCGAGCGCGTCAAGCTTCAGGGCGACCGCATCCTGGCCCAGTACCAGGCCGATGTGGCCACGCAGAAAAGCACGCTGGAATTGAGCCGCACCAAGCTGGAACGCGAATTGAAACAACTCGCCGCCACCAAGATTCACGCGCCGCAGGACGGCTTGGTCGTTTTCGCCAGCAGCGGCGGCGGACGTTTCAGCAACGAGTCCATGATCGAGGAAGGTGCCGTGGTGCGCTACCGGCAGGAGTTGATCAAGCTCCCCGACGTCTCGCAGATGAAGCTCCTGGTCCGCATCCACGAGTCGCACATCAATCAAGTTCACGTCGGCCAGCTCGCCTTCGTCGTCCTCGATTCCATGCCTGACCAGCGCCTGCGCGGCGTGGTCAACAAGGTGGGCATTCTGCCGGACAGCAGCAGCCGCTGGAGCAACCCGAACTTGAAGGTGTATGCGACGGAAATTCTCGTCACGGATGCGTTGCCGGATGTGAAGCCCGGCGTTTCCGCCCGCGCCGAAGTCATCATCACGAACCTCAACGACGTGCTGACCGTGCCGATCCAGTCCGTCTCCACGCGCAAGGGCGAGCAGGTGGTCTTCCTCGCCAGCGCCCCGGACCAGCCGGTGAAAGTTGACGTGGGGATGTACAACACCAAGTTCATCGAAATCACCTCGGGCTTGAAGGAAGGCAATCAGGTGCTGCTCGCGCCGCCCTTCAACACGGATGAGAAAGATCTCGGTGGTGCCGTATTTGCGGAGGGTGAGGCGATCCCGGGCGCGTCCTCCAATCAAGTCGTGCGGCCCGCGCGCCGCCGTGACGAACCCGCAGGTATGCCGGGTGGAAATGGCAACGGTGGACGCAGCTCGCGTGAGCGCGAGGCGAGCGGCGCGGCTCGCGATGCCACAGCGGGCGGAGCCCGGCGTGGGGCTTTCGGCGGCGACAGCCGGACCAACTGGCAGGAGTTGATCAAGCGGTTCGACAAGAAAGACGGCGGCGGTCGCGGCCCGCGCACGGGCGCGGCACCAGAACCCGCCGCGCGGTGATCATCGCATCCCGGATGTCACCACCAGATTCCATCATTCGCCTCGAAGGGCTGGAGAAACGCTACGTGCTCGGCGGCGAGGTCGAGGTGCGGGCGCTGCGCGGCGTGGACCTGGACGTGCAGCGCGGGTCCTACGTGGCGATCATGGGGCCGTCCGGCTCCGGCAAATCCACGATGCTGAATCTCATCGGCTGTCTCGACCGGCCCACGGCGGGCCGCTACATCCTCGGCGGCACGGATGTCTCGCACATGCCCGACGATGAATTGTCCGAGGCGCGCGGGGCCACCATCGGATTCATCTTTCAGTCGTACAATTTGATCGCGCAGCTCACGGTCATCGAGAACATCCAGGTGCCGCTGCTTTATCAGGGCAAGGACGTGCGGCTCTATCACGACCATTGCGTGGAACTGGCGAAGATGGTCGGTCTCGGCGACCGCCTCGATCATCGGCCCAATCAACTGTCCGGCGGCCAGCAGCAGCGCGTGGCCATCGCGCGCTCGCTGGTCAACGATCCGCTCCTTCTTCTCGCCGACGAGCCGACGGGCAATCTTGATTCGCGCACCGGCCAGGAGGTGTTGGACCTGATGGATCGCCTGAACGCGGAGGGCAAAACCATTGTCCTCGTCACGCACGGCGACGAAGTCGCGCGCCGGGCCCAGCGCGTCATCCACATGCGCGACGGCATGATCGAGCGCGAGGTCATCAACCGTTGAAAGGGAAATGACGAATGTCGAATGACGAATGGAATTTGAGGGGCATGGGGCCTGGGGAAGCGGTTGAACCCCAAAGGGGTTCTATCAATCAGCCCAGGGTTGCGAGTCCGCGAGCTACCCTGGGTGGGAAGCCAAAAATGGGAGCAACCCTGAAGGGGTTGCATCACGCCGCCTTCTTCGGAGAACGAACTGATTCAACCCTTACAGGGTTGGAGATTCTTCCAACATTCACACCCAGGGTAGGCGCTCGACGCGCCAACCCTGGGCTGATGGATTCAATCCTTTCAGGATTGGCCGAAGCAGACCGAAGGCCTTCCGGGCCGCGTCTTGGCGCCTGGAGCTTGAAGGCTGTTTGGAGTTTGGACTTTGAACTTTTCCCCCGATGACTCTCTTCAGCTTCTCCTTCCTCAGCACCGTGCGCCTCGGCGTGAAGAGCCTGCTGCTCCACAAGCTGCGCTCCATGCTCACCATGCTGGGCATCATCTTCGGCGTGTGCTCGGTGATTGCCATGCTGGCCATTGGCGAGGGCGCGTCCTACGAGGCGCAGGAGGCGATTAAAAAACTCGGCAGCCAGAACATCATCATCCGCAGCGTCAAGCCGCCCGAGGATGCGAAACAATCTGGCTCGGGCCGCAACTCGGCGATTGATTACGGCCTCACCTACCAGGACGGCGCGCGCATTCAGGCGACGATTCCCGGCGTGGTGCGCGTGCTGCCCGTGCGCATCATCCGCGAAAACGTCCGTTTCGCGCAGAACAGCCTTCCCTGCCAGGTCATTGGCACCATGCCGTTCTACACGGAGGTCGTGGGCGTGGACGTGGTGCGCGGCCGCTTCCTCACCGACATGGACGAGCGCAATCACGACAACGTCTGCGTGCTGACGGTCGGTCTCGCGCAACGCCTGTTCCCTTACCAGGACCCGCTCGAACAAGCCGTGAAGGTGGACATGTTTTACTACCGCGTGGTCGGACTGGTGCGCGAAAAAAACATGATCGATCAGCGCACGCAGTCGGGCCGCTCGGAAGGCGAGCCGCTCGACAACAACCTTTACCTCCCGCTCGGCACCGCGCGCGCGCGCTTCGGCGACATCATCCAACGCCGCACCGCGAGCAGTTACGAAGTGGAGAAAGTAGAACTGCATCAGCTCACCGTGCAGATGCGCGACCTGCCCGCCGTGGAAGCGGCCGACCCGCAGATCAAGACGCTCCTCAGCCGCTTCCACACGAAGCTGGATTACGAAACCATCGTGCCGCTGCAACTGCTCCGGCAGGCCGAGCAGACCAAGCGCATCTTCAACATCGTGCTCGGTTCCATCGCCGCCATCTCACTGCTCGTCGGCGGCATCGGCATCATGAACATCATGCTCGCGACGGTGACGGAGCGGACGCGCGAGATCGGCGTGCGCCGCGCGCTCGGGGCCAAGCGCCGCCACATCACCATGCAGTTTCTCGTCGAGACGGTGGTGCTGTCCGTGGGTGGTGGATTGATCGGCGTGGCCGTGGGGGTGCTCGTGCCGGTGATCGTTTCCCAACTCACGACCATGAAGACGATCATTACGCCGTGGTCGGTGCTGCTGGCCTTCTGCATCTCCGGCGCGGTGGGCATCATCTTCGGCATTTACCCGGCAAAGTCCGCGGCGGAACTCGATCCCATCGACGCGCTGCGGCACGAGTGACGTTGGAGCGCGAGCGTCCCGCTCGCCCGAACGTAAGAAAGCGTCACCATCGCCTGAGACTCTGGCGAGGCGTGACTTCTCTGCGCGTTCAGGCGGGCGGGACGCCCCCGCTCCGTGTTGGGGGCTGTTCCAGCAGGACAATCAATCGTTCCAACAACGGGAACTGCCGCTCCTTGATCTTCCTCCGCGCCTCCGCGAGCGGGAAAAACTCCGCGCGATCCACTTCGGGAAAATCCTGGAACCGTCCCGAGTCCGGCGGCCATTCCATCTGATAGCTGTTGCTGGAGACCGGCCCGGTGCAATCGCCCTCGAAGGCCCAGGCGTGAACCCACTTGCCGCCCTTCTGCTGGATGGAACCGAGTTCGAGGAACGGCCCGCGCGGCTCCAGCCCTGTCTCCTCGCGGAACTCGCGTTGCGCCACTTCCAGCAATGGTTCGTCGCGGTT
>JBBQYK010000175.1:0-10618 GCA_038208765.1 Verrucomicrobiota bacterium
TTGCCAACTTGACGAAACGCGCAGAAAAGCCCATTTTCACAGGTAGTTCTGATGTCTGTCACACGATAGGTCTGTGATTGCGAGAGTTGTGAATGGAGCAGTCGAGCGGGTTGAAAACCCAAAAGTTGCCCGATTCCGACCATCGCCTGCGATTCAGTCTGATTTGAGCACGACGGGGTCAAAACTCAACCGCCCGGCCATCGCTTTCCTATGTTCGTTGGCCAGATGACCATAAACTTTTCCTATCAGGACGCCGCCGTCTTTGTGCCCCACCCACGCAGCAATCGTCATGAAGTCAATGCCGCTCATGACCCCCATCGAGATAAAGTGATGACGGCAATCGTGAAACCCAAAAGCTGGCAGTTTTGCCCGCTCGCGGACCAATTCCAGCGATTCCCGAAAAGTCTTTGCGGGAACGTCCTTGTCCCCTCGTTGCGGCGAAGGGAAAAGCCATTGGGAGGCGTTGTGCGAACGCGTCTTCATGTCGAGCAAATGCGCTTTCAACTTCGCGTTGAAATCCACCACGCGCGCATCGCGATTCTTTAGGTCTTCGATTCCACGTTTAGTGACCTGTCGGCGGATGAAAAGCTGGCCCACTTCAAAATCAACATCCTCCCAGCGTAAGCCAAGCGCTTCGTTGCGGCGTGCACCTGAAGCGGCCAATAGCCGGATGTAATCCACAAACTCCTGTGCGTTTTCAGTGACGGATACGTCTTTGCCTTTCTTGTTTTTTTTCGTTTCAAAAGCCGATCTGCAAAGTGATTCCAAATCAACCGCCGTGAACAACAAGCGTTTCTGAGTGCTGGTTTTGAGCGGCCTTAACCCCTCGGTTGGCAGTCGTTGGATCAGGCCATCAGAGAGCGCGCGTTTTAGAACGACACGCAGCGCTATGACATCCAAATTGATGGTTCGTGGGGATAAATCTTCCTTCATGCGGGATTCGATGAAGCGGTTAACGTGAACCCGCTTAATCTGCTCAAGGCGCAGACCTCCCAAAAAACCACTCCAGCGCTTGAGGATCACTTTCTCTTTCTCAACGGTGCCGGCTTTTTTGACTCCTTGGCCGCTGCCAATGAAATCAAGATAACGTGCCGCATATTCGTCAAACTTTGGAGTTCGGGTCAGGGTCGGAAGCGTGTTATCTAACCGTTGTGTCTGCAACCGTTTCAACTCGACTACGGCCTGCGCTACGGTTTGAACCGGTTGCCCCTCCTTGTTCATCAACGGCACGCGCCGGGTCTTTTTAACGCCGGTGAGTGGGTTTTCAACTTTCAGCCGGGCGTAATATCGTTGGCCTCGTATCCACAGTCCGCGAATCGGTTGCTTGCGTCCATCCACCACTTTTGCGAAAGTGGCAGCATGAGACTGGCGTTGAACATCTTGACTTGTGCCACCACTTTTGGTTGCATCCGCTTTCATCCCATTAAAGTGGCACAAATGGCGGCACAAAGTCAAACCTCAACTTCGATAAACTCATAAAAATCCTGTAAATAAACAGTTGCCGGTGTGGCGAAATGGCAGACGCACGGGACTTAAAATCCCGGGACTGTAAAAAGTCGTGCGGGTTCGAGTCCCGCCACCGGCACCAATTCATCGAGAACCGCTTTTTTCTATTCAGTCCGCCGTCCGTTCCGCCGATGCTTTTCCCGTCACGGGGCGTTACTCCCGCACCGTGGCGTGTAACCCGCCCGGCGGCCTTTCAGGCTGTCGGGCATTTTTTGCGGCCATCCGGGGCGGAGTTCGTGTCCGGCGCGCGCCGCAAAAAAATCTACTGCACATCCTCCTCAAGTTCCCCGCGCCGACTGCCGAATCATAACGCGAGGAGGTTACGCACGTTTGGAGTTTGGGTGAGCAGGCCCGCCTGGGAAACTGGGCGGGCCTTCTTTATTCCCTGGGACGAATGACGGATTGCCAGTGCGCCCGCGCCCGGCTATCCCATGCCCCACCGGCAGCACGACATGAAGTATCTCACCAAAGATCAGCAAACCGTGTTGTGCGTGATTCTTTTCCTGCTCCTCACCGGCCTGGCCGTGCGCACGTGGCGCACCACCCATCCGCCGCGCGACCGCGCCGCCACCGTCGCGCCCCTGCAAAAACCTTGAGCTTCGCCGGGCCGCTGCCGATGTTCTCGCCACCATGGATGGAATCAACTTCGACGAGGAACTGGATAAAATTGTCGCCAAGGACCCGCGCTACTTGCGCGATGCCTACCTGTTTCTCCGCGAGGCTCTCGACCACACGCAGAGGATAATCGGCAAGGCGCCGAAGGAAGACCTCCCGCGAAAGCCCGCGAAAGATGACGCGCCGCGCCACGTCAGCGGGCAGCAACTGCTCGAGGGCATCCGTGATTTTGCGGTCCAGCAATATGGCCCGATGGCCGCCACCGTCCTGAACGAATGGGGCATCAAGCGCTGCGAAGATTTCGGAGAACTCGTCTTCAACATGGTGGAGAACTCGCTGCTCGCGAAGACCGACAAGGACAGCCGCGAGGATTTCCAGGGCGGCTATGATTTCGACACGGCGTTTCGTAAACCGTTTCGGCCGAAGCAATCGCTGATTAAGACGGCCAAGACGGAGTTGCAGGGTCTTTAAGGTCGGTCGCCAGAGCGACGCCTCAGTCTCTCTCGGGCACTAAGGGCAACATCCCGTTTGCTCCGCTCCGCCCGCTTCGCTACAGTCGCCGCCCTTTATGCAGCAGACCCAAGATTTGCGCGTCGTGAGCGCGCAGCGGCTTCAAGCGCCCCGCGCCGTCAAAAATTCCCTGCCCATGACCGAGCGCGCCAACCGCACCGTCGTCGAGGGCCGCGCCGCCGTGCAAAACATTCTCGCGCAGCGCGACCGTCGGCTGCTGGTCGTCGTCGGCCCCTGTTCCATCCACGATCCGCAGGGCGCGATGGACTACGCCCGTCGGCTCGCCGCGCTCAACCGCGAGGTCAGCGATCAACTCTTCATTGTGATGCGCGTCTATTTCGAGAAGCCCCGCACTACCGTCGGTTGGAAGGGACTCATCAACGATCCGTGCATGGATGGCTCGTGCGACATCGGCGCGGGTTTGCATCTCGGGCGCAAACTGCTGCTGGAGATCAACGAACTCGGCCTGCCGGCCGCCACGGAATTCCTCGACCCCATCGTCCCGCAATACATTGATGACCTGATTACGTGGGCGGCCATCGGCGCGCGCACGACCGAGAGCCAGACGCATCGCGAAATGGCCAGCGGCCTTTCCATGCCCGTCGGTTTCAAGAACGGCACGGACGGCTCGCTGCAAATCGCCATCGACGCGATGGGTTCCGCGCGCACGGGCCACAGTTTTCTCGGCATTGATCAGGAAGGGTTCACCAGCGTGGTCCGCACCCGGGGCAACGGCGACGGGCACGTCGTCCTGCGCGGAGGACGCACGCGGACGAATTACGATCCGCAAAGCATCGCCGAAGCCGCCGCCTTGCTGGCCAAGAGCCAGCTGCCGCCGGTGCTGATGGTGGATTGCAGCCACGCGAACTCGTTAAAGCAACATGCGAAGCAGGAAGAGGTGTGGCGCTCGCTCATCGAGCAGCGCGCCATCGGCACCAGCACGATTATCGGCGCGATGATTGAAAGTTATCTGCACGACGGCAACCAGCCCGTGCCCGCGAATCCCGCCGACATCCGCTACGGCATTTCCGTGACCGACGCCTGCCTGAGTTGGGAAGCGACGGAGCGGATGCTGCGCCACGGACACCAAACGCTGTCCGGTGCTGGGGCGGCTCCAGTTCTGGCTTCTGCCTAAGGTAGCCGCACCCACGCCGCCCTTCTGCCTTCCGCGTGGTTTCGCGTACAAAACCACGGAAGAGAATTCAGGGAAAAGACTGCGCCTGGGACGGCGTTGGTTCCACAAACAGACTTTTTTCTCCAAGGTGCGGGAGAAAAACAGAACGCGCATTACGAAGGCATCCCTGAACCACCCACATTGCCGGGGCACCAATGATGGCGTTTTCGTTTCATAAACGCCCCCCTGTGGAGAGCGTTTTTAATTCAGGCCGGTTGCGGTTTCCGCAGGAGATTTTGCACCACTGAAACGAGCTGGCTCGGAGTGAAAGGCTTGGCCAGCAGCGAGCCGCGCTCGAACAGCGGGGGATCGCTCTTGGCGAAAGTGCTCACGATGCTGGAGGCGAGAATGATCGGGAGCCGCAGGCCCGCCGCGCCCACTTTTTTAATCAGTTCCAGCCCGGTCACGTTGGGCATGTGGTTGTCCGTGATGAGCAGATCGTATTTGCGGGTTTGGAGCGCCGCCCAGGCCTCCTCGCCATCCGCAGCCGTGTCCACCTCGAAGCCGGAGCGCTGGAGCACCAGTTCGCCATATTTCCGCAGTGACGGCTCATCATCCACGTAAAGAATCCGCACTTTGGCGTCGGCTTCCGCAGCCGACTGGTTGATTTCCATCTCCACGCTGTTCATAAAAAATCACCTAATGTGAGGACCGACGAGCACACGAGTTCGACCCCACCCCCTTGGCGTGCAGAAACAAAAAACCGCAGCGGCACAGACGAATCCGGGCCGCGACTTTTGAAGTTCCTCGTTTCTTCCAAACGCACATTTGGCAGGTCAAACATACTCGCAAGCGACGCTTCCGCAAATCAGGCGGGGCGTGAATGTAGGATAGCGGAATCCGCGAGACGGCAAGACAGGCCGGAGCGTGAAGAGAAGGTGCAGAGGTCAGCCCGGCTCGTTCAGTCCCTTTTCCCGGCTGCTCATCCACTCGACCGCGCGGCGGATCAGCTCGGGGGCGCTGTCGAGTTCGAGTTTCTCCTTAAGATGCGCCCGGTGCGTTTCCACCGTACTGACACTGAGGCGGAGGTGTTGGGCGATCTCGCGCGTGCCGCGACCCAGGCCGATCAGTTCAAAAATTTCCAATTCCCGATCCGTGAGGCGTTCGATGTCCGAAGTGCCGGGCGAGGAAATCCCGGCGGCGAACCGATGCAGCACGCGCTCCTGCAATTTGGGACTCAAATAAGTTTTGCCCCGCAAAATCTGCCGGGCCGCCGCCAGCACGGCATTCGTGGACTCCTGCTTCATGATGTAGCCGCCGGCCCCGGCGCGCAACGCGCGCTCGGCGTAGAGCGACTCGTCGTGCATGGAGAGCATCAGGATGCGCAGTTCGGGATAACGCGCCTTCAGGTCCTTGACCAGTTCGATGCCGTGCCCGTCCGGCAGTGAGACGTCCATGATGACCAGATCCGGCCGCGACGTTTCGATGCCGCTCAAAGCCTTCGCCACCGTGCCGGAGGAACCGCACATGCAGAGGTCCTCCTGATAGTTGATCAGTTGCGCCAGGCCGTCGCGCGTGACGGGGTGATCCTCCACGAGGAAGACTTTGCTTTTGTGGGCGGCGGATGATTTCGAATTCTCAATCGCCATGTTAGCCCTCCGTGTTCAGCGTGGTTCCGGGCTGGCGCAAACAACAGGTGACGAGCGTCCCGCCGGTTTGGCCCGGCCCCACGTTCAACATGGCTCCCACGGTGCGGGCGCGGTAATTCATGATGTGGAGGCCCATGCCGCCATGCGGGGCCTGGGGCGAAGCAAAGCCCGTCCCGTCGTCCTGAATGTGGAGTTGCAAGCCGTCCTCCCCCTCCGCCAGCCGCAACTGCACCGTTTTCGCCTGCCCGTGCTTGATGGCGTTGGTGATGGCCTCCTGCGCGATGCGGTAAAAATGAATGGCCACGGCGTGATCTTGAATGGTCAGCGAGGTCTGAAAAGAACAGACGCACTGGATGCCAAAAAACTGGGAGGTGCTCGCCGCCAGTTCATGCAAGGCCGTCCTCAAGCCGTCGGCTTCAAGGCGGATGGGATGCAGCCCCAGTGCCTGGCTGCGAGCCTGCTCGATGGCATCACTTAACAGTTTTTCAATTTCCTGCGTGTCCTGCACGTGGGGCAGGCCGCGTTCGGAAAGTTTTTGTTCGAGCAGGCGGTTCTTGAATTTGATGCCGGTCAGTTGCTGGCACAGGCCGTCGTGCAAATCCTGTCCGATGCGCTGCTGTTCGCGCTCGCTGATGTTGAGCACCAGCGTCTCCAGTTGCTGCCGCTCGCGAATCTGGTTGAACAACTGCCCGTTCACTTCCGCCAGTTCCACGGTCTGCTGCTCCAGCGCCGCGTTGGCTGCCGTCAACGCCCGCGTGGTGCGGAAGAGTTTCACAAACACGTCCACCTTCGACTTCAGGATTTTGGAATTCAACGGCTTGGTCAGGTAGTCCACCGCGCCCACGCCATAGCCCATCAGCACGTCCTTCTCATCCTGAAAGTAGGCCGTGAGAAAAATAATGGGGATGTGCTGGCTGCGCTTGCGCGTCTTGATGAGGCGCGCGAGTTCGAGGCCGTTCATCCCCGGCATCTGGATGTCGAGCACGATGCAGGCGAACTCCTCATTGATGAGCGCCATCAGCGCGGCATCCGCCGTCTGGACGCGAATCAGGCGGTGCTCGTCGGTCTTCAGAATGCTCTCCAGCACGTCGAGATTCCGGTCGTCGTCATCGACCAGCAGAATGTTCACGGGAGTAACCATACGAAAAGCCGCAGCGCGGTTTGATGTTCAAGATTTTCCATCATCAGCTCCAGAATGTTTTCCTCAACGGTAGAGCCACACCCGCAGGAGTGAAACCAACTGGTCGGTGTTCACCGGTTTGGCAATGTAGTCGGACGCGCCCGCCTCCAGACATTTCTCGCGGTCGCCTTTCATCGCCTTGGCCGTGAGCGCGAGAATGGGCAAGGCCCGGAAGCGCGCTTCCTTCCGGATTTCGCGCATGGTTTCATAGCCGTCCATCTCCGGCATCATGATGTCCATCAGCACCACGCTCAGATCCGGCTCCTGCTGGATGATCTCAATGGCCTGCCGCCCGTTCGTGGCGCTCAGCACTTCCATCTCGTGGTTCTCCAGCACGGTGGTCAGCGCGAAAATGTTGCGCGCGTCGTCGTCCACCACCAGCGCCTTGCGACCGCGCAGGGCCTCGTTGGAAGTATGCAGCCGCGCCAGCATCTCCTGCTTGGCTTCGGGCAGTTCGGCCACGACGCGATGCAGGAACAGCGCCGTTTCGTCAAAGAGCCGGTCCGGCGACTGCACGTCCTTGAGCACGACGCTCTTGGCCATCGATTGCAAATGCTTGTCCTCTTCCGCCGTCAGTTCTTTGCCGGTGAACACCACCACGGGCACATCGCGCAAGGCCGGTTCCGACTGCATCTTTTCCAGCAGTTCAAAACCGCTCATGTCCGGCAGCCGCAAATCCAGCACGCAACAGTCGCACGGCCGGTCGAGCAGCAGGCGCATCGCGTCCGCGCCCGTGCTGGCGGTGCAAACCTCGATGTCATCGTACTTCAGCAGTTCCACGATGCTCTGGCTCTCGATGTCGTTGTCCTCCACGACGAGCAGCCGTTTGGTGCGCGGCCCGACAAACTTTTTGATGCGGTCGAAGCATTGATCCAGTCCCTCGGTGGTCGCCGGCTTGATCATGTAAGAGAACGCGCCGTGCGACAGGCCGTGCTGGCGCGCTTCTTCCAGGGAAATGATCTGCACGGGAATGTGCCGCGTCGTCGGATCGAGCTTGAGATTGTTCAGCACCGTCCAGCCCAGCATGTCGGGCAGGAAAATATCCAGCGTGATGGCCGTGGGCAGATACTGGCGGGCCAGCGTCAGGGCCGTGTTGCCGCGCGTGGCGGCGAGCGCCTTGAATCCTTTGTCCCGCGCCAGCCCCACCAGCACGCGCGCGTAGTGCGGATCATCCTCCACGATGAGCAGCACTTGATCGCCGGTCTGAATCTGATCGCGATCATCGGGAATGACGTCTTCGCGCGGGGCCGGCAGAAGAACGGGCGCCGCCGTGATGGGCCGCGACACCGCGCCGGTGCCGCCGGGATACGTCTGCGGCAGATAGAGCGTGAAGGTGCTGCCTTCGCCCGGCTGGCTGCTCAAACGGATTTCCCCGCCGAGCAGCGTCGCCAGTTCGCGCGAGATGGCGAGACCGAGACCGGTGCCGCCGTACTTGCGGCTCGTGCCCGCGTCCGCCTGCTGGAACGCCTCGAAGATGAGCTTCTGCTTTTCGGGCGCGATGCCAATGCCGGTGTCGCGAATCGCGAAGGAAATCACGGACGGCACCCGGCTGAGGATTGCGTGATCCGGCGTCCAGCCCGACGAGGCCGTGCTCGCGCGCACCGCCACATGGCCTTGCGCCGTGAACTTGAACGCATTGGAGAGCAGGTTCTTGAGGATTTGTTGCAAGCGCTTCGGGTCGGTGATGATGGCGCGCGGCAATCCCGGATCGAACTCCACGAGAAAGGGCAGGTTCTTCTGTTCTGCGACGTGTTTGAAATTGCGCTCCACCGAATCGCGCAACGAAACAAACCCGATGTCCTCGGCCTCGACCGTGACCGTGCCCGATTCGATCTTGGACAAGTCCAGAATGTCCGTGATGAGGTTGAGCAGGTCGGAGCCGGAGGAATAAATGTTGCGCGCGAACTCCATCTGCTTGGTCGAGAGATTGCCCTGCGCGTTGTCCGCAAGCTGCTGGCCGAGAATGAGGATGGAGTTGAGCGGCGTGCGCAGCTCGTGCGACATGTTCGCGAGGAACTCGGATTTGTACTTGGACGTGAGCGCCAGCTCGGCGGCCTTTTCTTCGAGCGCGCGCCGGGCCTGTTCCACTTCCTGGCTCTTGCGTTCGACTTCCACGTTCTGCTCCGCCAACTGCCGCGCCTTCTGCGCCAACTCTTCGTTGGTTTGCTGAAGTTCTTTTTGCTGGGACTGCAATTCGACCGTGAGCTGCTGCGACTGTTTGAGCAAATTCTCAGTCCGCATTTGCGCTTCAATCGTGTTGAGCACCACGCCGATGGACTGCGTGAGTTGTTCCAGGAACGTGAGATGCGTGACGCTGAACGTGTGGAGCGACGCCAGTTCGATCACCGCCTTGGTCTGCCCCTCGAACAGCACCGGCAGCACCACGATGCTCGCGGGCCTGGCGTCACCCAGGCTGGATTCAATGCGCGTGTAATCTGCCGTGACGTCGTTCAGCAAGATGCGCTGCTTCTCCAGCGCGCACTGGCCCACGAGTCCTGCACCCAGCGCGATGCGTTGCGGCTGATCCGGGCGCTGCGCGTAACCGGCCAGCAAACGCAGGGCGCTGTTGCTCTCCTCATCCTCATCAATGTCCATCTGGTAGATCGTGCCCTGTTGGCCCTCGACCAGCGGCGCGAGTTCGGAGAGCAGGAGACGTCCGACGGTGGAGAGATCACGCTGGCCCTGCAACATGCGCGTGAACTTCGCGAGGTTGGTCTTGAGCCAGTCCTGCTCCTGGTTGCGCTCGGTGGTCTCACGCAGGTTATCAATCATCGTGTTGATGTTGTCCTTGAGTTCCGCGACTTCGCCGCGCGTCTCGACTTGAATGGAACGCGTGAGATCGCCCTTGGTCACAGCGGTCGCCACCTCCGCAATCGCGCGCACCTGCGTGGTGAGATTCGCGGCGAGCAGATTGACGTTGCCGGTGAGATCCTTCCAAGTGCCCGCCGCGCCCGGCACGTTCGCCTGACCGCCGAGACGGCCATCCACGCCGACTTCGCGCGCGACGTTCGTGACCTGCTCCGCGAAGGTCGCGAGCGTGCCGGTCATGTTGTTGATGGTGTCGGCGAGGGCGGCGATTTCGCCCTTCGCCATGACCGTCAGCTTCTGGTTCAAGTTTCCGTCCGCCACGGCGGTCACCACTTTCACAATGCCGCGCACCTGATCGGTGAGATTTGCCGCCATGACGTTCACGGAGTCGGTGAGATCTTTCCAAGTGCCGGCCACGCCCTGCACCTGGGCTTGGCCGCCCAACTTGCCTTCGGTGCCGACCTCGCGCGCCACGCGCGTCACTTCGGCGGCGAAGGCGTTGAGCTGATCCACCATCGTGTTGATGGTGTTCTTCAACTCCAGAATTTCACCCTTCACGTCCACGGTGATTTTTCGAGAAAGGTCGCCGCGGGCCACGGCGGTGGTGACTTGCGCGATGTTGCGGACTTGCGCCGTGAGATTCGCGCCCATCGCGTTCACCGAGTCGGTCAAATCTTTCCACGTTCCCGCCACGCCGGGCACTACGGCTTGCACGCCCAGCCGACCCTCGGTTCCGACTTCGCGCGCCACGCGGGTGACTTCGGAGGCGAAGGAGCGCAACTGCTCGACCATCGTGTTGATCGTTTCCTTGAGCTGAAGAATTTCCCCGCGCACGTCCACCGTGATCTTGCGCGAGAGATCGCCGTTCGCCACCGCGATGGTGACTTCGGCGATGTTGCGAACCTGGCCGGTGAGGTTCGCCGCCATGACGTTCACGGAGTCCGTGAGGTCTTTCCAGGTGCCCGCCACGCCCGAGACCACGGCCTGGCCGCCGAGACGGCCTTCGGTCCCGACTTCACGTGCCACGCGCGTCACCTCAGCGGCGAAGGCGTTCAACTGATCCACCATCGTGTTGATCGTGTTCTTGAGCTGAAGGATTTCGCCCTTCACATCGACGGTGATTTTGCGCGAGAGGTCGCCGCGCGCCACGGCGGTCGTCACTTCCGCGATGTTGCGGACCTGTCCGGTGAGGTTCGTCGCCATCGCGTTCACCGAGTCGGTCAAATCTTTCCACGT
>JBBQYK010000176.1:0-10612 GCA_038208765.1 Verrucomicrobiota bacterium
GACGAGACATGAAGTCGAGGTTGTTCGCGATTACGCAGAACTTCCTCCGGTCATCACCGACAAACACAAGGTGCTGCAGGTGTTGGTGAACCTGATCCGCAACGCCAAGTACGCGTGCGACGAATCCGGCCGCGTGGACAAACGTTTGACGGTGCGCGTGGCGAACGGCGACGGACAGGTCCGGATCGCCATCAGCGACAATGGCGTGGGCATTCCGCCGGAGAACCTGATTCGCATCTTTAATCACGGTTTTACCACGCGCAAAACCGGGCACGGCTTTGGCCTGCATAGCGGCGCGTTGGCCGCCAAGGAATTGGGCGGCTCGCTGCACGTGCAGAGTGCAGGCCTCGGCCAGGGCGCGACGTTCACACTAGAGTTGCCCTGTGAAATCAATCGCGTCTGAGGGTTTGACCCTATGGAGAATGGCACATGCGCTGACGCTATTGAGAACGAAGATGGCTTGCGACAATTTACAAGACGGTGGTGTTCATGGCGTGTTTCACCGCGCCTTGCGAACGGAATTCAACGGTGAACTCTAATTATGCCAAATGACATGAACATACCCAATCGACGAATCCTGGTGGTTGATGACAACCGGGCCATTCACGACGATTTTCAGAAAATTCTCTGCCCACAAGTGGACGGCGCACAGGCGCTGGCGGAAGCCAAAGCTCTCCTGTTCGGTGCGGCCCCCGCGCCGGCCCAGCGCGCCGGCTTTCAAATCGACTCGGCCTATCAGGGCCAGGAAGGTTTCGCCCTGGTCCAGCAGTCGCTGAAGAAAAATGAGCCGTATGCGATGGCGTTTGTCGATGTCCGCATGCCGCCGGGCTGGGACGGAATTGAAACGATCGCGCGCATCTGGGAGGAGTATCCCGACCTGCAGGTGGTCGTGTGTACCGCCTACTCGGACTACTCGCTCGAAGAGATTTTGAAGCGGCTTGGCCAATCCGATCGCTTGGTCATCCTGAAAAAACCGTTCGATAATATCGAGGTGCTCCAACTGGCCTATGCCTTGACGGAAAAGTGGCAGTTGCTGCAAGAGGCCAAAGCCAAAACCGACGAGTTGGAACGGCGGGTCAGTGAACGCACGGACGAGTTGCGCATTGCCAATGAAAAGCTCGTGACGGAAATGCTGCATCGCGCGCAGGTCGAAGAAAGTTTGCGTCAGTCCCAAAAGATGGAAGCCGTGGGGCAGTTGGCCGGGGGCATCGCGCATGATTTCAACAACCTCCTGACCATCATCCGCGGCTACACCTGTTGTCTGCTGGAGGACGAGAATCTCGATCCAGACGCGCATGAGTCACTGCAGCAGGTGGACGGTGCCGCGCAACGCGCGGCGAACCTCACGCGGCAACTGCTCACCTTCAGCCGCAAGCAGGTGATGCAGCCGGAGAATTTGGACTTGAACGATGTGATCGAGCAGGTGGCAAAGATGCTCGACCGGGTCTTGGGCGAAGACATAGCCCTGGAAATCTTGACCGCGCCAGAGTTGCCAGGAGTGCATGCCGATCGGGCCATGATTGAGCAAATCATTCTCAACCTCGCCGTCAATGCCCGCGACGCCATGCCCAACGGGGGGCGACTGTTGCTCCACACGGCCGCCTTGGAACTCAACGATGAAGAGATCCGAGGCCACGCCAAAGCGCGCGCCGGCCGTTTTGCGTGTTTGAGCGTCACGGACAGCGGCTGTGGGATGGCGAGCGAAATCCTGCCGCATCTTTTCGAGCCGTTCTTCACCACCAAGGAAGTGGGCAAGGGAACGGGCCTCGGCCTGGCGACCGTGTACGGGATCGTGCAGCAGCATAAAGGCTGGATTGAGGTGGAGAGCGCGCCCGGCCACGGGGCCACCTTCAGAATCTTTCTGCCCGCCCACCTGCATCCGGCGAAGACACCGGCTCCGACCGCTCTGGCACCGAAAGCGTCCGGAGGGAGTGAGACGATTTTGCTGGTCGAGGACGAGCCGATTCTGCGCGCCCTGATGCGGACGGTTCTTCAGCACTACGGCTATCGCGTTTACACGGCCAGTTCTGGTGTTGAGGCCTTGAAGGTCTGGTCCGAACACGCCTTGGAAATTGAACTTCTCCTGACGGACATGGTGATGCCCGGCGGGGTTTCGGGCCGTGAATTGGCGAAGAAACTGCAAGCGGACAAACCCGGTCTCAAAGTGATCTACAGCAGCGGTTACAGTCTGGAACTGTTGAACCCCGAGAGTGGTTTGCAGGAAGGATTCAACTTCCTTCCCAAACCATACACTCCAGAAAAGTTGGCCACCGTGGTGCGTCAATGTTTGGAACAGGCGCGCCACTCGACGCCGGTCGCGGCCTCCCTCGGATAAGCAAACACCGGGCCCGCAGGAAAATCAGAAGGGAACTTCATGAAGAAAATATTGGTGATCGACGATGATCATTCAGTGCGAACGTTAGTGGGCAAAACGCTCCGCTCGCGATTCAATGTAACGACCGTGAACGACGGCCAAGCGGGTTTGGACACCGCGCTCAGCACGCAGCCGCATCTCATTCTGTGCGATGTGAACATGAAGGGCCTGGACGGCTATGCCACCCTGTTTTCGCTGCGGCAGAATCCGCTCACGTGCGACACCCCGTTCATCTTCATGACGGGAGAAGCCAGCGCGCCCGGGATGCGGCACGGGATGGAACTGGGTGCGGACGATTATCTGCCCAAACCCTTCGTGCCCCAACAATTGTTCGCCGCCATCGACACGCGGCTGGCCAAGCATGAATTGATGCGCGGCCAGGCCGAGGAAAAATTTCGCGAGTTGCAGAAGACGCTCGCGAACTCCATCCCGAGTGAACTGCTGGCGCCGATGGACAACTTGCTGGCCCTGACGGAATTGATCGGCAAAGGCTACCGCGCATTCGAGGTCGATGAGATCGTCGCCATGTCGCGTGACGTGCATCGCCTAGCCACGCGGGTGCGTCAGCAGATTGAAAACTGTCTAGCCCTCGCGGAGTTGATGCTGCTGGCCCGGGAACCCGAGCGGCGCTGCCGCTGGCACGAGCGCACAATGATCCATGTGCTGGACATCGTGGAGCCAGCCGTGGTCCAGAAGGCCAAACTGGTGGAGCGCGGCAACGACTTGCGCGTTTCTTTCTCCTACGCTCAGGCGAACATTCATCCCGGTGCCCTGAAAAAGATCGTGGAAGAAATCCTGGACAACGCGTTCAAGTTTTCCAAACCAGGAACGCGAGTCGAAGTCGGGGTGTTTTCCAATGATGGCCAAGGCACCATTCAGATCGCGGATCAGGGTCCGGGGATTGCGCCCCACGAAATTGCCAAGCTTGGTGGGTTCATTCGATTTGAGCAAAGGCTGGTGGAAGCCAAGGGTTGCGGCCTGGGGCTGGCCATCGCCAAGGGGTTGACTGAACTGAACGACGGCCAGTTCAGCATCCGTCCGGGTGAGAATGGCGGGACCATCGTCCAGATTATTTTGCCCGCGCTGTCGAACGTGAACTGATAGGTCGGACGCGCGCGGGAATCAGCCCTTCCGTAATGTCGTTTGGACCAGGCCTGGGTGTGTTTGGTGGAACAGTAATTTCTTCTGGGTCCCGGCAATGGGGTGAGTACCTCCCAACATCGGCACGGCGTTCTGGCCTAACTTGCATTCCCAAGAATGAGCACTTCATCTCGCAAGCTGTAGAGCCGCCAGTGCATCATTTGACCGCCAGACATTTCCGCTTCTTCGCATCCTCGTCGTGGAAGGCGATGGCATCCTCCCCCGTCGCAACGCTAAAATGTTGCGCCCGGGCTCCGAAAGTGGACGCCGCTGCGGGCGGTGACGCGGCCCGGGACTCGTTCACCATCAAACCGTAGCGAAAGTGAAACACGCGGACGCTCCCCGGATCACGGCGAGGTAAAATACCCGCGCAGACCCCCCGCAGAAATTTTGTGTCGCGCGCGTCCGTATGTGAACGTCCACGTCGCCGTCACGCCGGCCTGATAGCCCAGCGTCGGCTGGTCAAAGGCGAGTTGCAGCCGGCCCCCGTTCCACGCCGTTCGCGTGTAACTGTAGGTGCCCGTCTTGATCGGCACGCCGTTCGAGTCCTCGACGATGAAGGTGGTCGCGCCGAAGACGAACGTGCCGCGCGAAGTCTGGCCGCTCTTCACAAACGTGCAGGTCAACTGCCGGCCTTCGAGCGCAGGCAGCGCGAGGTCGCCGGCGGCCAACATCTTGTCCGCGCGCACGAAGGCGTTCGCGGCGGCGGCGAGCAGCTTCGAGCGGCTCGAGTTGTTGCTCGCCGCGGTCATGCTCGCGAGGCTGGTCACGATGCTGTCGAGATAATTGCTCGCGCCGGTCGTGTACTTCGACGGCGCCAGCGAGGACGCGCGGTTGAAGCGCGGAACCAGATCATCCCCCAGCGCCTCCGCCACGCACGCGCCCGCCTTGGCCAGCGCCTTGTTCGCCGCCGAATCATGCAGCGGTCCGAGCTGCGGCGTCATGGTGCGGAAGACCAGCACGCCATACTGCGCGCAGGCCGCGTTCGTCGGCACGGCCAGGCGCGCTTTGATCGCGTTGGCGAAGACGGCGGTGCGCTGCGCCATCACTTCGTCCAGCTCGGCGAAGCAATTCTGGCAGCCGGCCAGGGTCGGCGCGTGGTCACTGATCGTGATCGTGACCAGCGTCGGCGCAGAGACATCCAGCCCGTCGCTGACCTCGTAGGCGAACGTGTCCGTGCCGGTGTATTCCGCCTCCGGGGTGTAGGTGAAACTGCCGTCGAGATTCAGCGCCACCGTGCCGTGCGAGGGCGGCAAATAAAGTCCGGCAAAGAACACCGCGTCGTCCGCGTCGCGGTCATTGATCAGGACGCCCGAAGTCGCGGGCACGTCGAGCGGCGTGTTCTTCGTGGTGAAATACGTGTCCGAAGTTGCGATAGGCACCGCGTTCGTCTGCACCCGATCACTGACCGTGATCGTCACCAGCGTCGTCTCGGAGGAATCCAGGCCGTCCTCCGCCTCGTAGGCGAACTGCACCGTGCCCGTGAAGTCCTGCGGCGGCGTGAAGACGAATCCGCCGTTCCAGTTCAGCGTCAGCGTGCCTTGCGCGGGCGGCGTGACCAGCGAGGCCGCGAGCGTGTCACCGTCCGCATCCGAGTCGTTCTTGAGCACGCCGGAAATCCACGACACGTAGAGCGGCGTGTTCTTCCACGCGGCGAAACTTTCCGGCTGCGCCACGGGCGGCGTGTTGACCGGCGGCGGCTCGTTGATGGCCAGCGTCACCTGCACCGTGGCCGAGATGTTCGTGCCGTCGCTCGCGAAGTAGCCGAACGAATCCGCGCCCGTGAAGTTCACGTCGGGGAAGTAGATGAAACTGCCGTCCTCATTGAAGAGCAGCGTGCCGTGCGCGGGGTCGCTGACCAGCGTGGCGGTCAGCGAATCGACGTTCGCGTCCGTGTCATTGACCAGCACGCCGGAGTGCGCCTCGATGACCATCGTCTCGTTCTTGATTCCCTCGTAACGATCCACGGCCGCGACCGGCGCGACGTTCGCCGTCGGCGGTTCGTTGACGCGAATCGTCGCCACGGCGGTCGCCGTCGCCACGCCGTCGCTCACGCGATAGCTGAAGCCGTCGAGGCCCGTGAAACCCGCGCGCGGCGTGTAGAGAAAACTGCCGCCCGGCGCGAGCACCAGTGTGCCGTTCGCGACCGGCACCACGAGCGAAACGCTGAGCGCGGTGCCGTCCGCATCCGTGTCATTCGCCAGCACGCCCACCGACGCCGCCACGCTGAGCGGCACGCCGCGCACGGTGAAATAGCTTTCGCCGCGCGCTACGGGCGGCGTGTTGACTTGCGGCTGCACGCTGAGGAACACCGTCGCCAGGCCCGAGTTGGTCAGCCCGTCGTTCGCGCGATACGTGAAGGTGTCCGCGCCGGTGTAGTTCGCCATGGGCGTGTAGCTGAAACCGCCGTTCGCGTTCAGCGTGACCGTGCCGCGCGACGGCTCGGCGGCCAGCACGGCGGTCAAGACGTTGCCGTCCGCGTCCGTGTCGTTCGCGAGCACGCCCGCGGGGCCGACGGTCAGTGTGGTGTTGCGCACGACGACATAATTTTCATTGCGCGCCACCGGAGCGACGTTCGGCGGCGGCAGCACCGTGAGCGTGACCGTCGTGATCGAAGAGTTCGTCGTGCCGTCGTGCGCGCGATACGCGAAACTGTCCTGGCCGTGGAAATTGTTCGTCGGCGTGTAGGTCAGGCTGCCGTCCGCGCTCAACACCAGCGTGCCGCGCGCGGGCGGACTGACCAGCACCGCCGTCAGCGCGTCCGCGTCCACGTCCGAGTCATTCACCAGCAGGCCGGCCACTTCGCCCACGGTCAGCTTCGTGTTGCGCGGCGTGGAATAACTGTCGGCCACGGCGGTCGGCGCGGTGTTGGAATTGAGAATCGCAATCGTCACCGTCGCCGGCGCGGAGAACGCGGTGCCGTCGTTGACGCGATACGTGAACGTGCCGGAGCCGGAGTAATTCGCGGCGGGCGTGAAGGTGAAGCTGCCGTCGTCATTCAGCTCCAGCGTGCCGTGCGGCGGCGCGGTCTCGAGAGACGCGGTCAGCACGTCGCCGTTCGCATCCGTGTCGTTTGCGAGCAGACCCGGGGCGGCGATGGTGAGGCCAATGTTCTTGGGCGTGGTGTAACTGTCCGGCTGCGCGACGGGCGGCGTGTTCGTGATCGAGAGCGTCACCGTGGCGTTTGCGAAGTTCAACGCCCCGTCTTGCGCACGATACGTGAAGCTGTCGCTGCCGACATAGCCCGTCGTGGGCGCGTAGCTGAAACTGCCGTTCGCGTTGAACGTCAGCACGCCGCGCGTCGGGCCGCTGACCAGCGTGGCGGCAAGAATTTCACCGTCAGGATCGGAGTCATTCGCCAGCACGCCGAAGGCCGGAACAATGAACGTCGAGTTTTTCGCCAGCGTGAAATTGTCCGCCACCGCGACCGGCGCGCCGTTCGAGCTGTTGATCATCAGCGACACCGTGGTCGCGGCGGAGAACGCCGTGCCGTCGTTCACGCGATACGTGAAGCTGTCCGCGCCGACGTAATTTGCCGTGGGTGTGAAAGTGAAACTGCCGTTGGCATTCAAGGTGACCGACCCGCGCGTCGGCGCGGCGACCACCGACGCGGTGAGCGCGTCGCCGTTCGCATCGGTGTCGTTGTTCAGCACACCCGCTGCAGCGGCCACGGTGAGGCCGATGTTCTTGGCTGTGACATAGCTGTCCGGCTGCGCGACCGGCGCGTTGTTCGTAATCGAGAGCGTGACCGTGACGTTCACCGAACTGGCCGAGCCATCGCTCGCGCGATAGACGAAACTGTCGCCGCCCGCGTAGCCCGCCGTGGGCGTGAAGGTGAAGCCGCCGTTCTCGCTCAAGTTCAACACGCCCTGCGCCGGACCGCTGACCAGCGCCGCCGTCATCGCGTCGCCGTCCGGATCAGAATCATTCGCCAGCACGCCCGCCGCCGGGACGGTGAGCGTGGTGTTTTTCGCGAGCGAGAAACTTTCCGCGACCACGACCGGAGCGCCGTTCGAGTTGTTGATCGTGATCGTCACCGTGACGGGCGCGGAGAATGCCGCACCGTCGCTGGCGCGATAGGTGAAGCTGTCCAGGCCGGTGTAGTTCGCGGCGGGCGTGAAGGTGAAGCGCCCGTTCGCGTTCAGGGCCAGCGTGCCGTGCACGGGCGTCGTCACGACCGAAGCGGTGAGCGCGTCGCTGTTCGCGTCCGAGTCATTCGCCAGCACGCCGGTGCCGAGGATGCTCAGGCTGATGTTCTTGCTCGTCGCGTAACTGTCGGGCTGCGCGACCGGCGCGATGTTCGTGACGGCGATGGAGACCGTGGCGTTCGCGGAGTTCGCCGTGCCGTCATTCGCGCGGTAGGTGAACGTGGCCGTGCCCGTGAAACCCGCCGCCGGGGTGAAGGTGAAACCACCGTTCGCACTCAATAAAACCGAGCCGCCCGTCGCGCTGCCGACCAGCGCGGCGGTAAGCGCGTTGTCCTCCGCGTCCGTGTCGTTCGCGAGCACGCCGGACGCGGGCACCACGAGCGGAAGATTTTTTGCGGTCGAATAATTTTCCGGGTTCGCGACCGGCGCGGTGTTGGTGATCGAGAGCGTGACGGTGGTGTTCGCGGAATTCGCCGAACCGTCCGTGGCGCGATACGTGAAGCTGTCCGCGCCGACGTAGTTCGCATTGGGCGTGAAGGTGAAACCGCCGTTCGCGTTCAGGTTCAGCGCGCCGCGCGTCGGGCCGGCCACTAGCACGGCGGCGAGCGCGTCGCCGTCCGGGTCGGAATCATTCGCCAACACGCCCGACGCCGCGACGGTCAGCGGCGTGTTCTTCGCCAGCGCGAAACTGTCCGCGACGACGACCGGTGCGCCGTTCGAGCTGTTGATCGTGAGCGTGACGGTGGTGTTCGCGGAGAACGCGACGCCGTCACTCGCGCGATACGTGAAACTGTCTGCGCCGGTGTAGTTCGCCGTGGGCGTGAAAGTGAAACTGCCATTCGTATTCAACGTGAGTGCGCCCTGCGCGGGTGCAGTGACGACCGAGGCGGTGAGCGCGTCGCCGTTCGCGTCCGTATCATCCGCCAGCACGCCGAGCGCGGCGGGGATGTTTAGCCCGATGTTTTTGCTCGTCGCGTAAGCGTTCGGCTGCGCGACCGGCGCGGTGTTGGTGATGGAAATGGAAACCGTGATGTTCGCGGAATTCGCCGCGCCGTCGTTCGCGCGATAAACAAAACTGTCGCCGCCCGTGTAGCCCGTCGTGGGCGTAAAGGTGAAACTGCCATTCGCATTCAAGGTCAGCGCGCCGTTCGCCGGGCTGCTGACGAGCGCGGCGGTGAGCGCGTGGCCATCCGCATCGGAATCATTGGCCAGCACGCCGGACGCAGCGACGGTGAGCGCGACGTTCTTCGCCGTGACGTAACTTTCCGGCTGCGCGACCGGCGCGGTGTTGGTCATTGAGAGCGTCACCGTGGTGCTCGCCGAGTTGGAGGAACCGTCGCTGGCGCGGTAGGTGAAGCTGTCCGAACCGACGTAGTTTGCCGCCGGCGTGAAGGTGAAACTGCCATTCGCGTTCAGCGTGAGCGCGCCTTGCGCCGGGCCGGAGACGAGCACCGCGACCAGCGGGTTGCCGTCGGGATCGGAATCATTCGCCAGCACGCCTGCCGCTGGAATCGTGAGTGGCGTGCTCTTCATCATCGAGTAGGAATCCGCCACCGCGACCGGCGCGCCGTTCGAGTTGTTGATCGTGAGCGAGACCGTGGCGGCGGCGGAGAATGTAGAACCGTCGCTCACACGATACGTGAAGCTGTCCGCGCCAACGTAGTTCGCCGTGGGCGTGAAGGTGAAGCCGCCGTTCGCGTTCAAGTTCAGTTGACCGTTTGCGGGCGCGGTCACGACGGATGCGGTGAGCGCGTCGCCGTTCGCATCCGTGTCGTCCGCGAGCAGGCCGGGGGCGGCGACATTCAGCCCGATGTTTTTCAACGTGACGAAACTGTCAGAGTTCGCGACGGGCGGCGTGTTCGTGATCGAGAGCGTGACGGTGGTGTTGGCGGAGTTCAGCGAACCGTCATTGGCGCGATACACAAAACTGTCCGCGCCCGCGAAGCCCGCCGTGGGCGTGAAGGTGAAGCTGCCGTTCGCGTTCAACGCGAGCGAGCCATTCGCCGGGCCGGACACGAGCGTGGCCGTGAGCGGGTTGCCATCCACGTCCGAGTCATTCGCGAGCACGCCTGCTGCGGCGCCGACGGTCAGCGGAAGATTTTTCGCGAGCGAGTAGGAGTTGGCCACGGCGACAGGCGCGGCGTTCGAATTGTTGATCGTGAGCGCAACGGTGGTGGCGGTGGAGAAGGCCGTGCCGTCGCTCACGCGATAGGTGAAGCTGTCCGCGCCCACGTAGTTCGCCGCCGGCATGAAGGTGAAACTGCCGTTCGCGTTCAGCGTGAGCGCGCCGCGCGCGGGCGACGTCACGAGCGAGACGGTGAGCGCGTCGCCGTTCGCATCGGTGTCGTTGTTCAACGCCCCCGGGGCCGCGATGGTCAGCCCGATGTTTTTCAGCGTGACGTAGCTGTCGGCGCTGGCGGCGGGCGGCGTGTTGGTGATGGAAAGATTCACGGTCGCGGTCGCCGAGTTCGTGACCCCGTCGCTCGCGCGGTAGGTGAAACTGTCGCTGCCCGCAAAGCCCGCCGTGGGCGTGAAGGTGAAGCTGCCGTTCGCGCTCAACGTGAGCGAACCATTCGCCGGCCCGGACACGAGCAAGGCCGTGAGCGGCTGGCCGTCCACATCCGAATCATTTGCGAGCACGCCCGCCGCTGAGATGGCGAGCGGAGAATTTTTCGCCAGCGAGTAGGAGTCGGTCACGGCGACCGGTGCGGCGTTGGAACTGTTGATCGTGAGCGTGACGGTGGCGGCGGCGGAGAACGCGGTGCCGTCGCTGGCGCGATACGTGAAGCTGTCCGCGCCCACGTAGTTGGCCGCCGGCATGAAGGTGAAGCTGCCATTGGCGTTCAGCGTGAGTGCGCCGCGCGCCGGCGACGTCACGAGCGAGACGGTGAGCGCGTCGCCGTTCGCATCACTGTCGTTGTTCAACACCCCCGGGGCCGCGACGGTCAGC
>JBBQYK010000177.1:0-10603 GCA_038208765.1 Verrucomicrobiota bacterium
ACGGCGGGCTTCACGGCGGGTTTGAAACTCCACCAATCGCGCGAGTCGGTTTCCGCAGCGGCGCAGAACAGGAGTGCTGATAAGAATATCAGCACCGCCAGCCAGCTTCGCATCACCGGAATCACGGATGGAATGACGGCCAGTGAACCGAATTGTTCACGTTCTGTCTGCGCGCCATCCCAGGCGCATTGGGTTTGTCGCGCTGCGAGGAGAGATTCCACCGGGCCGTTGGCCCCGGCGTGGCGGCGCGACGCTTTTCACCTCCGCGCTACGGACGATGAAACCTCTTTGCGCATGCGCTGCTTTGCGCGAAATTCTGCGCGTGCCAGCGACCGACCACATCCGCGACAAGCTCTCGCAGCTTCCGCACAAGCCGGGCGTGTACCTGATGAAGGATCGCTTCGGGCGCGTGATTTACGTGGGCAAGGCGCTCGATCTGCGCAAGCGCGTGTCGCAGTATTTTCAATCGTCACGGCGCATGGGATGGGACTTGAAATTCAACGCGCTGGTCGAGGCCATCCAGGATTTCGACGTGCATGTGGTGCGGAGCGAGCCGGAGGCGCTGCTGCTCGAAGGCAAGCTGATCAAGGAATTCCAGCCGCGCTACAACATCAGCTTCCGCGACGACAAACGCTTCCTGATGGTCAAGGTGAACTTGAACGATCCCATCCCGCGCTTTTGCTTCTCGCGCATCAAGCAGGACGACGGCGCGCGGTACTTCGGCCCCTTCCCCAACGCGGGTGCGTTGCGATCCACGCTCGCGCTGATGCGTAAGACCTTCAACCTGCGCGGCTGCCGTCCGCTCACGCCGACCGAAGCGGATTACAAACACTGCCTCTACGGCCATTTGAAATTCTGCACCGCGCCCTGCGTGGGCAACGTGACGCTGGAACAATACAAGGAGCAGGTCACGGCGGCGTGCAGCTTCCTCTCGGGCCAGTGCGAGGAAATGCAGGACCACCTGGACGCCGAGATGAAGAAGGCCGCGCTGGCGCAAGACTACGAGAAGGCCGCCGAACTGCGCGACGCGATCAAGTCGTTGAAGCGCACGACCGCGAAGACGACGCGCTTCGAGCGCACGCCGTGGAACCTGCCCGTGTCGGTGATGCCCGAGCGCGACAACATGGAACTCGGAAAAGTGCTTGGCCTGCCCGCGCCACCGGTGCGCGTGGAGGGCTTCGACATCTCGAACATCAGCGGGACGTTCAAGGTGGCGTCGGTGGTGGCCTTCCGAAACGGACGACCGGACCGCGCGAATTATCGCCGGCTGAAAATCAAAGGTGTGGAAGGCCAGGACGATTTCGCGTGCATCGCCGAGGCCGTGCGCCGCCGCTACGCGCGACTGCTGCGCGAAGCGAACGGCGAATCGGTGAAGGAGAACGAGGAGGATCGCGCCATCGTCGAGGAGCTGCGCACGCTGATAAAGAATCCAAGGGAGACGTTTCCGGCGCTGAGTGAAGAAGGGGCGAAGCCCGGGAGTGAGAAAGAAACAGCGATCCTCCCGCCGAACCACTTTCCCGATCTCATCGTGATTGACGGCGGCAAGGGCCAGCTCAACGCGGCCTGCGCGGAATTGGAAAAACTCGGCCTCTCACACATCGCCATCATCGGACTCGCAAAAGAGTTCGAGGAAATTTACCGCCCGGGCGAGAAAGAGCCGTTGCGCCTTTCGCACGAGAGCAACGCGCTGAAATTGTTGCAGCGCATCCGCGACGAGTCGCATCGCGTGGCCAACAGTTACAACGCGCAACTGCGCGTGAAGAAAATATCCGAGAGCATCCTCGATGAATTCCCCGGCATCGGCGAACGGCGCAAGTCCGCGCTGCTGAAAAAGTTTGGTTCCGTGCAACGCCTGCGCCTGGCGACGCTGGAGGACATCGCGAGCGTGACCGGCTTCGGCGGCAAGGCAGCGGGCGAACTGAAAATCTTTCTGGAGGCGCGCTCGGGGGAGTTGCTGACGAACGTCGGCCAGACAGAGTTACCCGCAAACACCAAGGAACAAGAGCCATGATTGAACCCTTGCTGAAAGACGACGCCTTTCTCGCCGACGTTTTGGCCGCGCGCGAATATCCGAACGCCCTGCACCTGTGGTGGCTGGGCCAGAGCGGATTCCTCGTGCAATGGCAGGAGCGGCACCTGCTCATCGACCCATACCTCTCCGATTCGCTCACGCACAAATATGCCGCCACGGACAAGCCCCACGTCCGCATGACCGGGCGCGTGGTCGCGCCGGAGTGTCTGGACTTCATCGATGTCGTCACGTCGAGCCACAACCACACCGATCATCTGGACCAGGAGACGCTCGTTCCGCTGCTGACGGCAAATCCCAAGCTCGAACTGGTGGTGCCGGAGGCCAATCGCGATTTCGTCTGCGACCGCCTGAACCTGACGGTGGAACAACCGCGCGGCTTGAAGGCCGGGCAGACGGAACGCTTCGGCGTGTTCACTCTCACTGGCGTGGCCGCCGCGCATCCCACCCGGGAATGCGATGAATGGGGTCAGGACAAGTTTCTCGGCTACGTGATCGAGTGCGGCGACTTCCGCATCTATCACTCGGGCGACACGCTGCTTTACGAAGGCATGGAGGCGGCACTGGCGTGTCATCAGGTGGATGTCGCGCTGCTGCCGATCAATGGCGACCGGCCCGAACGCCGCGTGGCAGGGAACCTGAACGGACGCGAGGCCGCGACACTGGCGAAGGCCATCGGCGCGGGCGTGGCGATTCCGTGTCACTACGACCTGTTCGAGTTCAACACGGCGTCGCCGGAAGAATTTGTTCGCACCGCGCAGGAGTTGAACCAGCCATATCAAGTGCTGCGCGCTGGAGAGCGGTGGACTTTGCCGAGATGAAATTTCAAAGGACATTGGACGGTCACGATGCGACGAGCGCCCGGCGTAGGAGCGCGGCCGCCGAGTCCGCGCGTTCATAATCCAGCCCACGATGATCCAGCCATGAGCGCGCCACGAACTGATGAACACGCGGACTCAGCGGTCCGCGCTCCGACGCTTCGGCCACATCACACCGTCCGTAACACTCGTGTCCACACCGCCGTCTGTTGCTCACAATGAAGACCCGTGTGCCGATGGCCGATGCTATGAGCATGAAAGCCGTGAAAATTTTCTCCGCACTGTGGTGCGCCGTCGCTCTGGCCTCCGCCACGCGCGCTGCCGAGTTGAGCCGCGCGCAGAGCGACTTCTTCGAGAACAAAGTGCGGCCGGTGCTGGTGAACAGTTGCTACAAGTGCCACAGCACGCAGTCGGACAAGGTGAAGGGCGGGCTGCTGCTCGATTCGCGCGAGGCGCTGCTCAAGGGCGGCGAGACCCGCCCGGCGATTGTCCCCGGCGATCCTGAGAAGAGCCTGCTCATCACGGCGGTGCGTTATACGGACGAGAATTTGCAGATGCCGCCGAAGGAAAAACTTTCCGACCAGCAAATCGCCGACCTCGCGACCTGGGTCCGCATGGGCGCGCCTGATCCGCGCGTGGCCACGGCTGCGCAAAAGAGCTGGAAAAACCCCGGCGAGAAACATTGGGCGTGGCAGCCGGTGAAGAAACCTGCCGTGCCCACGGTGAAAGACCAGGGCTGGAGCCAGACGCCCATCGATAAGTTCATCGTCGCGAAGCTGGACGAAAAAGGGATGAAGCCGAATCCGCTCGCCGACAAGCCGACGCTCATTCGCCGCGCCTATTACGATCTCATCGGTTTGCCGCCGACGCCGGCGCAGGTGGAGAAATTTGTGAGCGACAAGTCGGCCAACGCCTTCGAGAAAGTGATCGATGAGTTGCTGGACTCGCCGCACTACGGCGAACGCTGGGGCCGCCACTGGCTCGACACCGCGCGCTACGCGGACACGAAGGGCGAGATCCGCCAGCAGCGCGAGGACAAGAATTATCCTTTCGCCTACACCTATCGCGACTACGTGATTCGCAGCCTCAATGAGGACAAGCCCTACAACATTTTCGTGGCCGAACAGATCGCGGCGGACAAGCTCACGACCAGTTCGCAGAACAAGAGCAATCTCGCCGCGCTCGGCTTCCTGACCATCGGCGAGCGGTTTCAGGGGATGCGCCACGACATCATCAACGACCGTATCGACGTGGTGACGAAAGGGTTTCTCGGCCTGACCGTGACCTGCGCGCGCTGCCACGATCACAAGTTCGATCCGATTCCAACGAAAGATTACTACTCGCTGCACGGCATCTTCGCGAGCAGCGTGGAGCCGCAGATCGAGCCGGTCATTTCCACGATCGCGAACACGCCCGAGTATCGCGACTACTACGACAAGCGCATCGCATTGCAGAAGGAGGAGGAGGCGTTGCGGGCCAAGTTCCTTGCCATGCGCGGCAAGCGTGACCCGATGGCGATTAAGGAACTGCAACGCGAAGTGCGGCAGAACGCGACGAAGACGGCGAATCTCGAAATGACCCACGCCGCCGCGCCCGCGCGCGCAATGGTGCTGGAGGACGCGTTGCGCCCGAAGGACTCGCCGATTTTCATTCGCGGGGAGGCGGAGAACAAAGGACCGATTGCGCCGCGTCGTTCGCTGGAATTGCTCTCGGGGCCGGTGCGCCCGGAATTCAAGAACGGCAGCGGACGACTCGAACTCGCCGGAGCCATCACCAGCAAAAACAATCCGCTCACGCCGCGCGTGATGGTCAATCGCGTCTGGCTGCATCACTTCGGCGAAGGCTTCGTCAACACGCCGGATGATTTCGGCACGATGTCCGAAGCGCCGAGCCATCCTGAGTTGCTCGACTATCTCGCGAGCAAGTTCATCGAGGACGGCTGGAGCGTGAAGAAATTGCACAGGCAGATCATGCTCTCGTCCGTGTATCAGCAGAGCAGCGCAAACAATCCGCGTTACGCGCAGGCCGATCCGCAGAACCGCCTGCTCTGGCGCGCGAACATCCGGCGGCTGGAGTTCGAGCCGTTGCGCGATGCGCTGCTCGCCATCGGCGGCACGCTGGACACCACGATGTATGGCCGCTCGGTGGACTTGAACAAGGAGCCGTATTCCACGCGCCGCAGCATCTACGGCTTCACCGACCGGCAGAACCCGGCGGATGTGGCGGTGAACTTCGACGTGGCGAATCCCGACATGACGAACGGCAAGCGGCATCAGACAACAGTGCCGCAGCAGGCGCTGTTTTTCATGAACAGCCCACTGGTCGTGGAGTCGGCGAAGAACCTGGTGTCGCGTTCGGATTTTTCTGCGCTGTCGAGTGACCAGGCGCGGATTAAATTTCTTTACCAATCGCTTTACCAGCGTGTGCCCAGCGCGGAGGAGGTGGCGCTGGGATTGGATTTCCTCTCGCAAGAACCGTCGAAGGAGCGCGTGGTTCCGACCGCGAGCGCGCCGGTCACCAACCCACGGCGTCCCGGTCTCGCCGCGATGGCCGCGAACCGTCCGAACGCACGTCGTGGCGGCGGTGCGGCCACGCCTGCACGCGCGCCGCTCAACGCCTGGCAGGAATACGCGCACGCGCTGTTCCAGGCGAACGAGTTTTCGTTTGTGAATTGATTCACCGGGTTAGTGGGGTAGCCGTCTCGGCTGCCATGTCCTTTGGCCGTCCCGGCTGAAGAACCACCAGCCGGGACGGCCAGTGGACGCGCGGCAGCCGGGACGGCTGCCCCACTATATGCGGGTGTCGCGCCCCACGAACTGCGCCGTTCACGTTTCTGGAAACGAACCTCGGCGCCGGCCCGCAGCAGTTATACCGGGCGGTCACGCCCTGAAGTGGCGGGGCTCGCCGCGCGCCGTCGCGGCCCGGCGAATTTTTCCCCGCCCGTGGCGTCGAACTTGGCCGACGCTCAAAACTATGAAACACATTCTCCTACTCCCGCTCGTTCTGGCCACGGCTCTGTTCGCCGCCGATGAGAAACCGAAACCCGCCGCGCCCGCGAAAGTCGAGGCACCCACCTTCACCGACCCGTCGAAAGCCGGTCAGGATTATCTCGACCAGGGCGAATACAAAAATGACTGGGGCGGCGCGCAGGTCATCGCGCTGGGCGCGGACAAGTTCCGCCTGGTGTCGTATCGCGGCGGCCTGCCCGGCGACGGCTGGGACAAGGAGTTCAAGCAGGAGATCAACGGCGCGCGGGTGGACGGGAAAATCGTTTTCACCAGCACGAACAATTACCGCGCGGAACTGGCGACGGGAAAAATCACGATCCAGAGCGACGCGGGCGGGCCGTGGACGATGGAGAAAGTTTCGCGGAAGAGTGCGACGGAAGGATTGAAGCCGCCGGCGGGCGCGGTGGTGCTGTTCGACGGCAGCGGGGTGGACGAGTGGAAGAACGGGCATTTGGACGCGCGCGGTCTGCTTCAGGCGGGCACGAGCACGAAGAAAGTGTTCACGAACTTCACGCTGCATCTGGAATTTCTGCTGCCGTTCAAGCCGCTCGGACGCGGCCAGGACCGCGGAAACAGCGGCGTCTATCTGCTCGACCGCTACGAGTGCCAAGTGTTGGACAGCTTCGGGCTGAAGGGCGAGAACAACGAGTGCGGCGGGTTTTATCAGCAGGCCAAGCCGCTCATGAACATGTGCTACCCGCCGCTCACCTGGCAGACCTATGACATTGAGGTGACGGCGGCGAAGTTCGATGACACCGGGAAGAAAACCTCGAACACCATCGTGACGGTGAAGCACAACGGCGTGGTCATCCATGACAAATTGGAGTTAAAGAAGGAAACGCCCGGCGGCGGGATGAAAGAAGTGCCCAAGGGCGGCGGCTTGCAATTGCAAGGCCACGGCAATCCCGTGTTCTACCGGAACATCTGGGTGCTGCCGAAGGTGTGAGGAAGTGGGCAGGAAATTCCAAATTCCAATCTCCAGTTTCACCGCCCATCCCTTCGCGGGTGATCCAGTCTCCTGTCAACGTCGTCGACGCGGCGTGGAATTTGGAGCTTGTTTGGGATTCGGGATTTGGAATTTTCGCCAACGGGCCGAGATGATTTGATGCGCCGGTCCGGCGTGGCGGTTCCCTGACAAGAAACTGAGAATCGTGCGATCTGCCGGCTAAGAGGCGACGATTTCATGCGACACCTGCACGTCACCGTTTCTCCGCTGGAAATCGGAAAACAGCGGTGTTACTCTCCCGCACTCGCAGCCACCAAACAACAACCCGGACCTGCGCGTGAAAATTGATTATGCGACAACAAATATTTTTGCGGCTGACCGCGCTGCTGATTGTGCTTTCCTCCCTGACCCTGACCCATGCCCAGCCCTCGGCGGTGCGGATCAACGAACTCCTCGCGAACAACTCGGCCGCTTACACCAATGTCTTCGGGCAACAGACAGACATGGTGGAGCTGTACAACACAGGCTTGGAGGAAGTGGACTTGTCGGGTTGCATTTTCAGCAACACCAACCAGTTCTGGAGCAGTCCAAGCAATATCGCCAAGCGCTATGTCTTTCCGCCGGGCGTGGTCATCCAGGGAGGGGAGTATCTCGTGATCGCCTTCGAATCGGCCTACACGAATGCGCCCTATACGACCACCCCCGGTCAGGCGGTGCCCATCGACCTCAAGTCCACGGGCGGCTACCTGCACTTTTATGACTCGGAGGAGATTCTGATCGATGAGGTGGAGTACGGCCTGCAGTTGGCAGATCACTCCATCGTGCGCACGGGGCCGGTCACTTGGTCGCTGGGCACACCCAGCCTCGGGGGGCCAAATACTTCGCTGCCCCTGGGCAACGCCTTCGCGCTCCGCATCAACGAATGGCTGGCCAATCCAAGCTCGGGCGACGACGACTACTTTGAACTCTACAATCGCACAAACAAGCCGGTGGCCCTGAGCGGACTCTATCTCACCGATGCCAGCACCAACCCGTTGCAATACGCCATCGCGCCGCTCTCGTATATCGGCACGGGTGGACTCGCCTACGTGGCCTTCGAGGCGGACAGCAAAGGCAACACGACCGGCAGTTCCAACCGCTACCCGGCCAACAAGGTGAACTTCAGCCTCAGTTCGGGCGGCGAATCCATCATCCTCTACAACGCGCTCTTCCAAGAAATCCACCGCGTCGTATTCGGCGCGCAGGATAAAGGCGTCTCGGAGGGCTATCTGCCGGACGGCAACACGAACAACGTCGTGCGCTTCCCGCGCATCAACGATTACCAGACCCAGTCCCCCGGCGATCCGAACTTCCTGATCCTGACCAACATCTTCGTGAACGAACTCCTTTCGCACACGGACCCACCGCAGGAGGACGTGGTGGAATTCCTGAACCGCACCGGTGCGAACGTGGACATCGGAGGCTGGTGGTTGAGCAACCAGCGCGGAGCACAAAAGAAATACCTGATTCCCTCCGGCACGTTCGTGCCGGCCAGCGGCTACCGCACGATTTACGAAGGCACGGGCGCGGCGGTCGGGTTCAACAGTTCCAGCGCGGCCATCCCCTTCACCTTCAACTCCGCGCGCGGCGACAACATCATTCTCTCCCAGACGGACGGCGGCGGAAATCTGACCGGCTACCGCGTGTATGAAACCTTCGAGTCCGCCGCGAACGGCATCTCCTTCGGCTATTACAAGACCAGCGTGCCGAACGACTACAAATTCGTGGCCACGGCCCAGACCACGTTCGGTGCGGACGAGGCGAATACGGTGGCCGAGTTCCGCCTCGGCACGGGCCGGACCAACACCTACCCCAAGATCGGTCCGCTCGTGATCAACGAGATTATGAGCTCCCCGAGCAACTCGATTTATTTCATCTTCACGAACAACATGAACATCC
The DNA here is from genome assembly GCA_038208765.1 of Verrucomicrobiota bacterium. GTDB lineage: Bacteria > Verrucomicrobiota > Verrucomicrobiia > Limisphaerales > SIBH01 > JANNGC01. The sequence goes on from JBBQYK010000177.1 coordinate 8,740, forward strand.
CCGCTTTCGGCCAGAACCCGAACGATGAGTTCATCGAGCTGCGTAACGTGACGAGCCAGATCGTGCCGCTCTACGACCCGGCGTTTCCGACCAACCACTGGAAGTTGCAAAAGGCGGTGAACTTTGTCTTTCCGCTCACCAACCTGGCACCCAATTCCTTCTGTCTCGTGGTCGGCTTCAATCCCTACACCAACCTCTCGGCGCTCACGACCTTCCGCAATCGCTACAAGGTCTCGAACAGCGTGCCGATCTTCGGACCTTGGGAAGGACGGCTCAATGACAGCGGCGACAGCGTGGAACTCTACAAGCCCGATCCGGTGCAACTGCCGCCTCACCCGGACGCGGGCTACGTCCCCTACGTCCGGGTGGACAAGGTCAACTACGGTGCGTCCTATCCCGACGGCATTTCCCGCTGGCCGAGCGCGATTGGCGGCGCGTCCTTGCAACGCCGCAACTCGCTCGCCTTTGGCAACGATCCCATCAACTGGGCCGCCGCCGCCCCGTCCACGCCGGGCGCGCCCTCGAGTTCCGCCCTCCAAGATTCCGACGGCGACGGCATCACCGACGCGTGGGAAACGCAGTACGGATTAAACCCCAACAACGCGAACGATGCGGCCCTCGATCCCGACAACGACACGACCAGCAACCTCGCGGAATTCGTGGCTGGCACCAATCCCACCAACGCGCTCAGCGTGCTTCGGATTTCCAGCGTGACGCCCTCGCCCGACAACGAGCAGCCGGCTTACGTGCATTTCTTCGCCTACTCGAACGCGACCTACACCGTGGAATACCGGAAGAAGATCGATTCCAACTGGAAGAAAGTCGCCGATGTCCCGGCCCTGTCCTTCGAGCGCATGGTCAGCGTGCCCGACCAAGGGGCCACGAACTCGACGACCAGCCTTACGAACACCGTGAGTGATCGCTACTACCGCGTGGTGGCACCGGCCACGAACTGAAGAAGGCCCGGACGGTTCCAATTCAAAGCGCGCACCGGCACGGATTCAATCGGAGTAAATCTCTGCTCCCGTGGAAAAAGTGTTTTCCATCGATTCCCGCCTGTATCCCGGCCTCGTTACGGGTGAACACGGTGCGCGCTTGCGCCACCACGCGGATTCAGGCCCAGTGATTCCGCGCATGAACCTGCGGTGCTACTTCGCCACGCTTAGCACGGGACGTCTGATCCTGTGGTGCTACTGCATCTGGTACGTGGTCGTGCTGGTGAATTATTTTGACCCCTCCGCGCGGCTCTGGCTCACGTCCCTAGAGTTGAGCGTGATCATCGGCTTTGCGCTCTACCTGAGCACGGCCGGCTCTGGCACGACCCGGGTCAAACTGGATCGCTGGCAGTTGTTCCGCCTGTTTCTGATGCCCTTCTGCGTGTCGAGCTTCGCCGCGGTGGTGAAGGGGAAGAACTTCATCCTCATCTTCTCGCCCGATCCGCGTGAAACCCTGCTGGCCGGCGCGCTCTCCTCGCCTTCGGCTTGGTGGTCCTCACGGTGAAACGGGCTGGACGACCGCTCTCTTTCTGAGCGCTCGTCTAAAAAATTGGCGGCGAAGTTCGCCCTCTTTCGACGCAGCATCGTCCGAAAGATTGTAGTGTAATTTTTCTAATGATGTCGAAAGCGTGGCGTTGCTGCGCCCGAGAACGGGCGTACTTCGAGTTCGCCAGGCTTCGGAGCGCAGGCGACTTTTCAGACCGGTCTTTGAGAACCCCATCCAAGTGCCGCGCTCCTTCCGTGTTTGGGGGCAAAAAAACGGCGCTCCATGAGCGCCGTTCAGAAAAGTTGTGACGTTCGATCAGATCGCACGGCGACGGCGGTTGACCAAGGCCAGCCCGCACAGGCCGCCGATGATGACCAGCGCA